>NZ_JBWKYD010000004.1:0-284776 GCF_059423585.1 Janthinobacterium sp. GW460-12-1-14-LB5 | reverse complement strand
CCAGGCGATAACGTGTCGATCACCGTCAAGCTGATCAACCCGATCGCGATGGAAGAAGGTCTGCGCTTCGCTATCCGCGAAGGCGGCCGTACCGTCGGCGCCGGCGTGGTTGCAAAAATCATCGCATAAGGAAATGTTATGCTTCCACCCGGGGCGTCCTGGGTGGTAGAATAGCACTCCTCGAAAGTTTTACGTAGGGACGTAGCTCAATTGGCAGAGCGTCGGTCTCCAAAACCGAAGGTTGGGGGTTCGATGCCCTCCGTCCCTGCCACCGTCAAGGTGCAGGGCACCGAAAGTAGAAAAATGTCAAATCAATCCGTGCAAACCGTTAGCACGTCGAGTGACAAGATAAAAGTCGCGCTGGCAATAGTGGCTGCGATTGCAGGAGTAGTCGGGTTTTATTACCTGGCAGGCCAACCAGCTCTGGTGCGTGCAAGCGCGCTTGTGGCTGGTTTGGTTATTGCTGTTGCGCTCTTGTATGTCTCGACGACCGGCCGTGAATTTCTCAATTTCGCCAAAGAAGCTGTGCGCGAAACCAAGAAAGTCGTTTGGCCTACCCGCAAAGAAGCCACGCAGATTACTGCGATCGTGTTTGCCTTTGTGCTGGTCATGGCGATTTTCCTGTGGGGCACGGATAAATTGCTCGAGTTTTTGTTGTATGACGTAATTCTGGGTTGGAAAAAATAATGAGCGAAAATGTGCATGATGAAGCGGCGGACGAGTCCGTTCCGGGCGACGCTCCGGTAGCGGATACTGGTGCAGCGCTGAGCGTGCCAGTGAGCAGCAAGCGCTGGTATGTCGTGCATGCTTATTCCGGCATGGAAAAAAGCGTCATGCGCGCACTGACCGAGCGCATCGAGCGCGCGGGCATGCAAGACCAGTTCGGCCAGATCCTGGTGCCGATCGAAGAAGTTGTCGAAGTCAAGAATGGCGTGAAGTCCGTCACCGAACGTCGTTTCTATCCTGGCTATGTGCTGGTTGAAATGGAAATGACGGACGAGAGCTGGCACTTGGTCAAGAACACCAGCAAGGTTACCGGTTTCATCGGTGGCAAGTCGAACAAGCCGACGCCGATCTCCGCGCGCGAAATCGACGGCATCATGAAGCAGATGCAAGAGGGTGTCGAGAAGCCCCGTCCAAAAACCTTGTACGAGGTGGGCGAGCAGGTACGTATCAAGGATGGTCCGTTCACCGATTTCAACGGCAATGTCGAAGAAGTCAATTACGAGAAATCCAAAGTGCGCGTCTCGGTCACCATTTTCGGCCGCGCTACCCCGGTAGAGCTCGAATTCGGCCAGGTCGAAAAAGTTTAAGTTGTATCAGCGCCACCAGGAGCGCCGCAGCGGTCTCAGCGAAATCCGGTCAGAGGAGCCCCGCCAGGGTAGGATCGGCGGGGCGCTACTACTCAATCCAAGATAGGAGCCATCATGGCAAAGAAAATCATTGGTTTTATCAAGCTGCAAGTGCCAGCTGGTAAAGCAAACCCATCCCCACCAATCGGTCCAGCTCTGGGTCAACGTGGTCTGAACATCATGGAATTCTGCAAGGCCTTCAATGCACAGACCCAAGGTCTGGAGCCAGGCATGCCGATTCCAGTCGTGATCACCGCATTTGCGGACAAGTCCTTCACGTTCGTGATGAAGACGCCTCCAGCAACCTACCTGATCAAAAAAGCTGCTGCGATCACCAAAGGTTCGCCGAAGCCACATACCGACAAAGTCGGTACGCTGACCCGCGCACAAGCTGAAGAAATCGCTAAATTGAAAACCCCTGATCTGACCGCTGCCGACATGGATGCTGCTGTACGCACCATCGCTGGTTCCGCTCGTTCGATTGGTATCACGGTGGAAGGTGTTGTATAATGGCTAAGTTATCCAAACGTATCAAGGCTTTGAAAGCCAAAGTCGACCGTACCAAAGTGTACGCTTTCGACAACGCTGTCGCTCTGATCAAAGAGTGCGCAACGGCCAAGTTCAATGAATCGATCGACGTATCGGTACAACTGGGTGTTGATCCTAAGAAATCCGACCAAGTGGTGCGCGGCTCCGTCGTTCTGCCAGCTGGTACCGGCAAAACCGTACGCGTGGCAGTATTCGCGTCGGGCGAAAAAGCGGAAGCTGCCAAAGCAGCTGGCGCCGACATCGTTGGTATGGAAGACCTGGCTGAGCAGATCAAAGCCGGCGACATGCCTTTCGACATCGTTATCGCTTCGCCAGATACCATGCGTATCGTTGGTACCCTGGGCCAGATCCTGGGCCCACGCGGCATGATGCCTAACCCGAAAGTCGGCACTGTTACTCCTGACGTCGCTACCGCCGTGAAAAACGCGAAAGCCGGTCAAGTTCAGTACCGTACCGACAAATCCGGTATCATCCACGCTACCATCGGCCGTAAATCGTTCGCTGACGCAGATCTGAAATCGAATCTGGTCGCACTGATCGACGCACTGAACAAAGCCAAGCCAGCATCGAGCAAAGGCGTGTACCTGCGCAAAGTTTCGCTGTCGTCGACCATGGGCGCTGGCGTCCGTGTTGACCAGGCTAGCCTGGCAGCTTAAGTAACAGAATCAAGTCCTGTAGCGCCTTCGGGCGCTGCGGGCGCATCTTTGGGCTGTCTGCCCGGTGTCCGCACCAGGCAGGCAGACAATCAAAGACCGTTGGGCCGACTGCGATCGCACATGCAGAAGGTTAATAGGCTTGCCGGCAACGGCAAGTGCCCAACGCAGATGGTGTACCCGAACAAGTTTTGTAGTCCTCATGCTGCGTGAATCCATCCGCTCAGTTTAGTACTTCTTGACTTCGGACGCCGTGTTCGAACCGATGCAAGGCGCTCAACCACTCGGTTGTGATTGCCGAACATCATTTAAGGAGGTTGACCGTGAGTCTCAATCTGAATGACAAAAAGGCCGTCGTCGCCGAAGTTTCCGCACAAGTAGCAAATGCGCAAACGATCGTCGTGGCCGAATATCGTGGCATCCAGGTTGGTCACTTGACGCAACTGCGTGCTAAAGCGCGTGCCCAAGGCGTGTACCTGCGTGTGTTGAAAAACACTCTGGCTCGTCGCTCCGTTGAAGGTACCGCATTCGCCAGCCTGGCAGATGCCATGACCGGCCCGTTGATCTACTCGATCTCGGCCGATGCCGTTGCAGCAGCTAAAGTCATCGCTGACTTCGCTAAAACCAACGACAAACTGGTCATCAAAGCAGGTAACTACGCAGGCAAGCCGCTGGATACAGCTGCTGTCACCGCGTTGGCGAGCATTCCTAGCCGTGAAGTCCTCATTTCGCAGTTGTTGGGCGTTATGCTGGCTCCGGTTTCGGGCTTTGCACGTGGTCTGGCTGCCCTGGCAGCGAAAAAAGGCGAAGGCGCCGAAGCTCCTGCAGAAGCAGCAGCAGAAGAAGCCCCAGCAGCCGCTTAATTGCGCGCGCTTTTTTCTCTCAGTACCAATCTGATGTAACTAACGTAATAAATTTAGGAGTTTCAAAATGGCAATTAGCAAAGACGATATCCTGGAAGCAGTTAGCGCCATGTCCGTAATGGACCTGAACGACCTGGTTAAAGCATTCGAAGAAAAATTCGGCGTGTCCGCAGCAGCGATGGCTTCGGCCGGTCCTGCAGCAGGCCCAGCAGCAGCTGCTGAAGAGCAAACCGAGTTCAACGTTGTTCTGGACACCTTCGGCGCAAACAAAGTTGGCGTCATTAAAGCAGTTCGCGAAATCACCGGCCTGGGCTTGAAAGAAGCTAAAGACCTGGTCGACGGCGCACCAAAAACTGTAAAAGAAGCAGTGTCGAAAGCTGACGCTGAAGCTGCAGTGAAGAAACTGGTTGAAGCCGGCGCAACCGCTTCGATGAAGTAATATCTGTACTGGCGTCAGTTAGCGCCCGAGTCAAAGTCTGAGGTTTCCCCTCGCAAGGGGGGAAATCCGACTTTGGCTCCTTTGTCGTCTGCATCGTATTTGTCATGTAGTTGTAGCAGTTTTTATTCGATTCAAGCCGGAAAGCAGAGCCTTGAGGTTTCGTCTGTGTCACACGCAGCGGTGCAAACGAACACTTGCAAAACCTGAATTTTCTATCCTTTCTGTCACTCACGGAGTGTCCATGCACTACTCATTTACTGAGAAGAAACGCATTCGCAAATCATTCGCGAAGCGCGCCAACGTTCACCACGTTCCGTTCCTGCTGGCGACCCAGCTCGAGTCTTATCATAGCTTCTTGCAAGAGGACATAGCACCGTCCGGCCGCAAGAATGATGGCCTGCAGTCGGCTTTCACCTCGATTTTCCCTATCGTGTCGCACAATGGTTTTGCGCGTCTCGAATTCTTGTCGTACGTTCTGGGCGATCCTGCCTTTGACGTCAAAGAATGTCAACAACGTGGCCTGACGTTCGCGTCGCCGCTGCGCGCGAAAGTGCGCCTGGTGATCCTGGACAAGGAATCGCCAACCAAGCCCGTCGTCAAAGAGATGAAGGAACAGGAAGTCTACATGGGCGAATTGCCGCTCATGACGACCACCGGTTCGTTCGTCATCAACGGCACGGAGCGGGTTATCGTTTCCCAGTTGCACCGTTCGCCTGGCGTGTTCTTCGAGCACGACCGCGGCAAGACTCACTCGTCCGGCAAGCTGCTGTTCTCCGCGCGTATCATTCCTTACCGCGGTTCGTGGCTGGACTTCGAGTTCGACCCGAAAGACATCCTGTTCTTCCGCGTCGACCGCCGCCGCAAGATGCCCGTGACGATTTTGCTCAAAGCAATCGGCATGTCGCATGAGCAAATCCTGGCAAACTTCTTCGTCTTCGACAATTTCAACCTGCGCTCCGAAGGCGCGGAAATGGAATTCGTCTCCGAGCGTCTGCGCGGCGAAGTGGCGCGTTTCGACATCGTCGACAAGTCGGGCAAGACCCTGGTGCTGAAAGACAAGCGTATCAACGCGAAACACGTGCGTGATATCGAAGCTGCCGGCATCAAGCACATTTCCGTACCGGAAGACTACCTGCTGGGCCGCGTATTGGCGAAGAACATCGTCGATGGCGACACCGGCGAAGTCGTCGCTTCCGCGAACGATGAGCTGACGGAAGATTTGTTGGGCCGCCTGCGCGACGCCAACATTGCCGAAATCCAGACCTTGTACACCAACGACCTGGATCAGGGCGCCTACATCTCGCAAACCCTGCGTATCGACGACACCGCCGACCAGATGGCGGCGAAAGTGGCGATCTACCGCATGATGCGTCCAGGCGAACCGCCAACGGAAGACTCCGTTGAAGCGCTGTTCAATGGCCTGTTCTACAACTCGGACCGCTACGACCTGTCGGCCGTGGGCCGCATGAAGTTCAACCGCCGCATTGGCCGCGATGAACTGACCGGCGCCATGACCCTGTCGAACGAAGACGTACTGGCCGTGATCAAGATCCTGGTGGAACTGCGCAATGGCCGCGGCGAAGTCGACGATATCGATCACCTGGGTAACCGTCGCGTACGTTGCGTGGGCGAACTGGCCGAGAATCAATTCCGCGCCGGCCTGGTGCGTGTTGAGCGCGCCGTCAAGGAACGCCTCGGCCAAGCAGAAGCGGACAACCTGATGCCGCATGACCTGATCAACTCGAAGCCGATTTCGGCCGCGATTCGCGAGTTCTTCGGTTCGTCCCAGCTGTCGCAGTTCATGGACCAAACCAATCCTCTGTCGGAAATTACCCACAAGCGCCGCGTATCGGCTCTGGGACCCGGCGGTCTGACACGCGAACGCGCCGGCTTTGAAGTGCGCGACGTGCATCCGACCCACTACGGCCGCGTCTGCCCGATCGAGACACCGGAAGGTCCGAACATTGGTCTGATCAACTCGCTGGCTCTGTACGCCCGCCTGAATGAATACGGCTTCCTGGAAACCCCGTACCGCAAGGTCGAAGGCTCCAAGATTACCGATCAGATCGACTACCTGTCCGCCATCGAAGAAGGCCGCTACATCATCGCCCAGGCGAATGCGACCATCAACGACGAAGGCATGCTGTCCGATGAACTGGTCTCGGCCCGTGAAGCCGGCGAAACCATCCTGGTATCCCCAGAGCGCATCCAGTACATGGACGTGGCGCCGGGCCAGATCGTTTCCGTCGCTGCCTCGCTGATTCCGTTCCTCGAACACGATGATGCGAACCGTGCATTGATGGGCGCCAACATGCAACGCCAGGCTGTGCCTTGCTTGCGTCCGGAAAAAGCGCTGGTCGGTACCGGTATCGAACGCACCGTTGCGGTCGACTCGGGCACCACTGTGCAAGCCCTGCGTGGCGGTATCGTCGATTACATCGATGCGGGCCGTGTCGTGATTCGCGTCAACGATGACGAAGCGCAAGCTGGTGAAGTGGGCGTCGACATCTACAACCTGATCAAGTACACCCGTTCGAACCAGAACACCAACATCAATCAGCGTCCTATCGTGCAAGTGGGCGACCGCGTCGCCAAGCGCGACGTGATCGCCGACGGCGCATCGACCGACCTGGGTGAATTGGCGCTGGGCCAGAACATGACCGTGGCCTTCATGCCATGGAATGGTCTGAACTTCGAAGATTCGATCCTGATCTCGGAAAACGTCGTCAAGGACGACCGCTACACCTCGATTCACATCGAAGAGTTGTCGGTGGTGGCCCGTGACACGAAACTGGGCGCGGAAGAAATTACGCGCGACATCTCGAACCTGGCTGAAAATCAGCTGGCACGTCTGGATGAGTCCGGTATCGTCTACATCGGCGCGGAAGTGCAAGCAGGCGACACCCTGGTCGGTAAAGTGACGCCAAAAGGCGAAACCCAGCTGACCCCGGAAGAGAAGCTGCTGCGCGCGATCTTCGGCGAAAAAGCGTCGGACGTGAAAGACACCTCGCTGCGCGTGCCTTCGGGCATGATCGGTACCGTGATCGACGTGCAAGTCTTCACCCGTGAAGGCATCGTGCGCGACAAGCGTGCCCAGCAAATTATCGATGACGAACTGAAACGCTTCCGTCTGGACTTGAACGACCAGATGCGTATCGTGGAAGGCGATGCCTTCCAGCGTCTGGAAAAAATGCTGATCGGCAAAGTCGTCAACGGCGGCCCGAAAAAGCTGGCCAAAGGCGCCAAGATCACCAAGGAATACCTGGCCGATCTGGACAAATACCACTGGTTCGACATCCGCCCTGCGGACGACGATGCCGCGGTAGCGCTGGAAGCGATCAAGGAATCGATCAACGAGAAGCGTCACCAGTTCGACCTGGCCTTCGAAGAGAAGCGCAAGAAACTGACGCAAGGCGATGAGCTGCAACCAGGCGTGCAAAAAATGGTCAAGGTCTACCTGGCCGTGAAACGCCGCCTGCAGTCGGGCGACAAGATGGCAGGTCGCCACGGTAACAAGGGTGTGGTTTCCCGTATTGTTCCTGTGGAAGACATGCCATACATGGCCGACGGCACGCCAGCCGACGTTGTGCTGAACCCGCTGGGCGTTCCTTCGCGGATGAACGTTGGTCAGATTCTCGAGACGCACTTGGGCTGGGCTGCCAAGGGTCTGGGTATCCGCATCGGCGAAATGTTGAAGGCGCAAACCAAGGTCGAACAAGTGCGCAAGTACCTGACGACGATCTACAACGACAACGGCCGCGCGGAAGAGCTGGACAACTTCGACGACGAAGAAATCATGAAGCTGGCGGAAAACCTGAAAAAAGGTGTTCCGTTCGCCACGCCAGTGTTCGATGGCGCGAATGAAGAAGAGATCCGCCGCATGCTGGACCTGGCGTATCCGGACGACATCGCCAAGAACCTGGGCATGACCGCGTCGAAAAACCAGGTGACCATGTATGACGGTCGCACCGGTGAAGCGTTCGAGCGCAAGGTTACTGTCGGCGTCATGCACATGCTGAAACTGCATCACTTGGTCGATGACAAGATGCATGCGCGTTCGACCGGTCCTTACTCGCTGGTGACGCAACAGCCACTGGGCGGTAAAGCCCAGTTCGGTGGTCAGCGTTTCGGTGAGATGGAAGTCTGGGCACTGGAAGCGTATGGCGCGTCGTATGTCTTGCAAGAGATGTTGACCGTCAAGTCCGATGACGTGAATGGCCGTACCAAAGTGTACGAGAACCTCGTCAAGGGCGACCACGTGATCGATGCCGGCATGCCGGAATCGTTCAACGTGCTGGTCAAGGAAATCCGTTCGCTGGGTATCGATATCGACCTCGAACGCAACTAAACGACAGCACCCTGTCATTTGGTTTGGGAAACACAAAGCCCGGCTGGGAAACCACGCCGGGCAATGTAGTCTCAGGAATATAGAAATTTAATCACCTCTGGAGTGATACATGAAAGCACTGCTCGATCTATTCAAGCAAGTACAGACCAACGAGACCTTCGATGCAATCAAGATCGGTCTCGCTTCGCCTGAGAAAATCCGTTCGTGGTCCTACGGCGAAGTCAAGAAGCCGGAAACCATCAACTACCGTACCTTCAAGCCTGAGCGCGACGGCCTGTTCTGCGCCAAGATCTTTGGCCCGATCAAGGATTACGAATGCCTGTGCGGCAAGTACAAGCGCCTGAAACACCGCGGCGTGATCTGCGAAAAGTGCGGCGTCGAAGTCACGCTGGCCAAGGTGCGCCGCGAGCGCATGGGCCACATCGAACTGGCTTCGCCTACCGCGCACATCTGGTTCCTGAAGTCGCTGCCGTCGCGTCTGGGCATGGTCCTGGACATGACCCTGCGGGACATCGAACGCGTGCTGTACTTTGAAGCATACGTCGTGACCGATCCAGGCATGACCCCGCTGAAGAAGTGTCAGATCATGTCGGAAGACGACTACGCCGCCAAGTACGAAGAGTACGGCGACGACTTCACCGCCTTCATGGGCGCCGAAGGTATCCGTGAACTGCTGCGCTCGATCGACATCCACCGCGATGCCGAAACTCTGCGCGTGGAACTGAAGGAATCGAAATCCGAAGCCAAGATCAAGAAATACGCGAAGCGCCTGAAAGTGCTGGAAGCGTTCCAGCGTTCGGGCATCAAGCCTGACTGGATGATCATGGAAGTGCTGCCGGTGCTGCCGCCGGAACTGCGTCCGCTGGTACCGCTGGACGGTGGCCGTTTCGCGACCTCGGATCTGAACGATCTGTATCGCCGCGTCATCAACCGTAACAACCGTCTGAAACGCCTGATGGAGCTGCGCGCTCCAGAGATCATCACGCGCAACGAAAAGCGCATGCTGCAAGAAGCGGTCGATTCGCTGCTGGACAACGGCCGTCGCGGCAAAGCGATGACCGGCGCCAACAAGCGTCCGCTGAAGTCCTTGGCAGAGATGATCAAGGGCAAGGGCGGCCGTTTCCGTCAAAACTTGCTGGGCAAACGCGTCGATTACTCCGGTCGTTCGGTCATCGTCGTGGGCCCGCAATTGAAACTGCATCAGTGCGGCTTGCCGAAACTGATGGCGCTGGAACTGTTCAAACCATTCATTTTCAATAAACTGGAACTGATGGGTCTGGCTACCACGATCAAGGCCGCCAAAAAGCTGGTCGAGATCCAGGAACCGGTCGTGTGGGACATCCTGGAAGACGTGATCCGTGAACATCCGATCATGTTGAACCGCGCACCTACGCTGCACCGCCTGGGTATCCAGGCATTCGAGCCAGTCCTGATTGAAGGCAAGGCCATCCAATTGCACCCGCTCGTCTGCGCCGCATTCAACGCCGACTTTGACGGTGACCAAATGGCGGTCCACGTTCCTCTGTCGATCGAAGCGCAGATGGAAGCACGCACCCTGATGCTGGCATCGAACAACATCCTGTTCCCATCGAACGGCGAACCATCGATCGTGCCTTCCCAGGATATCGTGCTGGGTCTGTACTACGCGACCCGCGAAGCGATCAATGCGAAGAACGAAGGGATGATGTTCCCTGACGTGTCGGAAGTGATCCGCGCCTACGATAACAAGGAAGTCGAACTGACGACCCGCGTCACCGTGCGTATTACCGAATACCCGAAAAACGCCGAAACGGGCGAATTCGAGAAAACGGTAACGCGTTACGAAACGACGATCGGCCGTGCGATCCTGTCGGAAATTCTGCCGAAAGGCCTGCCGTTCTCCGTCCTGAACCGCGCGCTGAAAAAGAAAGAAATTTCCAAGCTGATCAACACGTCGTTCCGCAAGTGCGGCCTGCGCGCCACCGTGGTGTTTGCAGACAAACTGATGCAATCGGGTTTCCGCCTGGCGACACGCGCCGGTATCTCGATCTGTGTCGACGACATGCTGGTACCGCCGCAAAAAGTCACCCTGATCGCGACGGCCGAATCGGAAGTCAAGCAGATCGAACAGCAATACGCCTCGGGTCTCGTGACCGCCGGCGAGCGTTACAACAAGGTCGTCGATATCTGGGGCAAGACCTCGGATGAAGTCGGCAAGGCCATGATGGACCAGCTGAAAGTCGAAGACGTAGTGCGCCGCGACGGCACCCAGTCGACGCAAGAATCGTTCAACGCCATTTACATGATGGCCGACTCCGGCGCGCGCGGTTCCGCAGCCCAGATTCGCCAGTTGGCCGGTATGCGTGGTCTGATGGCGAAACCGGATGGTTCGATTATCGAAACGCCGATTACCGCGAACTTCCGCGAAGGTCTGAACGTGTTGCAGTACTTCATTTCGACCCACGGTGCGCGTAAAGGTCTGGCCGATACGGCGCTGAAAACGGCGAACTCCGGTTACCTGACGCGTCGTCTGGTCGACGTGACGCAAGACTTGGTGGTGATCGAGGACGATTGCGGCACCATGAACGGTACCGTCATGAAGGCCCTGGTCGAAGGTGGTGAAGTCATCGAACCGTTGCGCGACCGTATCCTCGGCCGCGTCGTGGTGCATGACGTCGTCAACCCTGAAACCCAGGAAACCCTGTATGACGCCGGCACCCTGATGGATGAAGACATGGTCGAAGAGATCGAGCGTCTGTCCATCGATGAAGTCAAGGTCCGCACGCCACTGACTTGCGACACGCGCTTCGGCCTGTGCGCCAAGTGCTATGGCCGCGACCTGGGCCGCGGCATGCTGGTCAACGCGGGCGAAGCCGTCGGTGTGGTGGCAGCGCAGTCGATTGGTGAACCGGGTACCCAGCTGACCATGCGTACGTTCCACATTGGTGGTGCGGCATCGCGTGCGGCAGTGGCATCGTCGGTGGAAGCCAAGTCGAACGGTACCATCCGCTTCACGGCAACCATGCGTTACGTGACGAACGGCAAGGGCGCGCAAATCGTCATTTCCCGTTCCGGCGAAGTGCTGATCACCGACGACCATGGCCGTGAGCGTGAGCGTCATAAAGTACCGTACGGCGCGACCCTGATCGTCAAGGACGGCATGGTCATCAAGGCCGGTACGGCCCTGGCAACGTGGGATCCGCTGACCCGTCCGATCATTACCGAATACGCCGGTCAAGTGCGTTTCGAGAACGTCGAAGAAGGCGTCACCGTGGCCCGTCAGGTCGACGAAGTGACTGGTCTGTCCACCTTGGTGGCGATCGATGCGAAACGTCGCGGTTCGCTGACCAAGACCCTGCGTCCGCAAGTCAAGCTGATCAACGACGCGAACGAAGAAGTCAAGATCGCCGGCACCGAACACTCGGTGGCGATCGGTTTCCAGGTCGGCGCGTTGATCATGGTCAAGGACGGTCAACAGGTATCGGTGGGTGAAGTGCTGGCACGTATCCCGACCGAATCGCAAAAAACGCGCGATATTACCGGTGGTCTGCCACGCGTTGCTGAACTGTTCGAGGCGCGCTCGCCGAAAGATGCCGGTATGCTGGCGGAAGTCACGGGTACGGTTGCGTTCGGTAAAGAAACCAAGGGCAAGCAGCGTCTGGAAATCACGGACATGGACGGCAACAAGCATGAGTTCTTGATCACCAAGGACAAACAAGTGCTGGTGCATGACGGCCAAGTCGTGAACAAGGGCGAGATGATCGTGGACGGCCCGGCCGATCCGCAAGACATCCTGCGCCTGCTGGGTATCGAAGCGCTGGCCCGCTACATCGTTGACGAAGTGCAGGACGTGTACCGTCTGCAAGGCGTGAAGATCAATGACAAGCACATCGAAGTCATCGTGCGTCAGATGCTGCGCCGCGTGCAGATCGTCAATGCCGGCGACACCAACTACATCGTTGGCGAGCAGGTAGAGCGTTCGGAACTGCTGGACGAGAACGATCGCGTAACGTCGGAGAACAAGATTCCTGCGACCTACGAGAACGTCTTGCTGGGTATTACCAAGGCATCGCTGTCGACCGATTCGTTCATCTCGGCCGCATCGTTCCAGGAAACCACCCGCGTGCTGACCGAAGCGGCGATCATGGGCAAGCGCGATGGTCTGCGCGGCCTGAAAGAGAACGTCATCGTCGGCCGCCTGATCCCTGGCGGTACGGGCCTGGCCTTCCACCGTGCACGCAAAGAGAAAGAAGCGTGGGAAGTGGAAGAGCGTCAAGCACTGCTGCTGGCCGAGAAAGCCTCGATGGCCGGCGAAGCTGCCGAAGCGCTGCAGGATATCGAGACCCAGCAACACCACGGCGACGAAGCGTAATCTACGCTGCCAGCTGACAAAAACGGCACCTTCGGGTGCCGTTTTTTTTTGTCTTGAGATAAGTCAATCAGACCGCGTGGTCCGCGTAACCGTCGGGCCGGATCAGCAGGCTTTTGATGCCGGCCAGTTGCGGGCAGCCGGGTTTGATCGTCAACGAAGTAAGCCAGGCCACATCGAAACGATACGGCTGTGCCGCGTGGGCGACATCGCCAACGGCCAGCTGCAGCCATTTTCCTGCGTGCAGCAGTTCATGGATACCGACGGCCGTGCCGTCGGCCAGGCGCAGCAGCCAGTCGGGCACGCGCTGGCCGCTCCAGTCTGCGTTGCCGGTGCTGGCGTCAGAGGCCAGCGGGACGGGATAGCGCACGCCAAAGCCGGACAACTCGCTGGCCAGCGAACGGTTCACGTCCGGCTGCGCCAGCATGTCGCTGATGCTGGCGCGCAGGGCCAGGGTGCGTTCGTCAAAACGCGTCAGCATGGCTGTTTGCGCGAGCGTATTGTGCTGCAAGGACACGCCAACGGGATGGCGCTCCGCATGGTAGCTGTCGAGCAGGCTGTCCGGTGCATAGCCCTTGAGTACGCCTGCCAGCTTCCAGCCCAGGTTCATCGCGTCCTGCATACCCACGTTCATGCCCTGGCCACCAGCCGGCATGTGGATGTGGGCGGCATCGCCGGCCAGGAAGACGCGGCCCTGGCGGTAGCGCCGCGCCAGCCGTGTTTCGTCGCTGAAGCGCGACAACCAACTGGCGTCATGCAGGCCGAAATCGTAGTCCGCGATGGCCGTGCTGGCCTGCGACAATTCCTCCATGGTGGCCGGTTCCGCTGCCACGGCTTGGGGATGGCGCGCATTCATGGCGATGACGCGGTGGCGGCCATGCCCCAGCGGCACGATCATCAGGCTGCCCGCTGCGTTCGTCAGAGACAGCATGGGTGAGGCGGGCGGATGACGCAGCTGTACATCGCCCATGAGCATGCTGCAGGTGGCCGCGACGCCGTCGAAGGCGATGCCCGCCTGCTGGCGCACGAGGCTGCGACCGCCATCGGCGCCGACCAGGTAACGGGCACGCAGGCAAAACGGGGCGCCGTCGAGCGTGCCGGCCACCGTGACGCCATCAGCATCCTGCTGTGTCTGCTCAACGAGCGCGCCGCGAACAATCGCCACGCCATCTTCCAGCAATTGCTCTTCCAGCAGGCGCTCC
Organism: Janthinobacterium sp. GW460-12-1-14-LB5; assembly: GCF_059423585.1. Lineage (NCBI taxonomy): Bacteria > Pseudomonadati > Pseudomonadota > Betaproteobacteria > Burkholderiales > Oxalobacteraceae > Janthinobacterium > Janthinobacterium sp. GW460-12-1-14-LB5. The sequence goes on along the minus strand of NZ_JBWKYD010000004.1, from coordinate 271,022 downwards.
GTCGTGCTTTGTGGCAGGAACAAGGTGTAGGGATGGGGCGTGTCGAAGCCGGAAAAGTCGAGCCGGGTATCGAGGCCCGCATAATGGCCGCTGGAAAAGGACGTGCCCAGCGCGACAAAGCGCCGGTCCAGACCCCGCAAGCCCAGCATTTCCAAGGTGCGTCCATGGATGGTCAGCGCGCGCGAATGCGCGCTGCGTTGCGGCCGCCGCTCCAGGACGGCCACGCGGATGCCGGCCAGGCGCAATTCGCAGGCCAGGGTCAGGCCGACGGGGCCGGCTCCCACGATGATGACTTCGATATCGCTATTGTGCATGTCACTCTCAATCTAACGTTGTTAGTCTGTGTAAAATGGTAAACTAACGGCGTTAGAGTTTCAAGGAAAAAGAAATGAAAATTCAACGCGACGCCGTGGTGGCCAGGGCGCTCGAGCTGCTGGACGAAGTGGGTATCGAGGGCTTGACCATGCGTCGCCTGGCCGACGCGATGAGCATCAAGGCCGCTTCGTTGTACTGGCATTTTGCGAACAAGCAGGCTTTGCTCGATGGCATGGCCGACGTGCTGATCGAAGACGTGGCAAGGAACGTCGATGGGGATGCTGGCTGGGAATCGCGGCTGCGCCAGGTGGCGGCGCAAATGCGCGCGGCTTTATCCGCCCGCCGCGATGGCGTGCGCGTCTTTGGCGGCACCTATGTGATATCGGAAAACGTGTTTCGCGTCGCCGAAGCTTTAATCGGCCCCATGCGTGCAGCTGGGGCATCGGAGAAACTGGCCAGCTGGAGCGCATTTACGCTGCTATATTATGTGCTCGGTTTTGTCATGGAAGCGCAAGGCACGGGACCGGGAAGCGCTGCCATGAATGCCTTATCGAACCGGCGTGCCGATTTTGCCGCCATGGCGGCCGACCGTTATCCACACGTGCTCGCTTCTATGGATGCCATTTTTAATGCGGAAATCGACGATCGTTTTAATGCGGGACTTGATTTGATTATGATCGGTTTGCAGGAAAAAATTAAAATGAATCAAGGTATATATAGTTAATCCATCGGGCATCTGGATACCGTTATTGTCGAATATATTCAAATACATTCATTCTTTCCCGCATATTTTACTGTTGCCTTGTCCACCTTGTAGTAAGCACTCACATTGACCTCCCTCATCGGCACCATTGCGAATCGTGCCGTGGCCTGTCCTGCCATGCCGGCTACAGCCGGCATGGCCCGCACGGGTCCGCGGCCGCACACGTGTTGCGCAAATACCCGCCATGGACGTACAACGCTAATTATCAGTTTATTCATGCTAAGATCTGGCGCATGATAGCCCAAGCCCTGTTTACTCCCGCCCAGCAGAAACTGCTGGGCTTGCTCTTTGTCCGCGTGAATGAAGGCTTTCACTTGAACGAGATCATGCGCTTGACGGGGCTGGGCAGCGCGTCGGCGCAGCGGGAACTGCGCCGGCTGCATGAGTCCGGCCTGATCACGTCGGAGCGGATCGGCAATGTGCGGCGCTTCTGGCCCAACAAGGAAAGCCTCGTGTATCCGGAGTTGAGCGGACTGGTGCAGAAAACCTTTGGCATCGTCGGCGTCCTCAGTGGCACCCTGGCGCCCTTGCGCGCCCAGTTGCACCTGGCATTCGTGTCGGGCGCCACGGCGAAGGGACAGGACCTGCCTGGCAGCGCCATCGATTTGTTGCTGGTGGGCGAAGAAGCCAACTATGGCGACCTGTTAACGGGATTGGCCCCGGCCGAGCGAACCTTAAGGCGTAAAATCAATCCCAATCTCTATACGCTGGCCGATTATCGCCGGCGGTTGCGGGAAGGCCAGCCATTTCTGCTGCAGGTATTACAGCAGCCGAAGTTGTTTGTCATCGGTGATGAATCGCTATTGCATGCGCTGGCATTGCCAGATTCTTCAATGCAGGCGAATGGCATGCCATCTATATTCTAAAGGCCGGGTCTGGCATTCGATTTCAGATACATGAAATTGATGGCTAGAAAAATATCTGAGGCGGATTGATCGTATGATGAATAAACTGCAGGCTTTCGGTTTAATTGTTTCCCAGGCAGTGCGGGGAGAATTAAGCTTCCCCACGAGTGTTAATTCCGCGTTGCAATTGCAATTGGCATTGGCGGAGCCAGACTGCCATATCGACCACGCGATCAAACTGGTACTGGCCGAGCCCCTGCTGGCGGCGCGCACCGTGGCCTTGGCCAATTCGGCCGTGTACAGCCGCGGCGATGCGGCGCCCGTGACCAGCGTGCGCGCGGCCGTCATGCGCATGGGTTACCGTAACCTGTACGCGCTGGTGGCGGCCATGGTGGTGCGCCAGTTCGGCAGCAAGATCATCGATCCCATCCTGCGCCAGAAGGCGACGCAGCTGTGGGAGCACACTGCCCACGTGGCGGCGCTGGCGCACGTGCTGGCCCGCCGCGTGACGCACATCGATGCCGATACGGCGCTGTTCGCCGGTATCGTGCATGAGGTGGGTGGTTTTTATCTTTTGTCGCGCGCCGATGAGTTTCCCGGCTTGCTCGATGACGATGCCGATCACTGGATGGAATCGGCCGAGGAAATCATTTCGCGCGAAGTCATGAAGAAGCTGCTGATTCCGCAAGCCGTCAGCGAAGCCATCGAAGGCTTGCGCGATGGCTTGCTGTCCATCCCGCCCGATTCCCTGCTCGATACCTTGTTGTTGGCCAAGCAATTGTCGCCCGTACCGTCGCCGTTGCAGGCGACATACGTGGAAATGCTCACGCCCTCCGATTCCGTCATCGATTTCATTATCGATAACGAGACCTTGCAAAGCATCCTGGCCGAATCGGCTGAGGAAGTGCGGTCGATGAGCGCGGCGCTGCTGGTGTAGCCGGCAACGCCAGCGGCAAAAAAACGGCAGCCCGTTCAGGAGCTGCCGTTTTGTTTTCAGGCGCCGCCGTTTACTTCTGCTGCGCGATCCAGCGATCGACCTTGGCTTCCAGCAGTTTCAGGGGCAGGGTGCCGTCGCCGAGTACCACTTCGTGGAATTTCGGCAAGCTGAACTTGTCGCCCAACGCCTGCTGGGCGCGCTGGCGCAGTTCGACGATTTTCAGCGAGCCGATCTTGTAGCCCAGGGCCTGGCCTGGCCACGCCATGTAGCGTTCCGTTTCGCTTTTCGCCACGGCGTCATAGCCGAGAGTGTCGCGCATGTACTTGATGGTCTGCTCGCGCGTCCAGCCCTTGGTGTGCAAGCCCGTGTCGACCACCAGGCGCACGGCGCGCAGCATCTCGTCGTTCAAATGGCCGAAATACTGGGCCGGATCGTCGAACAGGCCCATTTCCTTGCCCAGCGTTTCCGCATACAGGGCCCAGCCTTCCGTGAAGGCATTGTTGCCGCCGAAACGGCGGAAGTTTGGCAAAGCCATCTCTTGCACCAGCGCTAGGTGGAAATGGTGGCCCGGCTTGCCTTCGTGCAGGAACAGGGTGGTCATGCCCGTATCGCCATACAGTTTCGGATCCGTGACGACGGACCAGAATACGCCAGGGCGCGAACCGTCGGCGGCCGGTGCCGTGTAGTGGTCGGCGGCCGTGTCGCGGCTCAGTTCAGGTTCCAGGCGCAAGTCCAGCGGCGCTTTCGGCACCAGGGTGAACAGGGCGGGCAATTTGCTGTCGAGCAGCACGTTCAGCTTGCGGTAGACGTCGAGCACTTCCTGTTCCGTCTTGAACGGGCGGAATTTCTCCTGCTGCGACACCCAAACGGGCAAGCCGGCGGCCGGGCCGTTGTAGCCCATCTTCGGGCCGACGATCGCATATTGTTCCTGGATGCGCGCCACTTCGCGCAAGCCGATGGCATGGATCTGCTCCGGCTTCAAGTCCGTGGTGGTGCTGCCGGCCACGCGCGCCTGGTACCAGGCGGCGCCATCGGGCAGGGCGCTCCAGCCGCTGCTCGTGCGGCTGGCCAGCAGGTAATCGCGTTCCATGAAGGTGGCCAGGCGCTGCAGGGCCGGCATCAGCTTGGTCGCGATGATGGCGGTGTAGGTTTGCGTCAGGCGTGCCTTGTCGGCCGCCGAAAAGCCGGCGGGCAAGTTTTTTATGGGCGTGTAATACACGCTGTCCTGCGGAGTGGCGCTGACGAGCTTCTTGAATTGCGGCAGGGCCGATTCCGTCAGCGCCTTCGGCAGCACGATGCCCTTTTGCATGCCGACTTGCATGTTGGCGATGGCCTGGTCTATCCAGCCCGGCAACTGGCTGATACGGCTCAGGTAAGCGTCATACTCCTTGACAGTGGTCAAAGGCTGCGATGCTTCGCCGCCCGCATAATTGGCCAGGGTGACGGGCATGCTGTCCATCTGGTTCAAAGGCAGCAGGTATTCCGGGAAGCGCTCGAAGCTCAGCGCCGTCGCCAGTTCATAGTCGAGGATATCGTAGTTGATCTGGTCCTGGTGCGACAGCTGCGCGCGGGCGATGCTGCGCAGGGTCTTTTGGTACTGGCGGTACAGCGCAAATTGTTTGGCGCGCGCGGCGGGCACGATGGCTGAACCGATCTGGTCGTCAAAACGGTTGTCGCCGCTCTCGGTGGCATTGATCGGCTCGAAACGGGCCAGCGCATCGTAGTACTGGTCGGCCAGCACTTGCAGCTGCTGCTTCGCCTTGGGCGCACTGACGGCTGGTGCAGCGGCCGCCTGGGCAGCAGGCTGGGCCGCTTGCGCCATGGGCGCATGGGCGAGCAACAGGGAAATGGCCAGGGTGCCGAGGGTGCCGGCGGCAAAACGATGCTTCATGCGCGATGTCCTTTGTAAGGAGGGAATGAACGGAGGCGTTGTGGGTCGGGGTGGCCGGTCGCGAAGGAGCAGCCGGGGCGTAAGCATACGCCATTGCCCGGTGCGTTTGGATAAATTGTGCGGGAGAAACGTTGCTATTTTGCCGTAGGCGGCAGGGCCGCTTTCATGGCGTGCCAGTGGCTGCTGGTCAAGGGCAGGCAGACGGGGCAGGGCGTGGCGGCGATCAGGCTGCGGAGCTGTTGCGCGCGTGCCGCCGTTTGCGGGTGCGAGGAAATCCATCCGGGCACCTTGGCCTGCTCCTTGTCATCGAGCTTCTGGAAAAAGCGCAGCATGCCGTCGGGACGGATTTGCGCGCGCTGCAAGGCAAGCAAACCCAGACGATCCGCCTCCTCTTCCATGTCGCGGCTGAAATACAGGGTACCGGCCTGGTGCGCCAGCATGGCGGCCACGGCGCTGATATCGCCGATGGTCAGGCCCACCAGGGCGCCCCAGCCCAGGCTGCTGATCATTTGCCGCAGCGAATGGCGCTGCTCCACGTGCTGCACTTCATGCGCGAGCACGCCAGCCAGTTCGCCCGGATCCCCCGCCTGGCGCAGCAAGCCCGTATGCACGACGATGATGCCGCCCGGCATGGCAAACGCGTTGACCGTGTCGTCCTGCTTGACCAGCCAGCGGTACTGGTAGCGCGAACCGGCCGTTAGCTTGCCGCCGATGTCCTGCACCGTCTGCTGCGCCGCACCATTTTCGGCGATGCCGCCTTGCGCGCGCACTTGCGCCAGGGCAAGTTCGCCCAGCTGCTTCTCTGTCGACAACGGTATCAGTCCCGCCAGCGCGCCGATGGCGTTGCCACCTTGCCACCACAGCAGGGCCGCCGCGACGATGGCCGCGCCCGTCAAACCGGCCAGCCAGCCCGACACTTGCCGCCGGTTGCGCTGGCGTTCGCCCCACAGGCGCTGCAATTGCGGCTGCAGCGCCGCCGGTGCTTCTTTTAATACGATGGCGATGTCGTCCGCTGTCAGCGGCTTGAGCGACGCTTGCCGGCCTTGGCCGTCGAGCCAGTTCAGGAACAGTTCCGGCCCGTCGACACCGCCCACGCTGACGACCAGCTGGGCTACTTCGATACCGTGGCCGGGCGCGTCGATGGCCAACTGGCTGCCGAAGAAGTGCGCGCTGACGGGCATGCCCGCCGGGCCGCCCTCGGGGCCGCTCAGCAGTGCCTGGAAGGGCGTCATGCGGCGGCCTCGGCAAAGCGGCTTTCGTACAGGGCCGCCATCAGGTCGGACTGGCTGATGATGCCGGCCAGGCGCTGTTCATCGTCGAGGACGGGAATGTGGTGATAGCCGGCGTCGGCCATCAGGGGCACCAGGTCGATGATGGGCGTGCCCAGGCGGGCCGTATGCGGCGACGCCGTCATCAGCTGTCCCACCACCTCCGGCTTGTCGCTGTGGGACAGGCCGCTGCGCTGCAGCAAGCCGCGCAGGCGCTGGCGCATGCCCTGATAATCGTCGAGGCCGCCATGGTGCAGGAAATCCGTCTGCGTGATGATGCCGATGACGCGGCGCGCCCGGTTGACAACGGGCAGGGCGCCTACATCGTGCTCGCGCATGGTGCGCCAGGCAACATCGAGCGGCGTGCCGAACTCCACGCTGAGCACATCCTTCGACATGATGTCGGCACAGGTGACGACGCCGAAGCGGCGCTGGTAGGCACGCATTTCCGTTTGCAGGAAGATCGCCTGCAAATCGTCGCGGCTGATGTCGAGCACTTCGCTGTGCTGGCGCAAGACGGCATCGAGGTCGTCCGGCGAAAAGCCCAGGCGGTTGCTGGGCACGTCATCCCGGGTGGCGTGCGGATGCGGTGCCACCAGTTGCTGGACGTGCGGGTAACGGCGCCCCGTCAGGTTGTTGTACAGCACGGCGCAAGCTACCAGCACGGCGGAATTGAACAGCACGGTGATGAAGACGAATTCAAAGCCGGCCGCATGCACGCTGGCGCCCCCGACCACCGTGGTGAGCGCCACGGCCCCGCCCGGCGGATGCAGACAGCGCAGGGCAAACATGGCGCCGATCGCCAGGCAGGCGGCCAGGGCCGCCACGCCCACGCCAGATCCCAGCCATTTGACGCAAGCCATGCCGACCAGGCCGGAGACGACGTTGCCGCCGACTACGGACCACGGTTGCGCCAGCGGGCTGGCCGGCAGGCAGAACAGCAGCACGGCCGAGGCGCCCATGGGCGCGATCAGGTAGACACTGGCGCTGTCGGGGGCCAGCAGGAAATGGCAGATGAGTCCAGTGAGCAACAGGCCGCAGATGGCGCCCGCGCAGGCGCGCAATTGTTCGCGGCGGCTGCCGTTGTTTGGTTGCGGCAGCCAGCGTGCCAGGAAAGAAGTCGTCATGGGGAGGGCGCGTTCGGGCCGCGTTGCTCTGTGTGAGCCCGATATTATCCCATGCGTTCCATTTCGCTGCCTGCGGGCATTAATCCCCGGCGCAGACGGCCTGCAAGCCGTGCCGCGCCAGCAGCGCCCTGGCGGCTGCGATGGTGGACGGCGCCGGCTTGCTGCTGGCGCAGGCATAGATGTCATTGAGGACCGTCGCCGCATCTTTGCCCGTGACGGCGGCCATCAGCTCGGCCAGGTTACGGTCGGAAAAGTGTTCATACAGCAGGGCCAGCACGGCGAAATACGCCGTGTCTGGCATGCCGCCGGGATAGCCGCTGCGCAGCATGCGCGCGGCGCCGGACAGCGTTGGGGGCAGGGTATCTGGCATGCTCAAGCGGCTTCTCCTGGGTGGTGCTCTGATACGTGCTTATATGTTTTCCGCATAAGCACAGTGCAATTAAATGGTGGATATTTCCTACAAGCAGGCATATTCTAGCCAATCACGCCCGCTGGCAGCTGTTCAGCTGGCTTCACGATTTTATTCAGGAGCCCCGCATGCGCCTTTCCCGTTTCGTTTCCCTTCTCTTTGCCAGCCTGCTGCTTGCCGGTACCGCCATTGCCGCCGCCCCAACGCCAGCCAACCCGGTCGCCACGCCGCATCTGCCCTATAACGCGGCGGCCGACGCCAAGGCCGACGTGGCCCGCGCGCTGGCCGAGGCCAAGGCGGCGCACGTGCCTGTCTTGCTGATCTTTGGCGCCAACTGGTGCGAAGATTGCCGAGCGCTCGACAAGGCATTGAAGGAAGGCAAGAACGCCCAGTTGATGCAACAGCAGTTCAAGGTCGTCAAGGTTGACGTGGGTAACTTCGACCATAACCTGGATGTGGCGCAAGCCTATGGCAATCCGCTCAAGAAAGGCATTCCGGCCGCCGTGCTCGTATCGAGCGACAACAACCAGGTGCTGTACGCCACCAAGGGCGGCGAACTGGCGAACGCGCGCCGCATGAGCGAGAGCGGCATTTATGATTTCTTCAAGCAAGCGGCCAGCGTCAAGTCGCCTGCCATTTAATTGCCTTAGAATTCTTCCCACTCAGTGCCGGCCGCTGCCTTGCGACTGGGGGCAGGGGCGGGCTTGGCCGGCGCCGCAGGTTTGGCCGCAAGCCTGACCATGGGCCGGGCTGGCTTGCCAGGGGCCGCTGGCGCCGGGCGCGGTGCGGCCGCGTGGCCTGACTCGTCCAGTGTGAATACGCTGACCACCAGCGCCAGTTTGCCGGCCTGATCCTGCAAGGATTGCGCGGCGGCCGCCGCTTCTTCCACGAGTGCCGCATTTTGCTGGGTTGCGTCATCCATCTGCGTGACCGTGGCATTGACTTGCGCGATGCCCTGGCTCTGCTCCTGGCTGGCTGAGGCGATTTCTCCCATCAGGTCGGCGACTCTTTGAACAGAGACGACGATGTCCTGCATGGTGGCGCCGGCCGAGTCGACCAGCTTGCTGCCGGCTTCCACCTTGCTGCCCGAGTCGACGATCAAGTCCTTGATTTCCTTGGCCGCCTGGCTTGACCGTTGTGCCAGGTTGCGTACTTCTGTGGCTACCACGGCAAAGCCGCGGCCCTGCTCTCCCGCGCGGGCCGCCTCGACCGCCGCGTTCAGGGCGAGAATATTGGTTTGAAAGGCAATGCCGTCGATCACGCCGATAATGTCCGCGATCTTGCGCGAACTTTCCGTAATCTCGCTCATCGTCTGCACTACTTGACCGACCACATCGCCACCCTTGACGGCGTGGCTCGAGGCCGACACCACCAGCTGATTCGCCTGGTGCGCGTTGTCCGCGTTCTGTTTCACGGTCGACGTCAGTTCTTCCATGGCCGCCGCCGTTTCTTCCAGGCTCGATGCCTGGGCTTCTGTGCGGGCCGACAGGTCCAGGTTGCCCGATGCGATCTGGCTCGATGCGCTGGCAATAGCCTCGGTACTGTCGCGAACTTCGCGTATCGTCACGTTCAGCGACGCGACGAAACGGTTGAAGGCGGCGGCCAGCGCACCGACCTCGTCTTCCGATTCGACGGGCATGCGGCGGCTCAGGTCGCCGTTCCCGCTGGCAATCTCGCTGAGCATGTCGGCCGCCCGTGCGACGGGGGCGGCGATGGCGCGGCTGATGACATAAATGATGAGCAGGGCGATGCCGCCACCGACCAGTCCGGCGATCAGGGCGGCAAGCAGGGCCGAGCGCGTGACATTGCCCAGCACTTCCGCTTCCGGCACTTCGGCCATCACGTACAAATTCAATTCCGGCACGAATGAGGCGGCCACAAGCTGCTTGCCGCTGGGCGCCGCATAGCTGGCATACGTGTATTTGTTGCCTGTCAGCAGAGTCTTGCTCAGTGCTTCATTGAAGCCGGGCAAGTCCCTCACCTGATGCTTGCCGTCGGCCAAGGCTGGGTCGCGGTGGATCAGCAGGCTGCCATCGGCACGCACCAGGTAGACATGGCCGGTCTGGCCGACCTTGTAGCTGCGGATGGTCTCGGCCATGGCATCGACGCTCAAGCCCATGCCTGCAATGACGGCCTTGCCACCGGCCGTCTGGCCCCGCGCATTCAGGAACAGCATGAAGCTGCCCGAGGCTGGATCGCGGTCCAGATTGATCGTGTGCTGTTTGTTTTCGTCGAGCATGCTGAAAAACCAGTGATCGGCTGGCTGTTGCTTGTCCAGCGTGCGGATCAGGCCCGCATCGGTCATGTACCGGGACGCAGTTTGCGAACTCCAGCTGACGACGGCCGCCTTGTTTTTTTCCTTGATCATCTTCGCGTAGCGCTGAAAAGTGGCCAAGCCGCTGTCCGCCAGGTCCGCGTCTTCCCAGTCCTGCAGAAAGACATCATTGGCCATCGTTTGCACCACCGATAACGGTTGGCTGATCTGGCGCAGCACATCGTTGCGGATTTCTCCCACCTGGGCCGGCAGTTCCTGGCCGACGACGCGCTCGCGCACGTAATCGCTGCTCATGCGCACGCTGAGGAACGATGAAATGCCCATGAAAAGCAGCAGGCACAAACCCATGCTGAACATCAGTTTCTTTTGAATGGAGAGGTGGCGAAGCAGATGCATGGACGACCCTGGGAATGGGCCCGCGCGACCGGCAGAGGTTGCTAGAAAGGCACGGGCAAGTGCGCAGTATAGCGACGGATAAGGGCAATATAGTGGAGGTATGCCGTATTTAATGTGGTTGTGTTGCTGTGTGGCAACGATTGTAAGGTGTTAACATGCGTGCTTTTCATGTACACCGGCACGGGGTGGAAAAACGTTCAGGCAGGTAAGCCGTGGGCGATCAATTCCAGCGGCAATTCCGTGCTGCACTTGATTTGTTCCATGGAAAAAGCGGACGACACGCCCGTCAGCTGCACGGCCTTGATGAGCTTTTTATAGAAGGTGTCATATCCCTTGATATCGGTGGTGACGACTTTCAGCAGATAGTCGATGTCGCCGCTCATGCGGTGAAATTCCTGTACCTCGGGCAAGACGATCACGGCGGCAGCGAAGCGGCGCAGCCATTTTTCGTCATGCTGGCCCGTGCGCACGCTGACGAAGACGGTCACGGGCAGCCCCACTTTTTGCCGGTTGACGATGGCCACGCGGCTTTCGATATACCCCTCTTCCTCCAGCCGTTTCACGCGTTTCCAGCACGGCGTGCTGGACAACCCTATTTTCTCGCTGAGGGAGGCGATCGACAGGGTACCGTCCTGCTGCAGGGCGGCGAGGATGGCGCAGTCGAATTTGTCGAGCGAGACGTTTGGTGAATTCATTTTGGTATTCCGGTTTTTATGGCATGAACATGCTGCATAGTACCGTGTTTGCAGTGTCTTTTGGCATATCTTCACGGGGGTGGGCCGGTAAACTATCGATGTGTTCCAGCCGCTTGTGCGGTGCCCTTTTAACTGCGCCCTTTTTATCCAATACTCGGACTGCCATCATGAAAGAAATTTACCTCGACAGCAACGCCACCACTTGCGTGCTGCCTGCCGCCGTTGCCGCCGCCCGGCAAGCGATGGAGCAGGGCTATGGCAATCCCAGCAGCACCCACGCCACGGGATTGCAGGCCAAGGCCATGATGGATGGCGTGCGCCGGCGCGCCGGCGGCCTGCTGGGCGTGGGCGACGGCCGTCTGATGTTCAATAGCGGCGCCACCGAGGGCATCCAGACGGCGGTGCTGTCGGCTCTGTGTGCGCTGCGCGAACGGCGCGACGCGGGCAAGCACATCGGCAGCTTGCTGCTGTATGGCGCGACCGAGCACAAGGCCGTGCCGGAAAGCCTGGCGCACTGGAACCGGCTCTTGGGCCTGAACCTGGAAGTGCGCAAGCTGCCCGTCGATGCGCAGGGGCGCCACGACTTGCAGGCGCTCGATGCGCTGATCGGCGACACGGCCATGCTGTGCACGATGGCGGCCAACAATGAAACGGGCGTCATCAGCGATTTGTCCGCCATCGCGCAGCTGCTGCAGGAACGCGGTGCCGATGCCTACTGGATGGTCGATTGCGTGCAGGCGCTGGGCAAGCTGAAACTGAACCTGGCCGCCACGCGCATCGATTACGCGCCATTCTCCGGCCACAAGCTGTATGCGCCTAAGGGCATCGGCATGCTGTACGTGCGCGCCGGCGCGCCGTTTACTCCACTGATGATGGGCGGCGGCCAGGAAGCGGGCCTGCGCTCGGGCACGGAAAACATGGCCGGCATCGCCGCGCTGGGCGCCGTGCTGGCCGCGCTGGACGATGGCAAGACCTTCCGCAGCCACGCCGACCTGGGCGCTTTCCGCGAGCAGCTGGTGGCCAGCCTGGAACGTGCTTTCCCCGGCATCGTGTTCAATATGCCGTTGGACCTGTCGCTGCCGACGACGCTCAATTTTTCCGTGCCGGGCCTGTCCTCGAAAGAGCTGCTGGACCTGTTCGACGCGGCGCGCGTGCGCGTCAGCTCGGGCAGCGCCTGTTCCGCCGCCAAGGCGCTGCCCAGCTATGTGCTGGAAGCGATGCATGTGCCGCAATGGCGCGCGAGTTCCGCCATCCGCTTGTCGTTCGGCCCGCTGATCGATGCGGCGACGGTTAGCGCCGCCTGCGCGCGCATCGAGCACTGCGGCGAAGCGCTGCGCAGCAGCTGTCTGCTGCCATCGGCGCTGGCGCCATCGCCGCAGGACGGCGCGCAGGACGGCGTAATCCAGCTGAGCGTCGACGGCCAGTGCACCTGGCTGCTCAGCGACGCCGCCAGCGCCAGTTGCGTCGTCATCGATCCCGCCGCCGCGCTCGTGCCGCGCCTGGCCGCCTTCATCCGCTGCCAGCACCTGGCCCTGCGCGCCATCGTGCACACGACGGCCCCTGGCGACCATGGCGCCGCGCGCCTGGCGCTGCTGCAGGAACTGGAGATCGAGCAAGTGGGCCGCGTCGATATCGATGGCGAACTGCCGCTGGGCCAGCAGCGCCTGCGCCGCATCGAGTGCGGCGAAACCCATGTGTATCTGCTGGAGCAGCGCTTCGCCTTTGTCGGCGCACTGGCGCCGCACGCCATTGCGGCCCTGCTGGAGGCCGGCCTCGTGACGCCGGACACCGTGCTGTGTGCATCAAGCGATGACAACAGCGTCTGCAGTACCGTGCGCGCCGTGCGCGATGGCGTGACTCCCGCCGCCGAACTGCAACTGGATGCGGCTGGCTTGCCGGCCTTTCTGCGCCAGCATCCGGACGCCATCCTCGTCGACGTGCGCGAGGCGTATGAACATGCGGCTTGCGCCGGAACCGTGTTCGAGGGCTGCGCCGTGCACAGCGTACCGCTGAGCCGCCTGGCGGGACAGGTCGGCGCGTGGCTGCGGGAGCCACAGCGTCCGCTGGTGTTTTTCTGCCGCAGCGGCAACCGTAGTGCGCGCGCCGCGGCCTGCCTGCGCCGCCTGGGTCATGGCGCGGCGTGGCAACTCAGCGGCGGCATGGCGATGGCGGACGCGCCGCACCGCCCGCTGGATATTGCGGCCTGAGCCGAGATAAAGTTTCATCCTTGAAATCTTGCCCCGTATCATCATTGGTGCGGGGCAATACATTCGTTTCCTTGCGGCATTTTTATACCTGCCAGCCTGCTCATTTCTTGGCCGACATGTCGCCAAAGCGCCAGCTATGTACGCTAGCGCACGGTCTTGCCCGCGTCGCCCCCCTACGATGAAGTTCAGAAAATCTCCCTATACCCTGAGATTCGTCGCAACGCTCCGGCGCTTCGCTTTCCGTCTTCGCCAGTGTCCGATCGTGTTCTTCCAGACTGGGCCAGCGTGACAGTGGCCGCTGGCTGCCTGCGCGCACCTAGCGAGGCCCAAGTTGAAAGAGTACACAGCAGTAGTCACGCAACAGATCAAGGAACAGGTTTCCAAATTCAAGGAAATCTTCCGCGATCATTCCCTGGCACAAGATACGTTTGACGCCGCGCGCGACGATGCCTTGCCCCTGCGTTCCGAGTTGTTCAGCGCCATGCAGATGGCCGCCCACGGCAAGCACGTGGCCGCTGGCCATGCGGTGGGCAAGCACCATGGCCGCGACCGCCTGTTGGCGCGCCTGGCCGACAATGCGGCCCTGATCACGGCCACCGTCAACGAGTTAACGGCCACGGTGAAAAGCGGACGGCAGGTTACGCCCGCCTCGGAATGGCTGCTGGATAATTTTTACCTGATCGAAGAGCAAATCCGCACCACGCGGCGCCACCTGCCGAAGAACTACAGCAAGGAATTGCCACGGTTGAGTTCCGGCGTGGACGCGGGTTGTCCGCGCGTGTACAAGATCGCGCTGGAAATCATCTCGCACGGCGATGGCAGGGTCGACCTGGAAAACCTGTGCCATTTCATCGAGGCTTACCAGGACGTGGCCACCTTGACCCTGGGCGAATTGTGGGCCGTGCCCATCATGCTGCGCCTGGCCCTGATCGAAAACCTGCGCCGTGTCGCCGCGCGCGTGGCCGACGACCGCATGCAGCGCGACCTGGCCAATACCTGGGCCGACCAGATGACGGACATCGCCGAGCGCAATCCCAGCGGCTTGATCCTGCTGGTGGCCGATATGGCCCGTTCGAATCCGCCGATGACCAGCGCCTTCGTGGCCGAATTGTCGCGTCGCCTGCAGGGACAGAGTTCTTCGCTGACCCTGGCGCTGTCGTGGCTGACGCACAAGCTGGCCGAGTCGGGCCTCACCATCGAGCAGCAGATCCAGTCCGAGATCGGGCAGCAGGCGGCCGACCAGGTATCGATCGCCAACAGCATCGGCAGCCTGCGTTTTCTCGGCACCATGGATTGGCAGGAATTCGTCGAGACCATGAGCGTGGTCGAGCAAACCCTGCGCCTGGACCCGGCCGGCACCTATGGCTTGATGGATTTCGCCACGCGCGACAGCTACCGCCACGCCATCGAACGCATCGCCAGGCGCAGCGCGCGCAGCGAAGTGGACGTGGCCGAGATGGTGGTGCAGCTGGCGCACACGCACGGCAACGGCAATGACGCGCGCCGCGGCCATATCGGCTTTTACCTGGTGGGGCGCGGCGTGCTGGTGCTGGAAAAGCAGGCCGGCGCGAAGCTGCCCTTCATCGAGGCGCTGCAGCATACGGCGCGCGCCGCGCCGCTGGCCGTCTACCTGGGCGCGATCTCGTTTCTGACCCTGGCGACGAGCGCCTTGCTGCTCGAGCGCGCCGTGCGCCATGGCGTGCAGGGCTGGCCCCTGGCGGCGCTGGGCGCGCTGGCGCTGCTGGGCAGCAGCCAGCTGGCCGTCGCCGTGGTGAACTGGCTGGCAACCCTGATGACGTCGCCGCATCCGCTGCCGCGCATGGATTACCAGTCCGGCATTCCGTCCGATGCGCGCGGCATCGTCGTGGTGCCGACGCTGATCTACAGCCCGGAAAACGTGGCGACCCTGTGCGAGGCGCTCGAAGTGCGTTATCTCGCCAACCGCGATCCGAACCTGCGTTTTTGCCTGCTGACGGATTTTGTCGACGCCGATGCGCAAACGATGCCCGGCGACGAGGCCCTGCTGCGCCAGGCGCAGGAGACCATCCGTGGCTTGAATGAGAAATACCGCGTGGAAGGCGCCGAATTCAAGGACAACGGCGACCCGGCCGACCCGGAAGAGCTGGGCCATGCGGGGCCGTTCCTGCTGCTGCACCGTCCGCGCCTGTGGAATTCGCAACAGAATGCGTGGATGGGGCAGGAGCGCAAGCGCGGCAAATTGTCCGACCTGCACGCCTTCCTGCGCGGCGGCGCGCGCGACAGATTCTCGCTGGTGGAAGGCGAGTTGCGTGGCCTGCGCACGATCAAGTACGTGATCACGCTCGACACCGATACGCAGCTGCCGCGCGACGCGGCGCGCGAATTCATCGCCACCATGATGCACCCCTTGAACCGTCCCGTGCTGGACGCGGCCGGCACGCGCGTGGTGGCCGGCTACGGCATTTTGCAGCCGCGCGTGGCCGTGGCGCTGCCCAGCGCGAACGCCTCGCGCTACGAGCTGCTGTGCGGCGGCGAGCCGGGCATCGACCCGTACACGCGCACCGTCTCCGACCTGTACCAGGACGTGTTTTATGAAGGCTCGTTCATCGGCAAGGGCATCTATGACCTCGACATGTTCGAGTGCGTGCTGGGCCAGCGCTTGCCCGACAATAAAATCCTCAGCCACGATTTGCTCGAAGGCTGCTACCTGCGCGCCGGTTTGCTCAGCGACTCGCAATTGTACGAGGTATATCCGGCCCGCTACGACGCCGACGTCAGCCGCCGCCAGCGCTGGATCCGCGGCGACTGGCAGCTGATCGGCTGGCTGCTGGGCCGGGTGCCGGGCCGCGCCGGCAAGCGCGAACGCAATCCCCTGTCGATGCTGTCGCGCTGGAAGCTGTTCGACAACCTGCGCCGCAGCGTCGTGGCGCCGGCCACCACCCTGTCGCTGCTGCTGGCATGGGGCTTCCTGCCGCACGTGGCGTTCTGGAGCGCGGCCGTGCTGGCCATCATCTTCCTGCCGCCCGTGTTTTCGGCCTTGTACGACCTGCTGCGCAAACCGCGCGACACCCTGTGGCGCCAGCATCTGGCCGCGTTCGAGCGGCGCTGCAGCGTGCAGTTCTCGCATGCCATGCTGACCCTCGTCTTCCTGCCCTACGAGGCGTGGATCAGCCTGGACGCCATCGCGCGCACGCTGTGGCGACTGGGTGTATCGCACAAGCACTTGCTCGACTGGCGCGCGTCGAACCTGCACAGTTCTTCCGGTAGTCAAGCCGACAGCTGGCGCGCCATGTGGTGCTCGCCCGCGCTGGCGCTGGCCGCCTTTGCCGCCTTGCTGGCCTGGCGCCCGGCAGCCTTGCCTGCCGCCGCCGTGGTGTTGCTGCTGTGGCTGGCAGCCCCCGCCATCGCCTGGTGGATCAGCCGCCCCATCGAGCGGGCCGTGGCGCGCCTGTCTGCCGAACAGGGGCGTTTTTTGCATGGTGTGGCGCGCAAGACCTGGGCGTATTTCGATACCTTCGTCGGGCCGGACGACCACTGGCTGCCGCCCGATAACATGCAGGAGCACCCGAACCTGGTGGTGGCGCACCGCACCTCGCCGACGAATATCGGCCTGGCATTGCTGGCCAACCTGACGGCCTACGATTTCGGGTATGTGACCCTGGGCCAGCTGATCGAGCGCAGCCGCGCTACCCTGCACAGCATGGGCGAGCTGGAACGCTTCCAGGGCCATTTCTATAACTGGTACGACACGCAAACGCTCAAGGCGCTGCAGCCGATGTACATTTCGACGGTCGACAGCGGCAACCTGGCCGGCCACTTGCTGACCTTGCAGCCGGGACTGGTGGAACTGTATGACGCCCCGATCATCGGCGCGCAGGTGGTGCAAGGCATCCGCACGACGGCGCAGGTGCTGCAGGAGTTCATTGCCGCCGAAGGCGAGGGCAAGGCCATGCGCGAGAGCATGGGCCTGTTGCAGGCGCAGGCCGCGCCCGCCACCCTGGCCGAATGGCATGCTTATCTCGCCGCCGCGAATGGTGCGGCCGACGCGCTGCTGTCGCTGACCCTGCAAAGCGAGGATGGCGAGCTGTCCATGTGGGCGGGCGCGCTGGCGCGCCAGTGCCGCGCCGCGCTGGCCGAGTTGCTGCAGCTGGCGCCGTGGGCGGCGCAGGCCGGCATCGATGCGGCATGGCTGCGCGTGCCGACCCTGCGTGAACTGGCCAACCTGGAAGCGCCGCAAGGCCTGCCTGGCGAGCTGGCCGCCTTGCTGGCACAGGGACGCGAACAGGCGGGCCGCCACATGCGCGACATCGCCCACGCGGCGGGCCAGGCGCGCGACTTCGCGCAAATCGAATACGGCTTCCTGTACAACCCGTCGACCAAGCTGCTGGCCATCGGCTACAACGTCAGCGAACGGCGCCTGGACCCCAGCTACTACGATTTATTGGCTTCCGAAGTGCGCCTGGCCAGCTTCATCGCCATCGCCCAGGGGCAGCTGCCGCAGGAGCACTGGTTCGCCCTGGGCCGCCAGCTGTGCATGGTGGCGGGACAGCCCGTGCTGCTGTCGTGGAGCGGTTCCATGTTCGAGTACCTGATGCCGCTGCTGGTGATGCCGAACTACCCGAATACCCTGCTCGACCAGACCTACCACTCCGTCATCGAGGCGCAGATCGACTATGGCCGCCAGCGCGACGTGCCGTGGGGGATTTCCGAATCCGGCTACAACACCGTCGACGCCAGCCTGAACTACCAGTACCGCGCCTTCGGCGTGCCCGGCCTGGGCCTCAAGCGTGGCCTAGCCGACGACCTGGTAGTGGCGCCGTATGCCAGCATGATGGGGCTGATGGTGCAGCCGGAAGCGTCGTGCCAGAACCTGCAGCGCATGCAGGCGGCCGGCTACATGGGCCGCTACGGCTTTTTCGAAGCCGTCGATTTCACCACCGCGCGCCTGCCGCGCGGGCAGAGCAGCGCCGTTATCCGCTCGTTCATGGTGCATCACCAGGGCATGGGCTTTCTGGCCCTCAGCTACCTGCTGCACGACCGCCCGATGCAGCGCCGCTTCGAGTCCGATCCGCTGCTGCAATCGGCCTTGCTGGTGCTGCAGGAACGCACGCCGCAGGCCGGTGCGTTTTACTCGAACACGGCCGAACTGGCGGTGCTGCGCAGCGGCGCGCCCGAGCAGGCCATGCCGATGCGCATCCTCACGCAGGCCAACAGTGCCGTACCCGAAACGCAGCTGCTGTCGAATGGCCGCTACCACGTCATGGTGAGCAATGCGGGTGGCAGCTACAGCCGCTGGAAAGACCTGTCCGTGACGCGCTGGCGCGAGGACAGCACGCGCGATAACTGGGGCAATTTCTGCTACCTGCGCGACCTCGACGACGGTGAAGTCTGGTCCACCACATACCAGCCGACCCTGGCCGAACCGAAGAAATATGAAGTGATCTTTTCGGAAGGCCGGGCCGAGTTCCGCCGCGCCGACCATGGCCTCGACCTGTACACGGAAATCGTCGTCTCGCCCGAGGACGACATCGAAATCCGGCGCACCCGCATCAGCAATAATTCGAACCGCCAGCGGCGCATCGAGATCACCAGTTTTGCCGAAGTGGTGATGGCGCCGGCGGCCGCCGATGCGGCCCATCCCGCATTCAGCAAGCTGTTCGTGCAGACGGAAATCCTCGCGCCTGAAAATGCGATTTTATGCACGCGCCGGCCCCGCTCGAAAGACGAGCAGATGCCGTGGCTGCTGCATGTGATGACGGTGCACGATATCGACCAGTATGCCGTATCGTTCGAGACGGACCGCGCGCGCTTCATCGGCCGTGGCAACACGGCGCAGCTGCCGCAGGCGCTGCAGGAAGACGGTCCGCTCGGTGGCGGCCACGGTTCCGTGCTCGACCCCATCGTGGCCATCCGCTACGTCATCACGCTCGAGCCCGACCAGGCCGTCACCATCGACAGCGTCACCGGCATGGTGGAGCAGCGCGAGGCGGCCCTGCACCTGATCGACAAATACCAGGACCGCCATCTGGCCGACCGCGTCTTCGAACTGGCCTGGACGCACAGCCAGGTGGTGCTGCGCCAGTTGAATGCCAGCGAAGCCGATGCGCAGTTGTATGCGCGCCTGGCCAATGCCGTGATTTATCCGAACGCGTCCCTGCGCGCCGAAGCCAGCATCCTGATCAAGAACCAGCGCGGCCAGTCGGGCCTGTGGGCGTATGCCATCTCGGGCGACCTGCCCATCGTGCTGCTGCAGATACGCGATGTGGCCAATATCGAACTGGCGCGCCAGATGGTGCAGGCGCATGCCTACTGGCGCCTGAAAGGGTTGGTGGTCGACCTGGTGATCTGGTACGAAGAGCAGTCGGGCTACCGCCAACTGCTGCACGACCAGATCATGGGCTTGATCGCCTCGGGCATCGACGCGCAGGCAATCGACCGCCCGGGCGGCATCTTCGTGCGCCTGGCCGAGCAGATCGCCAATGAAGACCGCATCTTGCTGCAATCGGTGGCGCGCGCCATCATCAGCGACTTGCGCGGCACCCTGGCCGAACAGGTCAAGCGCCCGCCGAGCCCCGTGCTGCGCATGCCGCCGCTGCTGCAGGACCCGGCGCGCGAGCATGGCGGCGTGCCGCACCGGGCGCCGCAGCGCGAGCTGATCCTGGAAAATGGCCTGGGCGGTTTTACGCCCGATGGGCGCGAATACGTGATTACCACGGCAGAAGGCAGGCAGACGCCGGCGCCGTGGTCGAACGTGCTGGCCAATGCACAATTCGGCACGGTGGTATCGGAAGCTGGCCAGGCATATACGTGGAGCGAGAATGCGCATGAATTCCGCCTCACACCATGGCAGAACGACCCCGTGTCGGACCTGTCGGGCGAAGCGTTTTATGTGCGCGACGAGCAAACCGGCCAGTTCTGGTCGCCCTCGTCCCTGCCCGCGCGCGGCAGTGGCGACTACGTGACGCGCCACGGTTTCGGCTACAGCATTTTTGAACACAGCGAGGGCGGCATCGCCACGGAATTGTGCACTTATGTGGCGCTCGATGCGGCCGTCAAATACTCGGTCATCAAGGTGCGCAACGACAGCGGCGTGCCGCGCCGCCTGTCCGTCACCGGTTACGTGGAATGGGTAATGGCCGACCTGCGCGCCAAGTCCGGCATGCACGTGGCCACCGAAGTCGATACGATCAGTGGCGCCCTGTTTGCGCGCAATAACTACAACACGGAGTTTTCCGGCCGAGTCGGCTTTTTCAATACGGACGCCAGCATCCGTTCGATCACCTGCGACCGCAATGAATTCATCGGCCGCAACGGCAGCCTGGCGCAGCC
Source organism: Janthinobacterium sp. GW460-12-1-14-LB5 (assembly GCF_059423585.1). Classification (NCBI taxonomy): domain Bacteria; kingdom Pseudomonadati; phylum Pseudomonadota; class Betaproteobacteria; order Burkholderiales; family Oxalobacteraceae; genus Janthinobacterium; species Janthinobacterium sp. GW460-12-1-14-LB5. The sequence goes on along the minus strand of NZ_JBWKYD010000004.1, from coordinate 250,586 downwards.
GGCTGCGTTGCGCCGCGTGCGCCTGTCCGGCAAGGCGGGCACGGGACTCGATCCGTGCGCGGCGATCCAGGTGCCGTTCGAGCTGCAGCCGGGGCAGGAGCGCGAAATCGTCTTCCTGCTCGGCGTGGGCGGGCGCCGCAATGCCGACGCCAGCACCATGGTACAGCGCCATGCGGGCAAGGATGCGGCCCGCAGTGCGCTCGACGCGGTGCGGGCGCACTGGGAAAGCACCCTGGGGGCCGTGCGCATCGAAACACCCGACCCGTCGCTGGACGTGATCGCCAATGGCTGGCTGATGTACCAGACCATCGCCTGCCGTTTGTGGGCGCGCAGCGGCTATTACCAGTCGGGCGGCGCTTACGGTTTCCGCGACCAACTGCAAGACGCGATGGCCATGATCCACACGGCGCCGCAGCTGCTGCGCGGCCACTTGCTGCTGTGCGCCGCGCACCAGTTTGTCGAAGGCGACGTGCAGCACTGGTGGCATCCGCCGTCGGACCGGGGCGTGCGCACGCATTGCTCCGACGATTATCTGTGGCTGCCGCTGGCCGCCTGCCGTTACGTGATCGCCACGGGCGACGTCAACGTGCTGTCGGAAGTGGCGCCCTTCATCGAGGGCCGCGCCGTCAAGCCGGAAGAGGATTCGTATTACGACCTGCCCGTGCGCTCGGGCGAGTCGGCCGACCTGTACGAGCATTGCGTGCGCGCCATCCGCCATGGCCTGCGCCTGGGCGTGCACGGCTTGCCGCTGATCGGTTCCTGCGACTGGAATGACGGCATGGACAAGGTGGGCGAGCATGGCAAGGGCGAGAGCGTGTGGCTGGCCTTCTTCCTGTACGAAGTGCTGCAGCGCTTCGCCGAGGTGGCCGTGCTGCGCGGCGACGCGGCTTTCGCCCAGTTCTGCCGCGACGAAGCCGTGAAACTGGCGGCCAATGTCGAGGAACACGCGTGGGATGGCGAGTGGTACCGGCGCGCGTATTTCGACGACGGCACGCCATTGGGATCGCACACGAACGAGGAATGCCAGATCGATTCCATTTCGCAAAGCTGGGGCGTGCTGTCGGGCGCTGCCAGCAAGGAGCGGGTGGCCGGCGCCATGCGCCAGGTCGATGCGCGCCTCGTGCGCCGCGACTCCGGGGTAATCCAGCTGCTCGATCCGCCGTTCGACAAGTCCGACCTCAATCCCGGCTATATCCGTGGCTACGTGCCGGGCGTGCGCGAGAACGGCGGGCAGTACACGCATGCGGCCATCTGGACGGCGATGGCGTTCGCCCGCATGGGCGATGGCGACAAGGCGTGGGAGCTGCTGCGCATGATCAATCCCGTGCGCCATGGCGTCGACGCGCAGGCGGTGGCGCGCTACAAGGTGGAACCGTACGTGGTGACGGCCGACGTGTATGCCGTGGCGCCGCACGTGGGGCGCGGCGGCTGGAGCTGGTACACCGGGTCGTCGGGCTGGCTGTACCGGCTGATCGTCGAATCCCTGCTCGGTCTGACGCGGGAAGCGAACGTGCTGCGTCTGGCGCCAGCCATGCCGGCCGAATGGCGCACGTTCAAGCTGCATTACCGTTTTGGCGCCAGCAGCTATGCCATCACGGTGGAACAGGCGCAAGGGCGGCCGGCAGGATTGTCGCTTGATGGCATGGCGCAGGAAGGCAACAGCATCGCCCTGCGCGACGAGGGCCGCGAGTATGTGGTGCTATTGCTGGTCTAGTCTTGCCACGTGTCGTGTTCGGGACGGCGCCGTCCGAGCAGCAGGATCAGGCCGGCGCCCAGCAGCAACAGGTCGCGTGTGCGTACTTCGGGCGCAGATTGCGTTGCCGCATGGTGGTTCATGGGTGACGCCGTGGCGGCGGGGAGCAGGCAGGTACAGGCGGCCAGGCACAGCGCCGCCATCTTTCCGTTCAAATGCATACATTCCTCAAAAAAGCGCGCTGGCCGTTCGGGATCAGCGCGCCAGTGTTCATGTCGCCGACATTGTAATTATGAACATGAACATTGTAAATGAGAAATTATTTGAGGTTGCCTCAGAAGCCCAGGGCCGCGCCCGCCCCCAGCAGGGTGGCCACGCCCAGCACGGCAAAGATCAAGGCGGCGATGCCATGCACCAGGCGCAGCGGGACGCGGTTGGCGATCCTGTCGCCCAGGTAGACGGCCGGCACGTTGGCCAGCATCATGCCGAAGGTGGTGCCCAGCACGACGGAAACGATGTCGTGGTAGCGCGCCGCCAGCGCCACCGTCGCCACCTGCGTCTTGTCTCCCATTTCCGCCATGAAGAAGGCGATCAGGGTGGTCAGGAAGACGCCATACCTGGCCAGTTTCGTCTCGTCTTCATCGAGCTTGTCGGGGATCAGGGTCCAGGCGGCCATGGTCAGGAACGACACGCCCAGCACCCAGCGCAGCACGTCGGGTCCCAGCATGCTGGTGATCCAGGCGCCGACGGCGGCGGCGAACGCGTGGTTGGCGACGGTGGCGACGAAAATGGCCAGCACGATGGGCAAAGGCTTGCGGAATTTGGCGGCCAGCAGAAAGGCCAGGAGTTGGGTTTTATCGCCGATTTCAGCGAGACCGACGATGCCGGTGGAGATGAGGAATGCTTCCATGAGATTGCAAGAGGTACGCGGGCCGGACGAATTAACCAATGATCCACAGGCGACTCCGGCCCATGCGGCCGCCCTGGATCAATGGTCTCGTCAAGTTCTGCAACCACCTGCACCATGGCCTGCGGGCCAATTATGTTGATACAGGTTCCCGCGGCAGGACCGCGGGACGACTACTCCCCAATGTTCGAGGCGCATCATACGCCAATGCCCGTGCCGGCGCCAGTGCCGCCGGGGCATGGCACTGGCTGGTGTGTGGGACTTGCACAACAATGAGCGATTTGCAAACAGACTCGACTTAGAATGCAGTCTGTCCACGACTCCCAGATGGAATGCGCCATGCCGGTCCTTGTCCGCTTGCTTGCCTTGTGCCTGACCTTGTTTGCTCCCTTGCCCGGCCTGTGCGCCGCCGCGCCCTTCGACGACAAGTTCCGCCAGCTGGAAGAATTGCTGCCCACGCCGAACAGCTACCGCACGGCGTCCGGCGCGCCGGGCCACGCCTACTGGCAGCAGCGCGCCGATTACGTGATCCGCGCCACCTTGGACGAAGCGCGCCGCGAAATCACGGCCAGCGAACAGATCACCTATCACAACCGTTCGCCGGACAGCCTCGCGTATCTGTGGCTGCAGCTGGACCAGAATGGCTTGCGCCAGGATGCCGACCAGCGCCGCGTCTTGAGCGCGCCGTCGCGCCAGGCCTGGCTCAGTGGCACTGAAGAGGAAGCGCTGAAATTCGAAGACTTGCGCGCCCTCCATGCGGGCCGCGAATTTGACGGCGGCTTCAAGCTCACCGCCGTGAAAGCGGCCAGCGGCAAGCCGCTGCCGCATGTCGTCAACCAGACTATGCTGCGCATCGATTTGCCGGTGGCGCTGGCGCCCGGCCAGAGCATCACCTTCAATATCGACTGGTCGTATCGGATCAATGACCAGAAGGTGCTGGTCGAGCGCTCCGGCTACGAGTATTTTGAAGACGACAAGAACACGATTTTTCAGATCGCGCAGTGGTTCCCCCGCATGGCTGCGTATTACGACGCCGTTGGCTGGCAGCACAAGCAGTTCCTCGGCTCCGGCGAATTCACGCTGGAATTTGGCGACTACGAGCTGTACCTGACGGTGCCGGGCGACCACGTGGTGGCCGCCACGGGTGAGCTGCAGAATCCTGCCGCCGTATTGAGCGCGGTGCAGCGCGAGCGCCTGGCGCGGGCAAAAACCAGCGCTGCGCCGCTGCTGGTGGTCACGCCCGCCGAGGCGCTGGCGGCGGAAAAAGGCAAGCCAACGGGGATGAAAACCTGGCACTTCAAGGCGGCCAATGTGCGCGACGTGGCGTGGGCTTCGAGCCGCAAGTTCATCTGGGATGCGCAGGGACTGGACAGCGGCGGCAAGCGCGTGATGGCCATGTCCTACTATCCGAACGAGGGCAACCCGCTGTGGCAGCAGTACAGCACGCGCGCCGTCGTGCACGCGATCGAGCAGTACAACAAGTACAGTTTCGACTATCCGTATCCGAATGCGATTTCCGTCAATGGCGCCGTGGGCGGCATGGAGTATCCGATGATTGCGTTCAATGGCGGGCGTCCCGTGAAGGACAAGAAGACGGGGGAACTTACGTATTCGAAGACGGCCAAATATGATCTGATCGGCGTGATCATCCATGAAGTGGGCCACAATTATTTCCCCATGATCGTCAACTCGGACGAGCGCCAGTGGACGTGGATGGACGAGGGCCTCAATTCCTTCCTGCAGTACCTGGCGGAGCAGGCGTGGGAAGAGCATTTCCCCTCCTGGAATGGCGAGCCGCGCAAGATCGTCGACTACATGCGCAGCCAGAACCAGGTGCCCATCATGACCAATTCCGAATCCCTGCTGCAGTTCACGGCAAACGCTTACGACAAGCCGGCCACGGCGCTCAACATCCTGCGCGAGACCATCCTCGGGCGCGAACTGTTCGACTTCGCCTTCAAGCAGTACGCCTTGCGCTGGAAGTTCAAGCGCCCGACGCCGGCCGACTTTTTCCGCACCATGGAAGACGCTTCCGGCACGGACCTGGACTGGTTCTGGCGCGGCTGGTTCTATACCACCGATGCGGTCGACATCAGCATCGACGGCATCAGCGAATATGGCGTGAGCACGAAAAATCCGGAAACGGAAAAGGCGTGGAAGAAGGCGCAGAAGGCGGCGCAGCCCATCTCGATCTCGGACCAGCGCAACAAGGCGCTGCCGAAGAAGGTCGACATCGATCCGGCGCTGAAGGATTTCTATAACCGGCACGACGACTTCACGGTCACCAACAAGGACCGCAACAGCTATGCGGAAGAGCAGGAAACACTGGAGCCGTGGGAGAAAAAGCTGCTGGAACAGCGCAACATGGGCAAGCATCTGTACCTGGTCGATTTTTCGAATCTCGGCGGCCTGGTGATGCCGCTGATCCTGGAAATCGAACTGCAAAGCGGCAAGAAGATCATCGAGCGCGTACCGGCCGAAGTGTGGCGCTACGCGCCGCACAAGATCAGCAAGGTGATCATCACGGATGAGCCGATGGTGGGCCTGGTGCAGGACCCGTACTGGGAGACGGCCGATATCGACACCAGCAATAACGCCTGGCCGAGAAAAATCACGCCGTCGCGCCTGGAGCTGTTCAAGCTGGACCGCGACAAGAACAACCTGATGAAGGATTTGAATACGCCGCTGAAGGCGCCCGAGGCCAAGGCCGAGACAAAATAGGGAAAAAGCGCCGGCCATCCCGGCGCTTTTTTTCTGCCGGCCCGCGCCGGAAGTGCTATTCTGCGCGACGCCCCGGCGTACACGGACCGGGGCTTTCGCAAATCATTCAAAAGACGACCATGCAAACTTTGACCTTCCTGCGCGCGCTGGGCTGTGCGCTACTTTGCCAGGTGACCCTAGCCGCGCACGCCGATCCCCTCAGCTACGCGCGCTACGACCAGGTGCGCACGCGCGACCTGCAACTGGACCTGAAAGCCGACTTCAAGCAAAAGACCCTGTCCGGCTATGCCGAGCTGTCCTTGAACTGGATCGATCCCGCGGCGCGCACCCTGGTGCTCGATACGCGCGATCTGTCGATCGCGAAAGTGCAGGTACAGGACAAGCGCGGCGCATGGCAGATGGCGCCGTACCGGCTGGACAAGGCCGATCCGGAAAAGGGCCAGGCGCTGCGTATCACCACCACGGGCCAGCCGGGCAAAGTGCGCGTCTACTATCACACGGCGCCGAACGCCATCGCGCTGCAGTGGCTCACGCCGCAGCAGACGATGTCGGGCAAGCTGCCTTTCATGTTCAGCCAGTCGCAAAGCATCAACGCCCGCTCGTGGGTGCCGTCGCAGGATACGCCGGCCGTGCGCTTTACGTATAGCGCGCGCATCGAGGCACCAAGCGGCATGCGCGTCGTGATGAGCGCCGAGAACGACGAAAAGGCGACCGGCAAGGGCGGCTGGAAGTTCAGGATGCCGCAGCCGATTCCCTCGTACCTGCTGGCCATTGCCATCGGCGAACTGGAAGTGCGCAAGCTCGGCCCCCGTTCCGCCGTGTATGCGGAACCGCCGCGCATCAAGGCGGCCGAATACGAGCTGGCCGATACGGAAAAGATGATCCAGGCGGCCGAAGCGCTGTATGGCCCGTATGGCTGGGGGCGCTACGACATGATCGTGCTGCCGCCATCGTTCCCCTACGGCGGCATGGAAAACCCGCGCCTGACCTTCCTCACGCCGACCATGATCGCGGGCGACCGCAGCCTGGTCGACCTGATTGCGCATGAACTGGCCCACTCGTGGTCGGGCAACCTGGTCACCAACGCGTCGTGGAAGCACATGTGGCTCAACGAAGGCTTCACCACCTACGTCACGACGCGCATCGTCGAGCAGCTGTATGGCAGCGAAGTGGCGCAGATGGGCGTGCAGGTCGACCAGGAAGAACTGGCCGCCTCGATCCGCGAATTGCCGGCTGCGAAAACGGCGCTGATCACACGCGACGCCGATGCCAACCCGGCGGAAACGTACACGGACGATGGCATCATCTACCCGAAAGGCGCCTGGTTCCTGGCCACCATGGAGCGCCGCGCGGGCCGCGCCGTGTTCGACCCCTTCCTGCGCGGCTGGTTCGACCAGCATGCGTTCCAGAGCGTGACGACGGAGCAGTTCATCGCCTACTTGCGCAAGAACTTGCTGGCGCAGCATCCGGACGTGATGCCGCAAGCGGAGCTCGAGGAATGGCTGTATGGCACGGGTGTGCCGGCCAGCGCGCAGCGCGTCGTCTCGCCGCGCCTGGCGCTGCTCGACCAGCACCGCGACGCCTGGCTGAAAGGCGAACTGGCCACCAAGGACTTGGGCATGGACAAGTGGATCGCCATCGAATCGATGCACTTCCTGAACGACATCAACAACAAGGCCAGCGCGGCGCAATTGCGTGAGCTGGACCAGGTCTACGGCGTGGGCAAGAGTGGCAACAATGAAGTGGCCTACCGCTTCTACCTGGCCTCCGTGAACGCCGGCTACGACGTGCGCCAGCCCTTGCAGGCATTCCTGCTGAGCGTGGGCCGCCAGAAGTTCGTCGTGCCGCTGTACAGCGCCTTGATGAAGACGCCGCAAGGCCATGCCTGGGCCAAGGACGTATATGCGCAGGCGCGCGAACGCTACCACCCGGTGACGCAGGAAAGCGTCGATAAATTGATGGCCGCGCAAGCGCATTGAACCTTCTCTGGATATCCTGACCATGCATACCATGAACCGTCTCGCCGCCGCCATCGTGCTGGCGTTTTCCAGCATCGCCGTGCCAGCGCTGGCAGCCGATGCAGTACCCGTCGTTGCCGCAGCGCCCGCGCCCGCGCCGGCCTTCGATCTTGAGCGCGACGTGGCCACCGCCCTGAAAGTGTTCGACGTGCCCGGCATGGCGATTGCCATCGTCAAGGATGGCAAGGTCGTCACCGCCAGGGGCTTTGGCGTGCGCAAGCTGGGCGAACCGGCCGCCGTCGATGCGCAGACCCTGTTCGAAGTGGCATCGAATTCGAAGGGTTTTACGGCCGCCGCGCTGGCCATGCTGGTCGACGAGGGCAAGCTGGCCTGGGACGATCCGGTTACGAAGCACCTGCCCGGCTTCCAGATGCATGATTCCTACGTGACGGGCGCCATGACCATCCGCGATTTGCTGACGCACCGCAGCGGTCTGGGGCTGGGCGCCGGCGACTTGCTGTGGTGGCCCACCACCACGTTCAGCACCGACGAGATCATCGAGAAGCTGCGCTACATCCGTCCGGCCACGAGTTTTCGCAACAGCTATGCCTACGATAACCTGCTGTACATCGTGGCCGGCAAGATCATCGCCGATAAGGCGGGGAAAAGCTGGGGCGAGGCCATGCACGAACGCATCCTGGCACCGCTGGGCATGACGGGCACCACCACCAGCCTGGCCGAGAATGCGGGCAAGCCCGACGTCGCCAGTGCGCACAGCAAGATCGACGGCAAGATCGCCGCCGTCAAGTCGATGCCCGTGCCGAACGCCGTGGGCGCCGTCGGCATCAACACGAATGCGGAAGACATCGCCAAGTGGATGATGGTGCTGCTCGATGGCGGCAAGATCGCCGGCGTGCAGGGCAAGGATGGCAAGGAAACGCGCCTGTTCAGTGAAAAGCAGGGCCGCGAGATGTGGACGGCGCAAACGCCGATCAAGATTGCCGAGCCGAAGCCGGCATTGGCCGCGACGAAACCGAACTTCAGCGCATATGGCCTGGGCTTCCAGCTGCGCGACTACAAGGGCATGAAGGTCGCCATGCACGGCGGCGCGCTGCAGGGATTTTATTCGCGCGTGGTGATGGTGCCGGAAGCGAAACTGGGCGTGGCCATCCTCACCAATGCGGAAAATGGCGGTTCGATGACGGCGCTGCAATGGCGCATCCTCGACCATTACCTGCAGGCGGCGCCGTCGGACTGGCTGGCGCTGGTGGCAAAGGTGGAGCAGGACCAGCATGCGGAAGAAGTGAAAAAGCAGGGCAAGGCGTCGAGCGCGCGCGCGGCGAAATCGCAGCCGTCGCTGCCGCTGGCGGCGTATGACGGCGAGTATGAAGACGCCTGGTACGGCAAGGTCGTGATCAAGCCGGAAGGGAAAAAACATATCCTCAGTTTTACGCGCACGCCGGACCTGACGGGCGAGCTGGAACACTGGCAGCACGACACCTTCATCGTGCGCTGGAAAGAGCGCAACTTCAATGCCGACGCCTACGTGACGTTTTCGCTCAATCCCGATGGCAGCATCGACAGGGTAAAAATGGCGCCCGTGTCGGCCGAGACGGACTTCAGCTACGACTTTCAGGACTTGAGCCTGGTGCCGGTGAAGCCGAAGGACGTGAAGAAATAAGCCTGGCTACAAAAACCGCAGCGTCGCCTGCGGTTTTTTTTCGCCGCTTACCATGCAAGTGCGCGGCAGAATGGCGGCAGGCCGGTTTTTATTGTTTGAAACTGGCCAAACAAGAAATGTTATCTTGTTTTCTTGTTTGTTTATTTTCTAACTTTCTTTGGTGCTACTATTTTTATGCGCTATACGTCTATCGATAGATGGAAGTTGGCGGCTGGCGTTCTGCCCTGGGTTTTTATAACGATGAACTTTTTTGCTAACGGGATAAAAATGATCAATTTCAAGAAAGCCGTATTTGTCTTCTGTGCCGCTGTCGGTTTCGCCGGTGCCATCAGTTCGAGCGCATATGCCTTGCCTTCGCGTGAAACGTGTGAAGAGGCACGTGATTCCTGTCTCGCCGATGGTAATGAAAACGACTGCGCGCTGGTGCGTCGCCTGTGCGGCGTGTACGGTATCCACGTCTGAGCGTGTCGCTACCTGCTTGCACGCGCTATTGTGATCTTCCAGTTCAATAGCTTTTAGATTGGCTCAACTTTTTCAGAAACTGAATAAAAATGATCAATGCAAAAAAAGCCGTTTTTCTGTTCTGTACTGCCATCGGTTTTGCTGGCGCCTTGAGCACCGCATACGCGCAGCCTACCTACGGTGAATGCGTGCAGGCTTTGATTGAGTGCACCGAAGCCGGTATCGGGAAGCAGTGTACGTTCGTGTCGCGCTATTGCGCGGTATATGGCTTGTTTATCTAGGATAGCGTTTGAAGCAGCGCTGGCGGCGCGCCGTATCGGCCCGCCGCCATTTTTTCAATGCTTGACGAACTTCAAGGTCATGCGGTCGCTCTCGCCGATGGCCGTGTACTTGTCGCGTTCCACGTCCTTGTTGGCGTAGGTGGGCGGCAGGGCCCAGACGCCGCCCTGGTGGTCGGCCTTGTCCTTCGGATTGGCGTTGATCTCCGATTTGGCCTCCAGCTTGAAGCCTGCGCCTTCGGCCAGCTTGATCACGTACGCTTCGTGCATGTAGCCGCTGCTGGCCGTGGCATCCTGCACTTTGCTGGCGGGCAGGCGGTGCTCGACGACGCCGAACACGCCGCCCGGTTTCAGGCTGTCATACACTTGCTTGAACAGGATTTGCATGCCTTCGTCGCCGATGGGTATCCAGTTGTGGATATTGCGGAAGGTAAGCACCATGTCGGCCGTGCCCTTGGGCGCGATGCGGTAGGTGGTGGGCGGGGCGAAGGCGCCGATTTCCACCTTGCCGAAAGCGGCCGGATTGGCGTCGAGTTTTTGCTGGAAGCGCGCCGCGCCACGGCGTGCGCCTTCGCTGGCGGACTGCGGGTCGTTGCCGGCCGCGATCAGCTTGCCATGCTCGCGCAGGTAGGGCGCGAGGATCTCCGTGTACCAGCCGCCGCCCGGCGCCAGTTCCACCACCGTCATGCTCGGCTTGATGCCGAAGAACGTCAGCGTTTCATACGGGTGGCGGGCGCCATCGCGCGTGACGTTGGCCGGCGTGCGCGCACTGCCGGCAATGGCTGCCTTCAGGGCCGCATCGCCCGTGTTGGCTGCCAGCGCCGCGCCGCTGCCGCCGCAGGCCAGCATGACCGTCAGGGCCGCGGCCAGGGATACTCGCTTCATCATCATATGCTCCATGCGTGATTGGATCGGTTGGTGAATTGGTGGCGATCGCCATCAATGCCGATCATCGGGCAAGCACGCCGGACGGTCAAGCGGATTCCGTGCTCCAGGCGGCGGCATACGCAGGCAGGTCGCTGGTGTTGAGTGCATCGGCGATGGCCGCGCCACGGCCGTGCGTAAACGGCAGTTCGCCCGTCCAGACTGCGTGCGCCATGTCGTCCGCGTCGTCGAGCGGGCCGCCCTTGCGCTGCTTGACGGCGCATTCCTCGAGCGCGATGCGCAGCACGGTGGTGGCCGCGTATTCCTTGGCGCTGCCGCCGCGCACGTGCGCCAGGCGTCCCGGCGCCAGCTTGTCCATCAGCGCATCCATGGCCGCATGCTGCTGGCCGATCTCGCTTACTTTTTCAAACTGCCCGTACACCATCGCCGAACGGTAGTTCATCGTGTGGTTGAAGGCCGAGCGCGCCAGCACCAGAGCATCGAGATGGGTCACCGTCACGCAGACGTCGCTATCCTGCAGGCGCTTGAGCATGCGGCTGCCGTTCGAGCCATGGATGTACAGGTGGCCGTCAATGCGCCAGCAGGCGGTCGGGATGCAATGGCTGCCCTTGTCGTCGTGGAAGGCGATATGGCACAGGTAGGCGGCATCGAGGATGGCGTGCACGGTGGCTTGCTCGTAGCTGGCCAGTTCGGCGACGCGGCGCACGCGGGTACGGGGGCTGGGAGGCAGGGCGGTAGCGGTCATGGCGGAAGTCCGGTTGGTTGAAGAAGCAGGCCGCACTATAATCGGCATCTGGCCCTGAAAAAAGATCCAGACCTGATGAATAATTTGGAGCCACAAAGGAGGCGCATGGATTTTGCTTTGCTGCTGGGCGCGTTCGAGCGCACGCACCGCGAGCGGGGCTGGCCGCGCCAGCGCCTGTTGCATGAATGCCTGCGCGCGGCGATCCGCGGCGGCCAGCTGGCGCCCGGCACGCGGCTGGCCGCCACGCGCGTACTGGCGGCCGAACTGGGCGTGGCGCGCAATACCGTGTTGTACGCCTACGAGCAGCTGGCCAGCGAAGGGTTTGTTTTGCCGGACCGGCGCGGCACCGTCGTCGCTGGCAGCGCTGGTGCGGCGTTGGCGCCGCCGACCGAAGGTAACGAGGATGGCCTGTCGCGCCGCGCCCGGCATTTGCGCGGGGTGGGGGGGCAGGATGTGAATGCGGCGCTGGTGTTTCCCGCTGACGCCATGGGGGCGTTCGCGCCCGGCGTGCCGGCGCTCGATGAATTTCCGCTGGCGCAGTGGCGGCGCATGCTGGACCGCGCGTGGCGCGCGCTGACGCCGCGCCAGCTCAATTATGGCGACCCTGCCGGCGAGCCGCAGCTGCGCATGGCCATCGCCGATCATTTGCGCGCCGCGCGCGGTGTCGTCTGCGAGGCGGGTCAGGTGTTCATCACGGACGGCACGCAAAGCAGTCTCGATGTCTGCCTGCGCGCCTTTGCCGACCAGGGCGATACTTTGTGGATCGAGCATCCCGGCTATGGCGGCGCGCTGGCGGCGGGCCGTGGCGCCGGCTTGCAGGTGACGGGCATCGCCGTCGACATGGAAGGCATCGCGCCGACGGATCAAGACTGGCGCGATACGCCGCCGCGCCTGATCTATACTACGCCGTCGCACCAGTATCCGACGGGCAGCGTGCTCAGTCCCGCGCGCCGCATGGCGCTGCTCGAACACGCGCGCGCGGCGGGTGCCCTGATCATCGAAGACGATTACGACAGCGAATTTCGCCATGGCGGGCCGCCCCTGGCTGCCATGCAGGGACTGGTGGCCGACGCGCCCGTCGTGTATCTGGGCACCTTTAGCAAGACCATGTTTCCCGCCTTGCGCATCGCCTTTATCGTCGTGCCGGCGGCGCTGGCCAGGGCCTTCGCGCAGATGCAGGCACAGGGCGCCGCACGGGGGCGCGTGGCCGAACAGCTGGCGCTGGCCGAGTTCCTGCGCAGCGGCCTGTTTGCGCGCCACGTGCGCCGCATGCGCAGGCTGTATCGGCAGCGCCGCGACGCCTTGAGCGAGGCCTTGCAGCGCCATGCGTGCGCGGGCGCGTCCATCCATGGCGGCACGGCCGGCATGCACCTGGCGCTGCGTTTTCACGATAGCGCATGGGATGACCTGGCGCTGAGCCGCCGCGCCGCGCAGGACGGCATCGTGGCGCTGGCGCTGTCGGCGCACGGCACGGGGGACGGGGCGGGCTGGAACGGTTTCCTGCTCGGTTATGCGCAGGTGCCGGCCGAGAACATGGATGGCCTGGCGCGCCGCCTGGGCGCGCTGCTCGCCCAATCTGGCGCGCCAGGGCAGGCAAAGCGGACACAATAGGGTCTTTGCCAACCCGATCAGAAGACTGCCCATGATACTGAGCTGGAAAGCCCCGATTTATTACAATGACAAACTCACCGGTTCCTACGACAAGGAACGTGGGTCGTATGAGACGGCTGGTTCGAACTTCGACTACCTGCACCTGCTGCAGGGGGCGCCTTTCCCGCCCGGCATGGACAAGCCACCCGTGCATTTTGTCTGTCCGAGGGAACGGCTACTGAAATATGACTGCCTGTGGCTGCCCGGCGAGGTGCCGCTGGCCTCGGCCCGCCTGGCCGAGTTTCTCGCCGGCGCCGCCGGCCAGGACGTGGAATTGCTCGCCCCCGCCTGCATCATGGCGGGCGGTGAAGCGGTGGAGCAGCCGTTTTACATCGTGAATGCGACGCAACACGTCCAGGCGGTGGATCTCGCGCGTTCAGTCGCGGAAAAGGATGACAAGGGCAACATCATCTACTTCACGAGCAGGTTTTTCCGCGACGATGCAATGGCGCCCAGGCAGATCGCCAGGGATGCGCAATCGGGCGACCTGTTGATTTCCAGCCAGCTCGCTGGCCTGATGACGGCCGCGCGCTTCAAGGGCGACAGGAAGCTGGGATTTTATCGCGCCGAAGGAAGATGGGAAGAGGTTCCTGAATGAGATCGCACGGGCGCCGCGCCTGATGGGGTTTAATGTTGGTCCTGCATCCACTGCTTCAAGCCGTTGACCCAGTTCTTGGCGGGCAGGTTGAACTGTTTCTTGATGGTAGCGGCGCGTTCATATAAATCGCTGAAGTCGAGCGATGGCGATTTTTTGAAGGCCAGCACGACGATGTTTTCATCTTCCATTTCCGGCACCCAGACGACGGCGTCGAACACCAGTTCCATCGCCTGCAAATTCTTGTCGTAGTTGGGGAAGTCGCCGAAGACGTTCGTGCACATGATGCCGTCGTCCGTCAGGCAGTCATAGCAAGCCTGGTAGAACTCGGGCGTGTCGAGCACGGGGCCGCGCGCATCCTCGTCGTACAGGTCCACTTGCAGCGCATCGACCGTGCCGTGGTTGGCGGGGTCGAGCACGAAGTCGAGCGCATTCATTTCGCGCACGTCCAGGTGCGCGTCGTTCGGCGGCAGCGCGAATTGGGCGCCGCAGATGGCGATTACGTTCGGATTGAGTTCGATGGCCGTGACCGTGGCGTCGGGAAAGCGGCGGTAGCTGAATTTGGTCAGCGCGGCACTGCCCAGGCCCAGTTGCACGATGCGTTTTGGCTGCGTCTTGAACAGCATCCACATCATCATCATCTGCACGTATTCGAGTTCGATGGCATCGGGTTTATCCAGGCGCATGGCGCCTTGCACCCACTTGGTACCCAGGTGCAGGTAGCGGATGCCGCGGTGCTCGGTGGTGGTGGCTGGCGGGTGTCCAGGGTGGCTGAAAGCGGTGTGGCTGGTGGAGGTAAAGTCGGTCGTCATGGCGGCAGTTTAGCAGCCAGCTGAAAAAAAGACGCCGCAGCGTCTTTTGGGAGGGGAGCTCAAGATTGCTTGCGGCGTCGCGCCAGGAAGCCCAGTACGCCCAGGCCAGCCAGCAGCATGCCATACGTTTCCGGTTCGGGAACCGGGGCCAGGTTCAGGTTGAAGGTGCCGCCATAGCTGCCGCCATTGCTGCTGCCCATGACAGTGAGAACCATGGGACCGTTGAACAGCAGACTGGTTTGCGCCAGTATTTCGCCCTGGGCATAGCCAAAGACGGTGGGGCCGCCAAAGCCCGTCAGGGCGATGCCGTTCAGGTTGGCTCCGCTGAAGTTGATGGCGGAAGCGTCGCTGCCCGTGACCGACAGGTTGGCCAGGAAGGCTTGCGCGGTCGAGCCGAAAGTCGCATCGGGTGTGAAGGTGAAGGTATCGGTAAAGTCGCCGAGCGGATTGGGCGTGGCGTTGAAGCCGCCCGTCCACAGGTTGCCGGTGGTGTTGGTCAGGTCCACGTTGTACGCTGTTGCCTGCGCTACGCCGATGGAAGCCGCGCTCAAGAGTGCTACTGCGATGAGTGATTTCAGTTTCATGTTTATCCCCGCGAAAAAACGATTAATGTTTCAAAAAAACCGTACCGCTCAGATAAATTATCGCCAGGATATTTCATTGTCAATGAGCTATTTTTATATCATTGTGCAAACTTAAATAGCTTATTTCTAACACACGGGCATAGTGCTCGTGATATTGCAATATTAAAAACTCTAATTATCAATATAATACCGAAAAATAATTGCGCAGTATGTGATGGAAAAATCGTTGCGCCAGTAACTAATTTCTGTCCAGCAAGGGAAGAATCAGTGTCACCGCCAGGCCGCCACCCTCGCGGTTGGCCAGCGTGATGCGTCCCCCATGCGCTTCGGCGATTTCGCGCGCCAGGGCCAGGCCCAGTCCCGTGCCGCTGCGCTTGGTGGAATAAAACGGCACCAGCGCGTTTTCCAGCACGGCGCCGCTCATGCCCGGACCTCGGTCGCGCACTTCGATGCGCAACTGCCCTTGTGCCTGGCTGAGGTGCAGGCCGATATGTTCCTCCCGCGAGCCTGATTCCAGCGCATTCTTGAGCAGGTTCAGCAGCGCCTGCTGCATTTGCGCCGCATCGAACACGGCCGCCTGCGCGGGCGGCGGGCCGTCGAGCGTGAAGGCCGCTTGCGAGGCCAGGCTGTCGAGGAAGGGTTGCCATTCGCATGGCGCCAGGCGCGGCGTGGGCAGCTTGGCAAAGCGCGCATAGCCGAGGATGAAAGTTTCCAGATGGCGCGTGCGCTCTTCGATGGTGGCGAGGATTTGCGGCAGGCGTTCCGTCTGGCCGCGGCGCACCAGCTCGGCGCCGGAATGGGCCAGCGAGGCCAGTGGCGCCAGCGAGTTGTTGAGCTCATGACTGATGACGCGGATGACTTTTTTCCAGGTCTGCACTTCCTGGCGCCGCAGCTCCAGCGTCAGCTGGCGCAGCAGCAGCAGCTCATGCTTGCGCCCGTTCAGGCTGAAGCTGCGCCGCGCCAGGTGATACACCTCTTCCTGTTCCCCTTCGCCGCTGGTAAACAGGCCGTCGTTGCGGCGCGCGAGCGCTTCGGCCAGGGCCGGCGCGGCCTGCTGCACGATGTCGGCCAGATGATGCCCTTCGAGTCGGCGTCCGTGGTGCAGCAGCTGGCGCGCGGCCAGATTGGCGTAGACGATGGCGCTGCCCTCGGCCACCAGCAGCATGGCCACCGGCGTGTTTTGCACCATGGTGTCGAGCAGCAGTTCGCGCTGCACCAGGTCCAGGCGTTGCTTGCGCAGCACGTCGCCGAGCGCATTGTGGGCCGCCACCAGGTCGGCCAGTTCATCGTTCTGCGGCCAGCGCAGGCTGAAGCCGAAGTCGCCGTCCTGGTAGCTGGCGACCGTGCCGCTCAAGGCGCGAAACAGCGACAGCATCGATTGCAACTGCGCGCGGATGGTAATGACGGCCACCGGCAGCACGCACAGCAGGGTAGCCGCCAGCACCAGCAGCGGCTGGCCTGGCAAAAAATGCGCGAGCAGCAGGGCGATGACGATGCCCAGCACCAGCAAGGTGACGATCAGCGCCGTCCAGCGCGTGAGCAGGGAGAGGCGCATGCGACGGTAGGCCATCAGCCGCGCGCAATGCCCAGGCGCTCCATGCGCCGGTACAGTGCCTGGCGCGACAGCCCCAGTTCCTGCGCCGCCTGCGCCACCACGCCCTGCGCGCGCGCCAGGGCGGCGGTGACGCTGTCGCGGTCCGGTTCCGTGCCGGCGCCATCCTGTAGCGTGCGCGGCGCCGTCGCCAGCGGCAAGCCGAGTTCCTCCGCGCGGATCACCTTACCTGCCGCCAGCAGGCTGGCGCGCTGCATGACGTTTTTCAGTTCGCGCACATTGCCTGGCCAGCCGTGCGCCAGCAAGGTAGCCTGGGCCTGGGCGTCCAGCGTGTTTTCGCTGCCCAGGAAGTGGCGCGCCAGCACCAGGATGTCGGCCGGGCGCTGGGCCAGCGGCGGCAGGCGCAGTTCGATCACGTTCAGGCGGTAGAACAGGTCTTCGCGAAACGTGCCGGCCTTGATCATCGCGGGCAGGTCGGCGTTGCTG
This sequence comes from Janthinobacterium sp. GW460-12-1-14-LB5, assembly GCF_059423585.1. Taxonomy (NCBI): domain Bacteria; kingdom Pseudomonadati; phylum Pseudomonadota; class Betaproteobacteria; order Burkholderiales; family Oxalobacteraceae; genus Janthinobacterium; species Janthinobacterium sp. GW460-12-1-14-LB5. Next base: position 233,577 of record NZ_JBWKYD010000004.1, on the reverse strand, counting down.
GCGCTGATGACGCGCACTTTCACTTGCCGCTCGCGGTTCGAACCGAGGCGCTCGAAGCGTCCCGTTTCCAGCACGCGCAGCAGTTTCATTTGTCCGGCCAGCGGCAGGTTGCCGATCTCGTCGAGGAACAAGGTGCCGCCATCGGCCGCGTCGAACTTGCCGTCGCGCGCACGGGTGATGCCGGTGTAGGCGCCCGCCTCGGCGCCGAACAGTTCCGCTTCGATCAGCTCCACGGGAACGGCGCCGCAATTGAGCACCACGAAGGGACCGCCGGCAACCTGGGAATTGGCTTGCACGATGGCGGCGATGCGCTCCTTGCCGCTGCCGTTCGGCCCTGAAATGAGCACGGGCACGTCGGCCCGCGCCACCTGGCACGCCAGGTGCACGACTCGTTCCGTGGCCGGGTCTTGCCACACCATGCCGCGCAAGTCGAAATCGTGTTCCAGGACGTGGCGCTGGCGCTGTTCTGCCACCACGCGCTGGCGCAGCGCGCGGTTGGCCTGCCCCAGTTCCAGCAGGTTCTGCACGGAAGCGATCAGGCGCCGGTCATCCCATGGCTTGGCCAGGTAGTCGGCCGCGCCGGACTTGATCAGGTCGACCGCCGCGTCGAGCTGGGTCCATGCCGTCAGCAGGATCACGGGCAGGTCCGGGTAGCGCGCGCGGATGGCATGGAACAGCGCGCCGCCTTCCTCGCCCGAGGTGGTGTCGGCCGTGAAGTTCATGTCCTGCACCACCAGGTCGATGGCGTGGCGCTCGAGCAGGCGCAGGCCTTCCTCGGGCGAGGCGGCGCGCACGGCGTCGATTTCGTGCAGGGAGAACAGCACGTCGAGCGCGATGGCCACGGCGGCATTGTCGTCAATAATCAGTACGGTAGGCATGCGCGCAGCATATCACTCAGGTGCCGGCTCAGGTACTGCGGGTGGCAGTGGCGGGCGAAATACTGGCCGCGCGCCATGCCGGGCCGTACACGGCGCCCGCGCCCAGCAGCCAGAACACGAGCGCACCGGCCAGCAGATACGCGGGCGGCAGGCGCGCCATTTCCAGCTGGCTTACCAGCAGCTGGTTCAAGCCCAGTGCCAGCAGCACGCCGCACGCCACGCCGACGCTGGTGATCATGAAATTCTCCGTCAAAAAATAGCGCAGGATGTCGATGCGGCGGGCGCCCAGCGCGCGCCGCACGCCGATCTGCTTCCTGCGCTGCGTCACCCACAGGCTGGCAATGCCGACGATGCCGCTGGCCGTCACCAGCAGCAGCAGGGTCGAGACGCTGATCAGCATCCAGGACAGGCCCTGGTCGGCCCGGTAGCGCGCCTTGCGATGCTGTTCCAGGGTGTCGGTGGTTACCAGCAGCCGGTCCGTGCTGGAAGTGCGGATGGCCTGTTCCGCCTCCTGCATCAGGCGGTCACGCTGGCCAGGTTCTGCCCGCACGGCGTACATCAGCAGGCCGCGCCCGCCCGTCAGGCGCGCCGGCAGCAGGGCCGAGTATTCGCCGCGCGGCTTGGTTTGCGCTCCCTGGGTCTGCAGCCGCTCGACGATGCCCACCACGCGCAGTTCCGGGTCGTCCGAGCCGGTGCCCTGGTACAGCGTCTTGCCAACAAAGCTGGCCTCGCCGGGCCAGATCTTTTGCGCCGCCGCCCGCGTCAGTATCAGCACCTTGGGAGAACTTTCATCGACGTCTTCGTTGATCTCGGGCACCTCGTCGGGCCGAAAATCGCGCCCTTCGACCAATTGCAAGCCATACGTTCTGATCAGCGAATCAGGACTGACATAGGTGGACACTTCGGCGCTGGCCGAGGCCTGGCTGCGCTTGGCCGACATGCTGGTGATGTGACCGGAGCGTGACAGCACCGCTTGAGACGTTTGCGCCACCGACATCACGCCCGGCATTGCGCGCAGAAGAGCCGCCTGGCGCTTCTGTTCGGCCAGCTGGCGCTCATGGCTGCCTCGGTTGAGGTTCTGGATATTGACGTAAAAAACGTCGCTTTCAGCTGCCACGCCGCTGGGCCGCGCGGCGACGGCCTGGCGTACGTTGACGATATACAGGGCGTTGGCCAGGATGGCCAGGCTGATCGCGACCTGCACCGCCACCAGGATGGCGCCGGTTTTGCTGCGCATCAGCGCCGACAGGATGGGACGGATTTCCATGCTGGACCTCATGTTGGTGAAAAGGGTTTCATTGGGATTTGAGCTGGATCGCCGGTGTTACCTGGCAGGCGCGCCAGGTGGGCAGCAGACCGGCGAGCAGGGCGGCCAGCACCGACATCGAAAACGTCAGCAGCAGCATCGGTATGTCCATGTGCGCGACGGTGCCCAGGTCTTCCGATTGCTTGCTGACCACGGCCAGCGCGCCAAACGCCAACAGCAAGCCCAGCACGCCGCCGGCCAGACCGATCACCGTGGTCTCGATCAGGAACTGGCTGAAGATGTCGCGCCGGGTGGCACCCAGCGCGCGGCGGATACCCACCTCACTGGCACGCACTGAGAATTTTGCCAGCAAGAGACCGATGGTATTGACCAGGCACAGCAGCAAAAAGCCGAACGCCAGCCAGGCCGCCAGCTTGTTGTCGTTGTCGACTACCTGCAAAAAGCTCATCCATTCGTTCAGGTCGTACAGGCGGTTCGGGGCGTTGCGTTTCATGCGTCCCAGCTTGCGCTGCTCGCCCGCATAGGCATCCAGGTACTGCTGCAACTGGCCACGCTCGCCGCTGCTGGCCATTTCGAACCAGAACTGCAGCCAGGTGCAGCCCGAAGCGAGCCTGCCCTGGTAGCCGGGTGCGTTATTGTCGCCGTTGCAGCTCATGCCGCCATCGTGCTCGGTTTCGTGGCGGATGGCGCTGGCAAACGGGATGAAGAATTCATCCTCCGGGCCGAATGCGCCCTTGCTGCCGATGATGTGATGGGCGCGTGGCACCACATCCCAGGTGGCCAGCACGCCCGTCACCATGTAGGGCCGGCCAAGCACCGTCACGCGCTGGCCGACCGGATTGGTGCTGCCGACCAGCTTTTCGGACAGCGCGCGGCTCAGCACGATCACGTCGGCGCCGCTGGCGTCGTCGGCTTCGCTCCATGGCTGGCCGTACAGGAACGGCGGCTCGAACATGGCAAAGAAGTCGCGCGTGGGCGCCATACCCTGCGCATTGAAGACGCCGATATCCTTACGCAATGGTTCGACCGGGCCGGCCACGCCGTACATGACGGTGCGGCGCACGCCGATTTTGCTGCGCATGAAATTGCGCGCGTCGATATAGCTTATCTGCGACTGCGAAAAGTTGGGCTTATCACCGGGGACATAGCCTTTCAAGGGCAGGATGTCGATTATCGGCACGAACAGGCGGTCGCTCTTGTGCGGCAGCGGATCGCCCGACATGGCGTGCAGGATGGTGACGGTGGACACGCTGGCGGCCACGCCGACGGCCAGGGTCAGCACCATCAGCGCGGTCAGGGCGCGGTTGCGGCGCAGGCTGCGCAGGCCCAGCGTGAAATAGTAGCGGAACATGGTCTCTCCTTACGCGGTCACGGCGTGCTGCGGCCTGGCCGACAGCGAGGCGCGGTGCTGCACCAGGTCCGACACCTGGCCGTCGATGATGTGCACATTGCGCTGGCTGCGCAGCGCCAGTTCCGGATCGTGCGTGACCATTAGGATGGTGGTGCCTTGCGCATTGATGTCTTCCAGCAGCTCCATCACGCCGCGCGCCATCTGCGTGTCCAGGTTGCCAGTCGGTTCATCGGCCAGCAGCAGCTTGGGGGATCCTGCCAGCGCGCGTGCGATCGCCACGCGCTGCTGCTGGCCGCCCGACAATTCAGCCGGATAGTGTTTCATGCGGGAGGCCAGGCCCACCTTGGCCAGCGCCTCCTCAATGCGCTCCTTGCGTTCGGCGCGGTTGAAACCCCGGTAGCGCAGCGGCACGTCGACATTGTCGAACAGCGACAGGTCGGGGATCAGATTAAAACCCTGGAAGATGAAGCCCAGCTTTTCATTGCGCAGGCGCGAGCGGGCATTGTCGTCCATGCCCCTGACGTTGACGCCGTCGAGGATGTATTCGCCGTCGGTGAATTCCTCGAGCAGGCCGGCGATGTTCAGAAAGCTCGTCTTGCCCGAGCCCGACGGCCCCGTGACGGTGACGAATTCACCTTGTTGCACATGGATGTCGAAGCCGCGCAGCGCGTGGGTTTCGATCATGTGGGTGCGGTAGACTTTGCTCAGGTTTTGCATGCGCAGCATGGGGGCCTCTCAGGATATAAGTTGAATGATGTGTCAGTTGAGCGAGACGCGGGCGGCGCTCTCGAAGTTTTCCGTGCCGGCGACGACCACCTTGTCGCCCAGCTTCAAGCCGTCCAGGATTTCCACGGCCGAGACGCTGGTCGCGCCCAGCTTGATCGGCGTGCGCATCGCCACGCCATCGCGCACGACGTAGGCGAAACGGCCGCCTTCGGCTTCGACGAAGGAGCCGCGCACCAGCATCAGCACATTCGGTTTTTCATCGATCAGCAGGCGCGCCGCCACGCGCTGGTTTTGGCGCAGGCCGGGCGGCTGTTCGCCGTTGAAGCGCACGCGCGCCAGGACCTGGTTTTTCACCACTTCCGGCGACAGCGCCGAGAGTTTTCCCGTTGCCTTGATGGCGCCAGTTTCGATTTCCGCACTCATGCCCAGGCCGATGTCGGCCACATACGTTTCCGGTACCTCGAGTTCGACTTCCAGCTGCGACAGGTCGACCAGGGTCATCAGCGCCGTATTGGCTTGCACCACGCTGCGGTTGGCTACCGACAGGGTGCCGATGAAGCCGTTGACGGGCGCGCGCACGGTCAGCTCGTCGACCCTGCGCTGGGCGTTGTCGCGGACGAGGCGCTGGCGTTCCAGTTCGTTGACCTTGGTCTTGAGCGCCAGGGTCACGTCTTCGCTTTCCAGGCCCGCCGCCTGCGACGCGTGCTTGCTGCGGATATCGGCGGAATTCAAGGCATCCTTCGCCTTCTGGTAATCGATCTTGGCGATGATGCCCACCTGCGCCACGCTCTCATAGCGCTCGAGCGTGCGCTGGGCGGACAGGCGCTCGATTTCCGCCGTGTCGGCTTCACGCCGCGCCAGCAGCTTCTGCTTCTTGGCCAGGATCTGCTGGCGCGCCACTTCCGCTTCCAGCTGCTGCACGCTCGATTGTTCGCGCTTGAGGGCGTCGGACAGGTCAGGGGACTCCAGCACGGCCAGGATGTCGCCCTTTTTCACCGTGTCGCCCGCCTTCGCTTTCAGCGTGACGGTGGCCACCGTGGTCGAGTACAGGGTGGGGCTGATCGAGGCGAGGACGCGGCCGGTGACGGCCGCCGTGGCCGCGTCGCGGATCAGGGTGCCGCGCGTGACGTCGGCGATGCGCAGGCGGCTGCTGTTGACGGAATGCTCGCTGTTGCGCCAGCCGGCAACGACCGCGACGGCGGCGCCGATGACGATGACGGCGCCGGCCAGCAGCAGGGCGCGTCGCTTGTGGCGCTGGCCCGGAGGGGCGGACAGTACGGCGTCTTGGGAGGAGGTATCGCGGATCATGGTCGGGTCTCGTGAAGGGTGACTTTTCTAATGCACGATCCATGCCAGTAATTAAGTCGTTGATTTGAATGGGGAAAAATTCTGGCGTCCGGCTGTCCGCCGTGTCCGCGCCGTCCAGCGGGTGTCCGAGCATGCATTGATCTTGATAATCTGGCAATCGACCTGATCTGTGCTTGGCAGTGATGGCGCGCGGCGCCATGCTGGTCACCTTTCTGGAGCATGATGCCTGCCTCGCCCCCCAAGCCTTCCTCGTTAGCCAGTTTGAAACGCTGGCTGCGCCAGTTCGCCAGCCTGCCCGAGCCGGCCGAATTCGATTATCCGTTTGCCCGCAGCGACATCGCCATGCTGCAGCAGGTCGAGGGCGGCCTGCTGCAACTCGATGGCCAGACCTGGAACGAGATGCTGCTCGATGACTACCATGCGCAGCTTGCCGCGCAGACCAGCATCATTGGCCAGCAGCGATTGCATCAGCGCCTGGCGAGCGGCACGGCAGACGTCGCTTCGCGCGCGCGCATCGCGGCCTTGCTGGCGGCGCCAGCACAGCAGGCGGTGATCGAGCAAGCCATGCTGCCGCTGCGCACGGCGGACGTGGAAGTGGCGGCGCTGCTGTGTGGCGTAGCGCCGCCAGCACCACCGTGGTGGAGCCGCTGGCTGCTGCTGCCGACACTGGCGCTGTTGGTGTCGCTGTTGGCCGCGTGGCTGTTTGCGCCGCTGGCATGGGCCGTCGCGGTGCCCATCTGGCTTTTGCTGATGGCCTTGCAGATGCGCTTTCACGACCGTTGCAAACCATGGGAGCGCAGCGTCTTTACCTTGCAGCAGATACTGCTGGTGCATGGCCGCCTGGGCGCGCTCGATACTGCGTTCACGGCGCAGCTGCGAGAAGGTGGGCGGGCTGCCGGCGTGATCAACCGCCAGATCACCCCAGTACGCTGGATCAAGATGATTCCCCTGCTGAGCGAATATGACGACTGGCTCATGCTGGGCAATATCCGGCGCTACTTTCACAGCCTGCGCGTGGTGCGGCGCGAACGCGCCTTCCTGCGCCAGAGTTTCCTGCTGCTGGCCGACCTGGAGGCGGACCTGGCCCTGGCGCGCCACCTGCGCGGTCGCGAAGAGTTTTGCTGGGCGCAGGAAAGCGATGCGCGGCAGTTGTCACTCGATGCCATGGTGCATCCGCTGCTGGACGGCGCCGTGCCGCTGTCGTTGTATCTCGACGGCCGCGGCGCCTTCATCTCGGGCCAGAATGCCATCGGCAAGAGTACCTTTCTGCGCGGCGTAGGCCTTAATCTGATCAGCGCGCGCGCCTTTGGTTTTTGCTATGCGCAGGCGGCCCGGGTGCCCATGCTGCCCCTGTATTCGAGCATGCAGAATGAAGACTCGCTCGATGGCGGCGAGAGTCTGTACATCGCCGAATTGCGCCGCGCGCGCGAATTGATGGCGCTGGCCGAGGAGGGGACGCCAGCCTTGTTCCTGATCGATGAAATCTTCCGCGGCACGAACCACCTCGAATCCGTGGCGGCGGCAGCCGCCGTGCTGCACAGCCTGGCCGCAGACCACCTGGTGATCGTCTCGTCGCATAACCTGGTGCTGGGACCCTTGCTGGAAGACTGCCTGGCGCCGTGGTGCGTGCGCCGCGATGACGGGGGCGCGTTGCTGCTGGCGCCCGGCGTGTTGCAAGCCACGAATGGCATCGCTCTGCTGGCGCAGCGCGGTTTTGACGCCGGCATCGCGGACAAGGCCGGGCGCGTCTTCGACTGGCTCAGCACACACATGGCGCAACCGGCCGATTGTCGCGGCGTGCTGGAACGGGCCTGAGGGCCGCGCTTATTTGTCCTGCTTTTCCGGCGTGCTCTTGTCGATTACTTCGCGGCAATCGCCGCGGATGATGGCGTTGTCGTAGTTGGTCCAGCCGTAGCTGTCGACGTAGCGCTTGTGCTGCTTGAAGCGGGGGCTGGCGATGCTCCATTCGGGTTGTTCGCCGGCAAAGCGGATGTCGCCCAGGTCAAGCAGGGTGTGGAACATGTTTTCCGTCGACAGGCGCGCCTTCTGATGGCGCTGCAGCTGCGTCACCTTGTCCGGATAGTGCTGCTGGAATTGCGGTGAATACCAGACGAAGGCGGGCACGTGGAATTCGAACTGCGTGTTGTGGCCGTGGAAGGCCAGGCGGCAGGTGCCGTCGTACAGGGTCTGGCCGTGGTCGGCCACGTAGACGAGCGAGCTGCGCAGGGCCGTGCGCTGGCCATCGTCCTTCAGCATGCCGATCACGTTCGACAGGAACCAGTCCGTGTACAGGATGGAGCTGTCGTAGCTGTTGTTCAGCTGCGGCTTGATGGCCGTGTCCGTGTAGACGGGCTTGTCGACGCCGAACAACGATGGCTGCCACTTGTCGAACGCCTTCGGATAGCGCTGGCTGTAGTTCCAGTGGCTGCCCAGTGTGTGCAGCACGATGAGCTTTTTCGGCGCCGGGTCGGCCAGCGCGTTCCTGAACGGGTCGAACAGGATCTGGTCGAAGTTCGAGTTGTTGGTAAAGCCGCCCAGGTTCAGGAATTGCACCACGTCCGCTTCCTTGGCAAATACGGACACGGGCGTGTCGAACTGGCCGAACGAAATCTGGTTCGACAGCCAGTAGGTCTTGAAGCCCGCTTCCTTGTAGGCCGTGAGGAAGGATTTTTCCGAGAAGCCATCCTTGAGGCTTTGCGTGGCCGGCTTGCGCGAGATGATGACGGGCACGGACAGGCGCGTGGCGGAAACGGCCGTGATGACGTCGGCCAGCGGCACCAGGTTGCTTTCCTGTTTCAGCAGGGGATTGGTGTCGCGTTCGTAGCCGTTCAGGCTCCAGCGGTCGTAGCGCGACGATTCGCCGATCACCATCACCACCACTTCCGGATGGGGATCGGGCTGTTGCTGGTGCGCGCCGAAACGGAAGCTGCTGCTTTTCTGTCCCAGCTCGGCCAGGTACCGACGTTCCTTATAGAAATCGAAGCCGCGCGCGGCCAGGCCGAAGGGCCAGGAATTGCTGATGGTATCGAAGGCGTAGGGCAGGCGCGCCCAGTGGGGCAGGCTGGGCCAGCCCAGGCCCGTCTCGTCGGCACCGGCGATGCTGGCGTTCTCCGGCTTGCTGCCCTCCTCGTCTTCCTCTGCCGTGTCGTCGTCGGCCGAACTGGCGTCGCCGAAGCCGGAGGCGCCCGCCTTCCCGCTGGCCGCCGGCCCGCTGGCCTTGGCGGATGCGGCGGCGCTGTGCACGGCCTTGGCCTCGAAACCGAATTCGTAGCCATACCACCAGAAGCCGCCCAGCAGGATCAGCAGCACGAAGGCGGCCGGGCGCGTCTTGCCGCGCCAGTCGAGGTCGCGCGTGCGCGTGGCCGCATACCAACTCAGGGCGCACCAGGCGATCACACCGAGCATGACGGCGCCCATCAGCCATACCTTTTGCCCGAGGAATTCCATCGCTTCCTTGGGGCTGGTTTCGAAGATGATGCCCAGGTGGTGCGTGGAAATGCCCTGGCCATAGAAGATGAACAGGTAGATTTCCGTCGGCAGGGCGAGGAAGGCGGGCACCAGCAGCCAGTGGAAGTAGGCGGGGCGCTTGAATACGCTCCAGACGGCCAGCCAGGCCAGCAGCTCGAAGGTGAGCATTTGCCAGGGATGCTCGAGCGCGCGTCCCAGCAGTGCGGGGATGAAGGGCACGGCCGTCAGCAAGGCATACGTCAGGAGCAGGAACAGATTGGCGGGGCGAAGCAAGGAGCGCATAGGGAAGGGCAGCGAAAAATGTCCGCTATTATCAATCCTTTTGTTGTCTTGCGGTCATACAAGAATGCGTGCGTCCGCTACTTGGCCGCAGGGAAAGAGTGTCAAATCATCAAGCGCCATGCGGTGGCGGCATCCGCGCGGAGCGGCTAAATATTAGTCAAAATGCCACAAAAGTGCCGCTTTTTTGCCTTTTTTTATAGCAAAAAGCGGTAAACTGATTGACCCCCTGTAACACAAGGTCTAAACTAGCGAGTTCTCGATTTTATTCTGCTCATCGTTTACGTATTGCTTGGCATTTCATGGCCGCTCCTGATCGAGTGGCTGCGGGCGCCTCCGGTGCGCAGGAGATGAAAGCGGGACGAGGTTTTAGTCGCCGGGCATCTTGCCCGGGTTATTAATCGTAGTTTTTTGTTGGATTTATAACGATGCCAACCATCAATCAATTGATTCGCAATCCACGCGTCGCTTTGACCGTGAAGAGCAAATCGCCGGCGCTGGAAAACAGCCCGCAAAAACGTGGCGTCTGCACACGTGTTTACACCACGACTCCAAAGAAGCCTAACTCGGCTCTGCGTAAAGTCGCTAAAGTTCGCCTGACCAATGGTTTCGAAGTCATTTCGTACATTGGCGGTGAAGGCCATAACCTGCAAGAGCATAGTGTTGTGCTGTTGCGCGGCGGCCGCGTCAAGGATTTGCCGGGTGTGCGTTACCACATGGTTCGCGGTGCCCTGGATACCCAAGGCGTTAAAGACCGTAAGCAATCGCGTTCGAAGTACGGTACCAAGCGCGCTAAAGCAGGCAAGAAGTAATAAGTTGTACGCAGCAAACCCAAGTTTCGCTCAGTGGCAACTAGCTAAGTGAATGTAGTCGACCGCATCTGGTCGAGTAAGTGGAAGGCTATGATGGTCGTCCGCGAGTGTGCGAAGAACGCGCGCTCAACTGAAGATTGAAAGGAATTGATATGCCACGTCGTCGTGAAGTACCCAAGCGCGAAATTTTGCCAGATCCAAAATTCGGCAACACTGATGTCGCTAAATTTGTAAACGTGCTGATGCTGTCCGGTAAGAAATCGGTTGCAGAAAACATCATCTACGGTGCTTTCGAGCACATCGCAGCAAAATCGGGTAAAGATCCACTCGAAGTTTTTGCTACCGCAATCAACAACGCCAAGCCGCTGGTTGAGGTGAAATCCCGTCGCGTCGGTGGTGCAAACTACCAGGTGCCGGTCGAAGTTCGCCCAGTCCGTCGTATGGCGCTGTCCATGCGTTGGTTGCGTGAAGCTGCTAACAAGCGCAGCGAAAAATCGATGCCACAACGCCTCGGCGGTGAGCTGATGGAAGCGGCTGAAAGCCGCGGCGGCGCGATGAAAAAACGCGACGAAGTCCATCGTATGGCTGAAGCGAACAAAGCGTTCTCGCATTTCCGCTTCTAATATAAAGCCAGCTACCGCAAGGCGGCTGTCAAGCATCTGTTGTTCGAGGCCGGGCTCATTTTTGCAAAAAAATGCTGCTCGGTTTTGTCCATTCATTTAGGATTAATTATGGCCCGCAAGACCCCCATTGAGCGCTATCGTAATATCGGTATCTCCGCTCACATCGATGCAGGTAAGACGACCACGACCGAGCGCGTCCTGTTCTACACAGGCGTGAACCACAAGCTGGGCGAAGTCCATGATGGCGCTGCCACCACCGACTGGATGGCACAAGAGCAAGAGCGCGGTATCACGATTACCTCGGCTGCTGTTACGTGCTTCTGGAAAGGCATGGCTAACAACTTCCCAGCTCACCACATCAACATCATCGACACCCCAGGCCACGTTGACTTCACCATTGAAGTGGAACGTTCGATGCGCGTGTTGGATGGCGCCTGCATGGTTTACTGTGCAGTCGGCGGCGTGCAGCCACAATCGGAAACGGTATGGCGTCAGGCTAACAAATACAAAGTGCCACGTCTGGCCTTCGTGAACAAGATGGACCGTACCGGCGCCAACTTCTTCAAGGTCTACGATCAGATGCGTTCGCGCCTGAAAGCCAACCCAGTACCTATTCAGATGCCTATCGGCGCTGAAGACCTCTTTACCGGTGTTATCGATCTGGTCAAGATGAAAGCCGTTATCTGGGACGACGCTTCGCAAGGTATGAAGTTTGAATACGGCGAAATTCCTGCGAACCTGGCCGCTGAAGCTGCCAAGTGGCGCGAGAACATGGTTGAAGCCGCTGCTGAAGCGTCGGAAGACCTGATGAACAAGTACCTGGAAGAAGGCGACCTCTCGGAAGAAGAGATCAAGGCTGCCCTGCGTCAGCGTACCATCGCCAGCGAAATCGTTCCAATGTTGTGCGGTACCGCCTTTAAAAACAAAGGTGTACAAGCCATGTTGGACGCGGTCATCGAGTACCTGCCATCGCCAATCGACATTCCACCTGTCCCAGGTCTGGACGAGGACGAGCAGCCGGTCGAACGCGCAGCTGACGACAACGAGAAATTCTCGGCGCTGGCATTCAAGATCGCAACCGATCCGTTCGTCGGTCAGTTGTGCTTCATCCGTTGCTACTCGGGTACCCTGAATTCGGGCGACTCGGTATTGAACTCCGTGAAGCAGAAGAAAGAGCGTATCGGCCGTATCGTGCAGATGCAGGCGAACGAACGCGAAGAAATCAAGGAAATGCGCGCTGGCGACATCGCCGCCGTTGTGGGTCTGAAAGACACCACCACGGGCGATACGCTTTGCGACGACAAGGCAAGCGTGGTTCTGGAGCGCATGGTCTTCCCTGAGCCGGTGATTTCGCAAGCGGTTGAGCCAAAAACCAAGGCCGACCAGGAAAAAATGGGCCTGGCGCTGAACCGTCTGGCAGCAGAAGATCCGTCGTTCCGCGTGCGTACCGATGAAGAATCGGGCCAGACCATCATCGCCGGTATGGGCGAGTTGCATCTGGACATTATCGTTGACCGCATGAAGCGCGAATTCAACGTTGAAGCCACCGTCGGCAAGCCACAAGTGGCTTACCGCGAAACGATCCGTAAAGTGTGCGAAGAGTCGGAAGGCAAATTCGTCAAGCAATCGGGTGGTCGTGGTCAATACGGTCACGTGGTTCTGAAGATCGAGCCGCAAGAACCGGGCAAGGGCTTCGAATTCGTTGACGCGATCAAGGGCGGTACCGTTCCTCGCGAATACATCCCTGCAGTTGAAAAAGGTGTGCGCGACACGCTGACTTCGGGCGTGATGGCTGGCTACCCAGTTGTTGACGTGAAAGTCACGCTGTTCTTCGGTTCGTACCATGATGTTGACTCGAACGAAAATGCATTCCGCATGGCCGCTTCGATGGCATTCAAAGATGGCTGCCGCAAAGCATCGCCAGTCATCCTGGAGCCGATGATGGCCGTGGAAGTGGAAACGCCGGAAGACTACGCCGGTACCGTGATGGGCGATCTGTCGTCGCGTCGCGGCATGGTGCAAGGCATGGATGAAATTGCTGGCGGTGGCGGCAAGATCATCAAGGCCGAAGTACCTCTGTCGGAAATGTTCGGCTACGCTACGTCGTTGCGTTCGTCGACCCAAGGTCGTGCGACTTACACGATGGAATTCAAGCACTATGCTGAAGCACCTAAGCATGTGACTGAAGCAATCGTAAGCTCGAAAGCTAAGTAATAGAAGTTCCGGGCCGGCTTTCACGAGAATGCCGGTCCCTACATTTAAATCATTGTTCTAAGGAAGAATAAAATGGCAAAAGGTAAATTCGAACGGACCAAGCCGCACGTCAACGTCGGCACCATCGGCCACGTCGACCACGGTAAAACCACGCTGACCGCTGCAATCGCAACGGTTCTGTCGAAGAAATTCGGCGGCGAAGCTAAAGCATACGACCAGATCGATGCGGCTCCAGAAGAAAAAGCGCGCGGTATCACGATTAACACCGCCCACGTCGAGTACGAAACGGAAACCCGTCACTACGCACACGTTGATTGCCCAGGCCACGCCGATTACATCAAGAACATGATTACCGGTGCCGCGCAGATGGACGGCGCGATCCTGGTGTGCTCCGCAGCTGACGGCCCAATGCCACAGACCCGCGAACACATCCTGCTGGCCCGCCAAGTTGGCGTTCCATACATCATCGTGTTCCTGAACAAGTGCGACCTGGTCGACGACGCAGAGCTGCTGGAACTGGTTGAAATGGAAGTGCGCGAGCTGTTGTCGAAGTACGAATTCCCGGGCGACGACCTGCCAATCATCAAAGGTTCGGCACGTATGGCGCTGGAAGGCAAAGAAGGCGAAATGGGCGTTGACGCAGTGCTGCGTCTGGCCGATGCGCTGGATGCTTACATCCCAACGCCAGAGCGCGCTGTTGACGGTGCGTTCCTGATGCCAGTAGAAGACGTGTTCTCGATCTCGGGTCGCGGTACCGTTGTGACCGGTCGTATCGAGCGCGGCATTGTTAAAGTCGGCGAAGAGATCGAAATCGTCGGTATTACCGATACCGTCAAAACGACTTGCACCGGCGTGGAAATGTTCCGCAAACTGCTGGACCAAGGTCAAGCAGGCGACAACGTTGGTCTGCTGCTGCGCGGCACCAAGCGTGAAGACGTGCAACGTGGTCAAGTTCTGGCCAAGCCAGGCTCGATCAAGCCGCATGCGCACTTCACCGGCGAGATCTATGTTCTGTCGAAAGACGAAGGCGGCCGTCATACGCCATTCTTCAACAACTATCGTCCACAGTTCTACTTCCGCACGACGGACGTGACTGGTTCGATCGAGTTGCCAGCAGACAAAGAAATGGTCATGCCAGGCGATAACGTGTCGATCACCGTCAAGCTGATCAACCCGATCGCGATGGAAGAAGGTCTGCGCTTCGCTATCCGTGAAGGCGGCCGTACCGTCGGCGCTGGTGTTGTTGCAAAAATCATCGCTTAATTATTAGGCGACTATAAAAGAAGAAGCGTCGTCGCCCGGCGCCCTTCTTTTTATTCAACTGCCGGGGTTGGCAAGCATTTTGGTGCTATCATGTCGACCCTGACGGTTGTTGCGTCAGAAATTCCCGTATGACCTCATTGCCGTGCAAACCGCGCGGTTCGTTCTTTTAAGGAAATATCATGTCGGCACCAAACCAAAAAATCCGTATCCGCCTGAAGGCTTTCGATTACAAATTGATCGACCAGTCCGCTCTGGAAATCGTTGAAACCGCGAAGCGCACCGGCGCTGTCGTCAAAGGCCCAGTACCACTGCCTACCCGTATTCAGCGTTTCGACGTGCTGCGTTCCCCGCACGTCAACAAAACTTCGCGCGATCAGTTCGAGATCCGTACGCACCAACGCCTGATGGACATCGTTGACCCAACGGACAAAACCGTTGACGCGCTGATGAAGCTGGACCTGCCAGCTGGTGTTGATGTCGAAATCAAACTGCAATAATCGTTTTTAAGAAGGCCGGCGGGTATCCCGCTGCCTGATGATGGGGCCGGGCCTGCTCACGATCGTGAGTGCGCCCGGCCCCATTGCCATTGGTGCCTGCCCAACTTGGCGCTACTTGCGTGCGCGTGCAAAATCGCTTTACAGTGCCGCGGCCGGCCGATAAAGTTGCTGCATGCTTAACGCCATCGATACCCACCTGTTGAATGCCACTCCCCGTCATCGCTTGCGCGGCTGGCCGCGCTTCCTGACCGAGTTCCTGTATTTCGGCATCAAGGAGGCGAGATCCTGCCTGTTCGTGGGGCTGTTTTTTGCTGCCGTCTTCCTGGTGCCGCGCACAGGCCTGTTCGGCCTGCCGCGCTATGACGTGCTGCTACTGGTGGCGCTGGCGATCCAGGCCGCGATGGTCTGGAGCGGGCTGGAAACGTGGGATGAGTTGAAAGCCATCTGCCTGTTTCATGCAGTCGGCTTCGCACTCGAGGTATTCAAGGTATCGGGGACGATACAGTCGTGGAGCTATCCCGACTTTGCCTACAGCAAGGTGCTTGGCGTGCCCCTGTTTTCCGGCTTCATGTACGCCGCCGTCGGCAGCTACATCATCCAGACCTGGCGCCTGCTCGACATGCGGATCCGCCACCATCCGCCGTACTGGATGGCAGTGCTGATCGCGCTGCTGATCTACGCCAACTTCTTCACCCATCACTACATCGGCGACTATCGCTGGTACCTGGCGGCCTGCGCGCTGGGCTTGTATGCGCGCACCACCGTGGTGTTCCGCCCGCTCGACCGCGACCGCAGCATGCCCTTGCTGCTCGGTTTCGTGCTGGTCGGCTTCTTCATCTGGCTGGCCGAAAACATCAGCACCTTCTGGGGCGTGTGGCGCTATCCCAACCAGCTTGGCGCGTGGTCGGTCGTGCACGTCAGCAAATGGAGCTCGTGGTCGCTGCTGGTGGTGATGACGTTCACCATCGTGGCCCACCTCAAGCACATCAAGGCCAGCATCCACGTCGCCCAGCCTTAGGCCTAGCGGCTTTTTGCCAGCGCACGGCAAGGCGCGCGATTGACGCCGCTTGCCCGCTTCAGGGATACTCCGGACTTGTCCATTAATGCGTGCCGCCGCCATGTCCAAGACTGTCCTGATCGTGGAAGATGAACAGGCGATAGCCGACAGCATCGCCTATGCCTTGCGCACGGACGGCTTTACGCCGCGCCATGTGACCTTGGGCGAGCAGGCGCTTGCCGTGCTGCGCAGTGAGGCCGCACCACAACTGGTGGTGCTCGATATCGGCTTGCCCGACATGAGCGGGCTGGAAGTGTGCCGCCGGCTGCGCCAGTTTTCCGAGGTGCCGGTGATCTTCCTGACGGCCCGCAGCGATGAGATCGACCGCATCGTCGGCCTGGAAATCGGCGCCGACGATTACGTCACCAAACCGTTTTCGCCACGCGAACTGGTGGCCCGCATCCGCGTCATCCTGCGCCGCGCAGGCATCGCGCCAGCGCCCCGCGAGACGGGCATGACGATAGCCGCGCCTGTTGCCGCGGCCGCGCCGGCACCGGCGCGCTTCGAGTTGCGCGCGCTCGAGGCGCGCGTGCTGTTCCACGGCCAGCCGCTGGAGCTGACCCGCTATGAATACCTGTTGCTGAAGACCCTGCTCGAACATCCGGGCCACGTGCTGTCGCGCGCGCAGCTGATGCAGCGCGTGTGGAGCGGGGCGCCCGACACGCTTGAGCGCACGGTCGATGCGCACGTCAAGTCGCTGCGCGCCAAGCTGCGCGCCGTCGATGCGCAGGTCGACCCCATCCACACCCACCGTGGCCTCGGCTACAGCCTGGCCGGCGCATGAGGATCGGCCTGCGCATCCTGCTCGGCTACTTCCTGATCGTCGGCCTGGCGGCGTGGTTCCTGCTGAATGTTTTCATGGAGCAAGTCAAGCCGGGCGTGCGTTCGACCCTGGAAGATACCCTGGTTGACACTTCGCAGCTGCTGGCCAGCCTGGTGGCGCCCGATCTGAAGGCGGGCACGCTGGCGCAGTCGCCCGTGGCCGAACGCATGCAGGATTACGCGCGCCATGGCGTGGACGTCAACATCAATGGCGTGCGCAAGCGCACGCTCGACTACCGCATCACCATCACGGACCGGCACGGCATCGTGCTGTTCGATTCCAGCGGGCGCGACGTGGGGCGCGACTATTCGCGCTGGAATGACGTGTACCTCACCTTGCAGGGGAAGTATGGCGCGCGCAGCACGCGCAGCCGGCCTGACGACGAGATGTCGACGGTGATGCACGTGGCCGCGCCGATTCGCGACGGCAATGAGGTGATCGGCGTGCTGACGGTGGCCAAGCCGAATGCCAGTGTGCAAGCGTTTGTCGAGCGCAGCCAGCGCAAGATCCTGCAGCGCGGCGCCGTGCTGCTGCTGCTGTCGTTGCTGATCGGCCTGGCGTTCGCCTGGTGGCTGCACCATGCGCTGGGCAAGCTGATGAACTATATCGGCGAGGTGGAAGCGGGGCGCAAGGTAGCGCTGCCGGCGCTGGGCAAGAACGAGATCGGTACCCTGGGGCGGGCGCTGGAAGCGATGCGCACGCGCCTGGAAGGCAAGGAATATGTGGAGCAGCTGATGCATACCCTGGCGCATGAATTGAAAAGCCCGATCGCCGCCATCCAGGCCTCGGCCGAGCTGCTGCAGGAAGACATGCCGCCGGCAGAGCGCCGCCAGTTTCTCGCCAGTATCCTGGCGCAGAACGCGCGCCAGCGGCAGCTGATCGACAAGCTGCTGGCCCTCGTGCGCGTGGAGAAGCAGCAGCGCCTGGAACATCCCGAGCGCATCGCGCTGGCGCCCCTGCTGGCGCAAGTGGCGCAGGATGCGGCCGCCACGCTGGCGGCACGCGGCGTGGACCTGCAGCTGCAGTGCGACGCGTTGAGCGTGGACGGCGATGCCTTGCTGCTGCGTCAGGCGCTGGGCAATTTGCTCGACAACGCGGCCGGCTTTGCGCCGCCGGGCAGCGGCATCGACCTGACGGCGCGGCGCCTGGGTAGTCAGGTGGAAATTGTCGTGCGCGACTGCGGTGAGGGCATCCCTGCGTATGCGATTGAGCGCGTCTTCGAGCGCTTTTACTCGCTGCCGCGCCCGAGCGCCGGCAAGAGCACGGGCCTGGGCCTGCCCTTCGTGCGCGAGGTCGCTTCCCTGCATGGCGGCACGGTCGAAGTGTTCAATCATGCGGACGGTGGCGCCTGCGCGCGCCTGTGCCTGGCGTTGGTGTAGCACACTTTATTTGCCGGCTTCACACAGACTGCATCGTCAGCGCATACAGCTTTTTTACACTGGCGTCCTTACTTCAAGGATGCGCCATGCAAAAAACTCTGTTAGTCAAAGCGTTGATCGTGTTCGGCCTGATGCTGCTGATCGGCCTGCCTCTGCTGATGATTCAGGAAACGATCAAGGAGCGGATGGAATTCCGCCAGGAAGCCGTCAACAGCATCGCCGCCGATTCCGTGCGCGAACAAACCATCATCGGTCCCATCCTGGTGATTCCCTACACGGAGCAGTACGAAGAGCGCGTGGAGGTGGCCAAGGGTGATGACAAGGAAGCGAAATCGGCGGTGCGCACGGAGTTGCTGCGCCGCACGGTGCAGCGCCGTCTGCTTGTCTACCCGCACAATTTACTGCTCAACGGTAACATCGAGACGGACCGCCGTTACCGCGGCATCCACCAGGTGCTGGTCTATAGCGGTCAGCACGCGTTCAAGGGCGACTTCACGGTGCCGGCCAGCAGCCAGCTGCCGCGCAAGTCGCCGGACTCGCGCGTGACCCTGGGGGCGCCGTTTGTGGCCCTGTCCATCGAGGACGTGCGCGGTATCCGTAATATTCCGAAAATCGACTGGGGCGGCCAGAAGATCGAGTTCGAGCAGGGGACCGACCTGTTCGCCTTCCGCAGCGGCTTGCATGCGCCGCTGGGCGCCATGCCGCTGGCGGCGCCGCAGCAGGTGCGCTTCAGCTTTGACCTGGGCCTCGATGGCATCGAACGCCAGCATTTCGTGCCGGTGGCGAAAAACAGTCAGATCAGCATCAAGTCTAACTGGCCCCATCCGCAGTTTGGCGGGCGCTTCCTGCCGTCGCCGAAATTCCGCCAGATCAACGCCGATGGCTTTCAGGTCGAGTGGAGCATCTCCTCGCTGGCCACCAATGCGCAAACGCAGCTGAGCACGATCGAGGGTGAATTCAAGGTGCCCGACAGCGCGCCGCTGGGCCAGATCGACCGCTTCAGCGTGGGCTTCATCGAGCCGGTGAACGTGTACTCGCAATCGGATCGCGCTACCAAATATGGCTTGCTGTTCGTGGCGCTGACCTTTGCCGCCTTCTTCATCTTCGAAATTTTGAAGAGCCTGCCGATCCACCCGGTGCAGTATCTGCTGGTGGGGTTGTCGCTGGTGATCTTCTTCCTGCTGCTGGTGGGCCTGGCCGAGCACATCGCCTTCCTGGCCGCCTACCTGATCGCCAGCGCCGCCTGTATCGTGCTGACCAGCTTTTATCTGGTGCACGTGTTGCACAACGCCTGGCGCGGCATCGGCTTCGGCGTGGGGCTGACCATGCTGTACGGCGCCCTGTATGGCTTGCTGAGCTCGGAAAACAATGCGCTGGTGATGGGTAGCATCCTGCTGTTCGCCGTGCTGGCCGCGATCATGGTGGCGACGCGCAAGGTGGACTGGTATCAGATTGGCAAGGGCACCCAATAGTCCACTGGCGCAATCGCGTGGCGCATGAAAACATTGCCGATTTTGTAAATAAGTGGTTTTAAGTTGGTATTGTTTACGGTACTCTTTGGTATTGATTGCCGAGAAGCACGAAACTACGTGCGGCGGCGCAGCGGCGTAGTAGGGCGGCGACAGGCAGGATGGCTTGCCGCCGCTTGGCAAGACCTTCCATCCCCACTGATAAAAAACCTGGAGACAGTACCATGATCAAGAAACTGGCTTTTTTCCTCTTCGCCTGCAGCCTGAGCGGCAGTTATGCCTATGCCACGAGTGCTGAATTGCAGCAATGCTATTACGGTTGCTGGCAAAAGGTTGCCAGCTGCACCGGTGGCGGCGGCCTGGGCGGAAGCAGTCCGATCTGCCAGATGATTCTCGATACCTGCACCGCCAGCTGCGATCGCACGTACGGCGGCTAAGGCGGCAAGTCCGGCAGTGCCTGTCCGGCGTGCCGGCGCGGCGCTGTTTGGCGGCCGGAAGCATGCGGCGCGAGCAGGGCGGCAAGCCCCTCTCGCGCCGTTTCTCTTCATGGCGCCGTCCCGCATGGATGGCCTTCGCGCACTGCTTTCCCTCTCAATTCCCCTGCCCTGACAACTCCCGCAGGGGCGTCGCGCAACACTTTGACATACCTCGTGTTAACTTGTTGCGTCAAGGGTTTTTGTGCTATATACTAGCCGGCTTCGGTATGGATTCGTCTTTTTTGAGTCCTACGTTACTTTGTAGTTAAACAAGCCCCGCCCAATCGCAGGTGGGAATGGAGAAAAAATGAGCCTAGGCCTTCTCGGTCGCAAGGTTGGTATGATGCGCATTTTCACGGATGAAGGGGATTCGATTCCTGTCACCGTGTTGGACGTATCGAACAACCGTGTTGCGCAAATCAAAACCCCTGAAACAGATGGCTACTCCGCTGTTCAGGTCGCATTCGGTCAACGTCGCGCTTCCCGCGTGACCAAAGCTGTTGCTGGTCATCACGCTAAAGCTGGTGTTGAAGCCGGTACTCTGTTGAAAGAGTTCCGTGTCGACGCTGCCAAAGCCGCTGAACTGAAAGCTGGCGATGTTGTCGCTGCTTCCCTGTTCGAAGTCGGTCAAAAGATCGACGTGCAAGGCGTTACCATCGGTAAAGGCTATGCAGGCGTTATCAAACGTTACCACTTCGCTTCTGGCCGTGCAACGCACGGTAACTCGCGTTCGCATAACGTTCCAGGTTCCATCGGTATGGCACAAGATCCAGGTCGCGTTTTCCCTGGTAAGCGCATGACCGGTCATCTGGGTGACGTTAACCGTACGATCCAGAACCTCGTGATCGCCCGTATCGATGCCGACCGTCAGCTGTTGCTGGTCAAAGGCGCGATTCCAGGTGCGAAAAATGGCCAGGTAGTTGTCTCGCCAGCCATCAAAACCAAAGCCAAGAAGGGAGCTTAAACGATGGAACTCAAGCTTCTGAATGCGCAAGGTCAAGCCGCCTCGAACGTTGCTGCAGCCGATACGATTTTCGGCCGTGACTACAATGAAGCGCTGATCCACCAAGTCGTCATCGCTTATCAAGCGAATGCACGTAGTGGTAACCGCAAGCAAAAAGACCGTGAAGAAGTTCACCACACGACGAAAAAGCCATGGCGCCAAAAAGGTACCGGCCGCGCTCGTGCTGGTATGTCGTCGTCGCCACTGTGGCGCGGCGGTGGTCGGATTTTCCCGAACTCGCCTGACGAAAACTTCACCCACAAAGTGAACAAAAAGATGTATCGCGCAGGTATCTGCTCGATCCTGTCGCAGCTGGCTCGCGAAGAGCGCCTGATCGTCATCGACGATCTGACGATCGACGCGCCAAAAACCAAGCTGCTGTCGCAAAAATTGAACGGCCTGGGCTTTGATTCGGTTCTGATCATCACCGACGTTCTGAACGAAAACCTGGAACTGGCATCGCGCAACCTGCCTAACGTACTCGTCGTTGAGCCACGTCACGCAGACCCGATGTCCCTGGTGTTCTACAAGAAGATCCTGGTCACCAAAGCTGCATTGGCCAAGATTGAGGAGATGCTGGCATGAGCGCGATTTTGAAACATAGCGAAGAACGCTTGATGAAGGTGCTGTTGGCGCCCGTGATTTCCGAAAAGGCCACCATGGTCGCGGAAAAGAACGAGCAAATTGTATTCCGCGTATTGCCGGATGCAACCAAGCCTGAAATCAAGGCAGCGGTCGAACTGCTGTTCAAGGTTGAAGTTCTGTCCGTGCAAACTGCAAACCGCGAAGGTAAGCAAAAACGCACCGGCAAGTTCAACGGTCGTCGTAACCATACCAAGCGTGCTTTCGTGTGCCTGAAGCCTGGCCAGGAAATCAACTTCTCCGAGGAGGCTGCATAATGGCACTCGTTAAGATGAAACCAACCTCGCCAGGCCGTCGCGGCATGGTGAAGGTGGTGAATGCCGACCTGTACAAAGGTCGTCCGTTCGCTGCCCTGGTTGAAAAGAAATCCAAGACCGCTGGTCGTAACAACAACGGTCACATCACCACCCGTCATATCGGTGGTGGTCACAAGCAACACTACCGCTTGATCGACTTCAAGCGCACCAAAGATGGTATTCCAGCGAAAGTGGAACGTATCGAATACGATCCAAACCGCACCGCGAATATCGCTCTGTTGTGCTACGCCGACGGCGAACGTCACTACATCATCGCAACCAAAGGCATGGCCGTTGGCGACAGCGTGATGAACGGTTCGGAAGCACCGATCAAATCGGGTAACTGCTTGCCAATCCGTAACATCCCAGTCGGTACCGTGATGCATTGCGTTGAAATGCTGCCAGGTAAAGGTGCCCAAATGGCACGTACCGCCGGCGCTGGCGTTGTGCTGATGGCTCGTGAAGGTACCTACGCTCAAGTGCGTCTGCGCTCGGGTGAAGTACGTCGCGTGCACATCGAGTGCCGTGCTACGGTTGGTGAAGTCGGCAATGCCGAGCACAGCCTGCGTAAAATCGGTAAGGCTGGCGCGATGCGCTGGCGCGGTGTTCGTCCTACCGTTCGCGGTGTGGTCATGAACCCGGTCGATCACCCGCACGGTGGTGGTGAAGGTAAAACAGCAGCTGGTCGTCATCCAGTTTCGCCTTGGGGCCAACAGACTAAGGGTAAGAAGACACGCAGCAACAAGCGTACTACTTCCATGATCGTCTCGCGCCGCGGCAAGAAATAAGGGGTAGCACATGACACGTTCATTGAAAAAAGGGCCGTTCTGTGACGCCCACCTGGTGAAAAAAGTTGAAGCCGCGCAAGCAGCCAAAGACAAAAAGCCAATCAAAACCTGGTCGCGTCGTTCGACAATCATGCCTGACTTTATCGGCCTGACGATCGCGGTGCATAACGGCAAGCTGCACGTGCCGGTTTATGTTTCCGAAAACATGGTTGGTCACAAGCTCGGCGAATTCGCACTGACCCGTACGTTCAAGGGCCATGCAGCTGACAAAAAGGCTAAGAAATAATGGAAACTAAAGCTATCCTCAAAGGTGTGCGCCTGTCGGACCAAAAGGGCCGCCTGGTTGCTGACCTGATCCGTGGCAAGAAAGTTGACGCTGCACTCAACATCTTGCAATTCAGCCCGAAAAAAGGTGCTGCGATCATCAAGCGCGTTCTGGAATCCGCTATTGCGAATGCCGAGCACAATGATGGTGCGGACATCGACGAATTGTTCGTGAAAACGATCTACGTCGAAAAGGGCCCGGTCCTGAAGCGCTTCACCGCGCGTGCAAAAGGCCGTGGCGACCGTATTTCGAAACAATCCTGTCACGTTTACGTGACTGTCGGTAACTAAGGAGCCACGATGGGTCAGAAAATTCATCCAACCGGTTTCCGTCTGGCGGTCACCCGTAACTGGGCTTCGCGCTGGTATGCAGGCAACGGTAATTTCGCTGCCATGCTGAACGAAGACTTGAAAGCACGTGCTTACCTGAAAAAGAAACTGAAGAACGCTTCCGTTGGCCGCATCGTTATCGAGCGCCCAGCCAAGAACGCGCGCTTCACGATCTACAGCTCGCGTCCAGGCGTGGTCATTGGTAAAAAAGGCGAAGACATCGAAGTACTGAAGTCGGCGCTGACCAAGATCATGGGCGTACCTGTTCACGTGAACATCGAAGAAATTCGCAAGCCTGAAATCGACTCGCAACTGATCGCCGATTCGATCTCGCAGCAGCTGGAAAAACGGATCATGTTCCGCCGCGCCATGAAGCGTGCAATGCAAAATGCAATGCGCCTGGGTGCTCTCGGTATCAAGATCATGTCGTCCGGCCGTCTGAACGGTATCGAAATCGCGCGTAAAGAGTGGTACCGCGAAGGCCGCGTGCCTCTGCATACCCTGCGCGCCGATATCGACTACGGTACCAGCGAAGCGTCGACCACCTACGGCATCATCGGTGTCAAGGTGTGGGTATACAAAGGTGACCGCGCGCCGAACGGCGATGCACCAGTCATCGATACCCCAGCTGACGAGAAGAAAAGCCGCGGCCCACGCCGTGACGATGGCAAGCCAGCTGGCCGTCCACGTCCAGCCGGTGCCGGTGCGAAACCATCCACAGCACCAGGTGCACGTGTGCGTACCGCCGCTAAACCGGCCGCCGCAGCAGCACCAGCTGAGAAAGCAGGAGAATAATCATGCTGCAACCAGCACGCAGAAAGTATCGTAAAGAGCAGAAAGGCCGTAATACCGGTATTTCGCACAGCCGCGGCACCGCCGTGTCGTTTGGCGAATTCGGTCTGAAGGCAGTTGCGCGCGGTCGTATCACTGCGCGTCAAATTGAAGCGGCGCGTCGTGCAATGACGCGTCACATCAAGCGCGGTGGCCGTATCTGGATCCGTATTTTCCCGGACAAACCGATTTCGAACAAACCGGCTGAAGTCCGTATGGGTAACGGTAAAGGTAATCCTGAGTACTACGTCGCTGAAATTCAGCCAGGCAAAGTACTGTACGAAATGGATGGCGTTGATGAAGCGCTGGCACGGGAAGCATTCCGTCTTGCCGCCGCTAAACTGCCACTGGCGACGACGTTTGTCATCCGCCAAGTCGGCCAATAATTGGAGTTGTATATGAAAGCATCTGAACTCCGCGGCAAGGACCAGCCAGCTCTGCAAAAAGAGCTGAATGACCTGTTGAAGGCACAGTTCGGCCTGCGCATGCAAATCGCTACGCAGCAGCTGAGCAACACTTCGCAGCTCAAGAAGGTACGCCGCGATATCGCGCGTGTGAAGACGGTAATGAATCTGAAGGAAGCCAAATGAACGAACCAGTGAAACAGTCGCTCAAGCGCACGCTGATCGGTAAAGTGGTTTCGGACAAGATGGACAAGACCGTTACCGTTCTGATCGAGCGCCACGTAAAACATCCTTTGTATGGCAAGATCATCATGCGCTCGAACAAGTATCACGCGCATGACGAGACCAACCAAGTCAAGGCCGGTGACACGGTTGAGATCCAGGAAGGTCGCCCGATCTCCAAAACGAAGGCATGGACGGTGACACGTGTGGTTCAAGCCGCACCAACCGTTTAAATAAAAACCACCGTTTCGGCGGTGGCTTTTAATTAGTACTTGCAGGCCCGCAAATTGTATGTAATACTTGCGGGCTTCGTTCATGTAACGCCGCAAAGTGTCTGGCCACAGACAGTAGCATTCGCGGTCAGTTGATGTATGAAGGTCATGCACCCAAACAGTGAAGCCCAGCAGGGCGGCTCTGGCGGGACCAAGACTGACCGTGGGTCTACATTGTGTGGATTCTTCGGCTTAAGTTGGGAAAGAGAATACTATGATTCAAACTGAAAGCCGGCTCGAAGTGGCTGACAATACCGGTGCCAAAGAAGTAATGTGCATCAAGGTATTGGGCGGCTCCAAGCGCCGTTATGCTGGCATTGGCGATGTGATCAAGGTAACCGTTAAGGTTGCTGCGCCACGTGGTCGTGTCAAAAAAGGTGAAATTTATAACGCCGTGGTTGTGCGCACCGCTAAAGGTGTTCGCCGCCAAGACGGTTCCCTGGTGAAGTTCGACGGCAACGCCGCCGTTCTGTTGAACGCCAAGCTGGAACCGATCGGTACCCGTATTTTTGGACCTGTCACGCGCGAACTGCGCACTGAGAAGTTCATGAAAATCGTGTCCCTGGCACCGGAAGTCCTGTAAGGAGTCGTAATGGATAAGATTCGTAAAAACGACGAAGTCATCGTTCTGACCGGGAAAGACAAGGGCAAACGTGGTGTGGTACAGCAGCGTATCGATGCTGAACATATCGTGGTTGACGGCATTAACATCGCTAAAAAAGCGACTAAGCCAAACCCGATGACTGGCGTAACTGGTGGTATCGTCGATAAGACCATGCCAATTCACGTGTCCAACGTTGCATTGTTTAATGCAGCGACTGGCAAGGCAGATCGCGTGGGTTTCAAAGAAGTGGACGGCAAGAAAGTCCGCATCTTTAAATCCTCCGGCGAAGTAGTGAAGGCTTAAGAAATCATGGCACGTCTCCAAGAATTCTATAAAGAAAAAGTCGTTGCCGACCTGACCAGCAAGTTTGGTTACAAGTCGGTAATGGAAGTTCCACGCCTGACCAAGATCACCCTGAACATGGGTGTTGGTGAGGCTATCGCGGATAAAAAAGTTCTCGAGCACGCAGTTGCTGACTTGACCAAGATCGCCGGCCAGAAGCCAGTGACCACCAAGTCCCGCAAAGCGATCGCAGGCTTCAAAATCCGTGAAGGTTACCCGATCGGTACGATGGTCACCCTGCGCGGCGCTCGCATGTACGAGTTCCTGGATCGCTTCATTACCGTGGCTCTGCCGCGCGTACGCGATTTCCGTGGTGTGAACGGCCGTGCATTTGATGGTCGTGGCAACTACAACATCGGTGTCAAGGAACAGATCATTTTCCCTGAAATCGAATACGACAAGATTGACGCGTTGCGCGGTATGAATATCAGCATCACGACAACCGCTAAGACCGATGACGAAGCCAAAGCTTTGCTCGCCGCCTTTAAATTCCCTTTCAGGAACTGATCATGGCCAAACTGTCACTGATTAATCGTGAGATCAAGCGTGCTGACCTGGTGGCGAAATTCGCCCCTAAGCGCGAAGCTCTCAAGGCCATCGTCGATGACCAATCGAAATCGGAAGAAGAGCGCTACGAAGCTCGCCTGAAATTGCAGGCGCTGCCACGTAACTCGAACCCGACGCGTCAACGTAACCGTTGCGCCATCACTGGTCGTCCGCGCGGCACATTCCGTAAATTCGGTCTGGGTCGTATCAAGCTCCGTGAATTCGCCATGCGTGGTGAAATTCCGGGTATGACAAAAGCAAGCTGGTAATAGGAGAATATGCAATGAGTATGAGCGATCCTATCGCCGATATGCTGACCCGCATTCGCAATGCACAAGGCGTGCAAAAGACGACCGTGGCCATGCCATCGTCGAAAGTCAAAATTGCGATTGCCAGCGTCCTGAAGGACGAGGGTTACATTGAAGATTTCGCTGTTGCCGAAGCTGGTGGCAAAGCGGAACTGAAAATCGGTTTGAAGTATTATGTTGGCCGTCCCGTCATTGAGCGCTTGGAGCGCGTGTCCCGTCCGGGTCTGCGCGTCTACAAGGGTAAAGACGAGATCCCTGTTGTGATGAATGGCTTGGGTGTGGCGATCGTGTCGACTCCGCAAGGCGTCATGACTGACCGCAAAGCACGCGCTACCGGTGTCGGCGGCGAAGTTATTTGCTACGTGGCTTAAGGAGTTACACATGTCTCGAGTAGCTAAAATGCCTATCGTAGTGCCAGCTGGCGCCGAAGTCGCCATCTCCGCACAAGCGATCACCGTAAAAGGCCCGCTGGGCGTACTTTCCCAGGCCCTCACCGGTCAGGTCAAAGTGGAAAACAATGCAGGAACCCTGAGTTTCGACGTGGCGAACGACAGCCGCGAAGCCAATGCCATGTCCGGCACGCTGCGCGCACTGGTCAACAACATGGTTGTTGGCGTCACCAAGGGTTTCGAGAAAAAGCTGAACCTGGTAGGCGTGGGTTACAAGGCGCAAGCTCAAGGCGACAAGTTGAATCTGTCCCTGGGTTTCTCGCACCCTGTAGTGCATGACATGCCAGCTGGCGTTACCTGCGCAACACCAACCCCGACCGAGATCCTGATTAAAGGTATCGACCGTCAACAGGTTGGCCAGGTAGC
The DNA here is from genome assembly GCF_059423585.1 of Janthinobacterium sp. GW460-12-1-14-LB5. Taxonomy (NCBI): domain Bacteria; kingdom Pseudomonadati; phylum Pseudomonadota; class Betaproteobacteria; order Burkholderiales; family Oxalobacteraceae; genus Janthinobacterium; species Janthinobacterium sp. GW460-12-1-14-LB5. The sequence goes on along the minus strand of NZ_JBWKYD010000004.1, from coordinate 205,960 downwards.
CGCTGAAGTTCGTGCTTACCGCGCTCCTGAGCCTTATAAAGGCAAGGGCGTTCGCTATGCGGACGAAGTGGTTAAGCTTAAAGAAACCAAGAAGAAGTAATTAGGGGCTGACGATGGATAAGAAAGAATCACGGCTTCGCCGCGGACGCCAAACCCGCATCAAGATTGCGGAATTGAAAGTAAATCGCTTGTCGGTGCATCGCACCAACCTGCACATTTACGCCAACCTGATCAGCCCGGACGCTAAAGTCCTGGTTTCGGCCTCGACGGCTGAAGCGGAAGTTCGCGCTGAACTGGCAGGCCAATCCGGCAAAGGCGGCAATGCCGCTGCTGCAGCCTTGATCGGCAAGCGCGTCGCTGAAAAAGCGTTGAAAGCAGGAATTACCGAAGTTGCGTTCGACCGCTCCGGTTTCCGTTACCACGGCCGTGTGAAAGCGTTGGCAGAAGCCGCACGCGAAGCCGGTCTGAAGTTCTAAGGATCAATCATGGCAAAAATGCAAGCAAAAATGCAAAGCGACAAGCCGGATGATGGCATGCGCGAAAAAATGATCGCGATCAACCGCGTGACCAAAGTGGTCAAGGGTGGTCGTATCATGGGTTTCGCCGCGCTGACCGTAGTTGGTGATGGCGATGGCCGCGTCGGCATGGGCAAGGGCAAATCGAAAGAAGTGCCAGTTGGCGTGCAGAAGGCAATGGAAGAAGCCCGTCGCAACCTGATCAAAGTACCGCTCAAAAACGGCACCTTGCATCACACGGTTGTTGGTCGTCACGGCGCCTCCAAGGTCCTGATGAACCCAGCTAAGCCTGGTACTGGCGTTATCGCTGGTGGCGCAATGCGCGCTATCTTCGAAGTGATGGGCGTGACGGACGTGGTGGCGAAATCCACCGGTTCGAACAACCCATACAACCTGGTACGCGCTACGCTGGACGGCCTGTCGAAAATGAGCACTGCTTCCGATATCGCTGCCAAACGCGGCAAGTCGGTCGAAGACATTCTGGCTTAAGGTGGACAAAATGACAAACACAGTCAAAGTGCAATTGGTCAAGGGCTTGATCGGTACGCGCGAATCGCATCGCGCTACCGTGCGCGGTCTGGGTCTGCGTCGTGTAAATTCGGTTTCCGAATTGCAAGACACCCCATCCGTACGCGGCATGATCAATAAAGTATCGTATCTCGTTAAAGTTGTCGGGTAAGCCTTCGGGCTTACACGAACGGAGCAAATCATGGAATTGAATACTATTGCACCAGCCGAAGGCGCTAAGCACTACAAGCGTCGCGTCGGTCGCGGTATCGGCTCCGGCCTGGGTAAAACCTCGGGTCGTGGTCACAAAGGTCAGAAATCGCGTTCGGGCGGCTTTCATAAAGTCGGTTTCGAAGGCGGTCAGATGCCTCTGCAACGCCGTCTGCCTAAGCGCGGTTTCAAATCGATGCACGCCACCTTCAAAGCTGAAGTGCGCCTGTCCGATCTGAACAACCTGGCTGTTGGCGATGTCGACATTCTGGTCTTGAAGCAAGCTGGCGTTCTGGGCGTGTTGGCCCGTGACGTGCGCGTGATCTTGTCCGGCGAAATCACCAAAGCGGTGAATTTGAAGGGCTTGAAAGTGTCCGCTGGCGCGAAAGCAGCCATCGAAGCAGCCGGCGGCTCGGTAGCCTGAGTTGACCGCTAACAGCTTGATCGGAGCGAAAATTGGCGACTAATCCACAACTTGCTAAAAGTGCAGCGGCCGGTTTCCCTTGGGGACGGCTCTGGTTTTTGCTTGGCGCATTGGTGGTTTATCGTATCGGTGCTCACGTCCCGGTTCCCGGGATTGACCCGACACAATTAGCCTCGCTGTTCAAGGAGCACGAAGGCGGCGTCCTGGGCATGTTCAACATGTTCTCGGGCGGTGCCTTGTCTCGTTTTACAGTGTTTGCGCTGGGTATCATGCCTTATATCTCGGCCTCGATCATCATGCAATTGCTGTCGATCGTGTCACCGCAGATGGAAGCGTTGAAAAAAGAAGGCGAAGCAGGTCGTCGCAAGATCACCCAGTACACCCGGTATTTCACGGTTGCCCTGGCACTGTTCCAAGCGTTAGGCATTGCAGTCGCACTGGAGTCGCAAGCTGGTCTGGTGTTGGAACCTGGTCTTGCATTCCGCTTCGTGACGGTCGTCACTTTGTTGACCGGAACAATGTTTTTGATGTGGTTGGGTGAGCAAATTACCGAGCGTGGCTTGGGGAATGGCATCTCGATCATCATTTTTGCCGGGATTGCAGCAGGTCTGCCGTCGGCGTTGGGTGGCTTGTTCACTCAGGTGTCGAATGGTTCGATCGGCAGCTTCAGCGCGATTTTCATCGTGATTCTGGTAGCACTGGTAACGTACTTCGTTGTATTCGTCGAACGTGGTCAGCGCAAAATATTGGTCAATTACGCGAAGCGCCAGGTAGGCAACAAGATTTATGGCGGTCAAACCAGCCATTTGCCGTTGAAGCTGAACATGGCCGGCGTGATCCCGCCGATCTTTGCTTCTTCGATCATCTTGTTCCCGGCCACTATCGTGGACTGGTTTTCAAAGGGCGCCGACAACGCTAACCCTGCGGTGCGGTTCTTGAAAGATTTGGCAGCATCGATGGGGCCTGGTGAGCCTATCCATGCGCTGTTGTACGCAGTGGCGATCGTGTTTTTCTGTTTCTTCTATACAGCGCTGGTATTTAACAGCAAGGAAACAGCGGATAACTTGAAGAAAAGCGGTGCGTTCATTCCCGGGATCCGTCCAGGCGAGCAGACAGCCCGTTACATCGACAAGATCCTGACACGCTTGACACTTGCCGGCGCAGTCTACATCACCCTGGTGTGTTTATTGCCGGAATTTATGCAAGCCCAGTGGAAAGTACCATTCTATTTCGGCGGTACTTCTTTATTGATTATTGTAGTTGTCACCATGGATTTCATGGCGCAAGTACAGAACTACGTGATGTCGCAGCAATATGATTCGCTGCTGCGCAAAGCAAATTTCAAGGGCGGAATTCCGACGCGTTAAGCGCGGTAAACATACCGAATGGCAAAAGACGACGTCATACAGATGCAGGGCGAGATTCTTGAGAATCTCCCAAATGCAACATTTCGAGTGAAGCTGGAGAACGGACACGTGGTGCTCGGGCATATTTCAGGTAAAATGCGGATGAACTATATTCGCATTCTCCCTGGAGACAAGGTGACGGTGGAGTTGACGCCGTATGACCTGAGCCGAGCCCGCATTGTGTTCCGTACCAAGTAACACACTGAATCAAACCAAAGAAGCGAAAGAAAGAGCCCAAAAATGAAAGTTCTCGCATCAGTCAAGCGGATCTGCCGCAACTGCAAGATCATCAAGCGCAAAGGCGTAGTCCGCGTTATCTGCGTGGAACCACGTCACAAGCAGCGTCAAGGTTAATCGAGGAATAACAAATGGCACGTATTGCAGGGGTTAATATCCCAAATCATCAGCATACCGTTATCGGCCTGACGGCCATCTACGGTGTGGGCCGTCCACGCGCAGAGAAAATCTGTGCATCGACCGGTGTAGCAACCAACAAAAAGATCAAAGATCTGGATGACAGCGAACTGGAAAAACTGCGCGATGAAGTAGGTAAATTCATCGTCGAAGGCGATCTGCGTCGTGAACTGTCCATGAACATCAAGCGTTTGATGGATCTGGGTTGCTACCGCGGCATGCGTCATCGTAAGGGTCTGCCTTGCCGTGGCCAGCGTACGCGTACGAACGCACGTACCCGCAAGGGACCGCGTAAAGCCGCTCAATCGCTGAAAAAATAATCCGCTAGGGAATAATTATGGCTAAGTCGCAAAATAACGCCGCATCAGCACGCGTGCGTAAAAAAGTTAAAAAGAACGTCGCTGAAGGCATAGCGCATGTCCACGCTTCGTTCAATAACACCATCATTACCATCACCGATCGTCAAGGCAATGCCTTGTCGTGGGCTACCTCCGGCGGTGCAGGCTTCAAGGGTTCGCGTAAATCGACCCCGTTCGCAGCGCAGGTCGCCGCGGAAGCCGCTGGTAAAGTGGCTGTTGAGTGTGGCGTGAAGAACCTGGAAGTACGTATCAAGGGCCCAGGTCCTGGTCGTGAATCCGCCGTTCGCGCGCTGAACAACCTGGGCATCAAGATCACCGAGATCCAGGACGTGACGCCGGTACCGCACAACGGTTGCCGTCCACCGAAACGTCGTCGTATCTAAGATAGTGTTGCAGAGGGCGCTTCGGCGCCAGCTGCTTTGCTGTCTGTTGTAACTCAGTACAGTTGTGTGAAAACGCTGGAGCAGGGAGCCGGAAACGGTTATACTGCCCGGCTGTTCTTGCCTGTCAAATCCTGTTTGACGGGTTTTTCGTTTTCAGCCACCGTCTGATTGAAACCAAATCAGACTAGCGCCTAACCGCATCAGTGTGTTTGATCATACATGTGGCTGGGGCGTTATCATTTAAAAAAAGGAAGTATCGTGGCACGTTATATCGGACCTAAAGCAAAACTTTCCCGCCGTGAAGGTACAGACCTGTTCCTGAAGAGCGCACGTCGCTCGCTGGACAGCAAGTGCAAACTGGACGTCAAGCCAGGCCAGCACGGTGTCAAATCCGGCGCCCGCACCTCGGACTACGGTAACCAACTGCGCGAAAAGCAAAAAGTCAAGCGTATGTACGGTGTGCTGGAACGTCAATTCCGCCGCTACTTCGCTGAAGCAGACCGTCGTAAAGGCAACACCGGCGAAACGCTGTTGAAGTTGCTGGAAACGCGTCTGGACAACGTTTGCTACCGCATGGGCTTTGGCTCGACCCGCGCTGAAGCGCGTCAATTGGTCAGCCACAAAGCATTCACCGTGAACGGTATCGTTGTGAACATCGCTTCGTACTCGGTCAAAGTTGGCGACATCATCGCTGTTCGTGAAAAATCGAAAAAGCAAGTGCGTATCGTTGAAGCACTGTCGCTGGCCGAACAAGTTGGCATGCCTAGCTGGGTTTCGGTTGATGCCAAGAAAATGGAAGGTACCTTCAAGTCCCTGCCAGAGCGTAACGAAATCGCTAACGACGTCAACGAATCGCTGATCGTCGAGCTGTACTCGCGTTAATAGTAGTCAGTAGCAAGATCTCCGCCCACTTTGCTTTTGTAAAGTGGGCGTTTCACTAATGCCATCAGCCTTATCGGTGTAATGAGCCGAGGGTATTGAAAAGGACATTTCATGCAAAACAGTTTGTTGAAGCCACGTATTATCGATGTTGAAGCTCTCGGTGCAGGTCACGCCAAGGTCGTGATGGAACCGTTCGAGCGCGGCTATGGCCACACATTGGGTAACGCGTTGCGCCGCGTTCTGCTGTCGTCGATGGTGGGCTACGCGCCGACCGAAGTGACGATCGCTGGCGTCGTCCACGAATATTCTTCCCTCGATGGCGTGCAAGAAGACGTCGTCGATCTGTTGCTGAACTTGAAGGGTGTGGTTTTCAAAGTCCACAACCGCGATTCGGTAACCCTGACCCTGAAAAAAGAAGGCGAAGGCGCGATCCTGGCCTCCGACATCGACCTGCCGCATGACGTCGAACTGATCAACCCTGACCACGTGATCGCCCACCTGACCGCTGGTGGCAAGCTGGACATGCAGATCAAGGTTGAAAAAGGCCGCGGCTACGTTCCTGGTAACGTGCGTCGCCTGTCGGAAGACACGAACAAGACCATCGGCCGCATCATTCTCGATGCATCGTTCTCGCCAGTGCGCCGCGTATCGTACTTCGTTGAATCGGCCCGCGTTGAACAGCGTACCGACCTGGACAAGCTGATCATCAACATCGAAACCAACGGCGTGATTTCGCCGGAAGAAGCGATCCGCCAGTCGGCCCGCGTCCTGGTGGACCAGTTGAACGTGTTCGCTGCCTTGGAAGGCACGGAAGCCGCCGCCGAAGCGCCATCGCGCGCTCCGCTGGTCGATCCTATCCTGTTGCGTCCAGTCGACGACCTGGAGTTGACCGTGCGTTCGGCGAACTGCCTGAAAGCGGAAAACATCTACTACATCGGCGACCTGATCCAACGTTCGGAAAACGAACTGCTGAAAACGCCAAACCTGGGCCGCAAGTCCCTGAACGAAATCAAGGAAGTGCTGGCATCGCGCGGCTTGACCTTGGGCATGAAGCTGGAAAACTGGCCGCCTGCCGGCCTGGAAAAGTAATTCGTAGTTGTAGCAAACTGCCTGGGACAGGTGTCCCAGGCTTTTATTTTGTAGTACCAAACCGGTCCGCGGCTAGTCGGGGTTTCCCGCCAAGCCGATCGAAGAACTGGATTTAAACACTCACCGAAAGGATTTATCATGCGTCACGGTCACGGCCTCCGTAAACTGAATCGTACCTCGTCCCACCGTCTGGCAATGCTGCGCAACATGACAGTATCGCTGCTGCGTCACGAAGCGATCAAGACCACCCTGCCAAAAGCAAAAGAACTGCGCCGCGTTGTTGAGCCAATTCTGACCCTGGGCAAAACCGACTCCCTGGCAAACAAGCGTCTGGCCTTCAACCGCCTGCGCGACCGCGAAATGGTCGTCAAGCTGTTCGCTGAACTGGGCCCACGTTTTGCCAACCGTAACGGTGGTTATGTGCGTATCCTGAAAATGGGTTTCCGCGTCGGCGATAACGCTCCTATGGCGTTCGTTGAACTGATGGATCGTCCAGATACGACCGAAGCAGTTGAAGTTGCTGGCGAGTAATCCCAGTAATTGCATCTGAGAAAGCCAGGCCTAGCCTGGCTTTTTTGTTTTCTGCTGCAGTCATTCTTACCGCAGTGTACTATTCTCCTTTCGCGCCGGCCCTGCAGCCACTGCACGCCCCGCGCGTCTCTTGTTGAATGGCACGCTGATGCCGCAGAAAAAGGTCGCCCATGTCCCGTTTCCCCTCCAGCGCCACTGCGCGCGCCGCTCCACTACGTCAACTGCTGATCTGGTTTGCCACTTGCCTGTTGCTGGCCATGGCCGTTTTTGGCGCCGGCCATGCCCGCGCCGACGATGAATTCCTCGATCCGGAACTGGCTTTCAAGTTTTCCGCGCGCATGCAGGACCCGTCCACCATCGCCGTCACCTATGTGATTGCCGATGGCTACTATATGTATCACGAGCGCTTCAAGTTCGACGCCGTGGGCGCCAAGCTGGGCACGCCCGTATACCCACCTGGCAAGGTCAAGTTTGACGACACTTTCCAGAAGAATGTGGAAACGTTCCGCAAGACGCTCACCATCACGATTCCCGTGCAAGCGGCCGGTGCGTTCACCCTGAAGGCGACGGGGCAGGGCTGCTCCGACAAGGGCCTGTGCTATGCGCCGCAGGACGCCACGGCCCAGCTGGTCGGCGGTGGCGGCGGCCAGAGCATGGCGCCCGGCGCCGGCCTGCCGTCGAAATTCGCCTTGCCGGCCGCGCCGGCAGTCGACACGGCGGCCGTCAACGGCCCGCAGGCGCAAGCATCGCCCGGCGTGTCCGTGATGAGCATCGCCAGTCCCGATATCAGCAGCACGCCCGATGCCGTCGCGGCGGCGCCCGCAGCAGCGGCAAGCGCACCGGTGGAAAACGAGATGGGCAAGATCGAAGCGGCCCTGAAGGGCGGCAAGCTGCTCGTCATCGTGCCGCTGTTCATGTTGTTGGGCCTGGGGCTGGCGTTTACGCCGTGCGTGCTGCCGATGGTGCCGATTTTGTCGTCGATCATCATCGGCGATGGCGCCAAGGTCAGCCGCTCGCGCGGCTTGCTGCTGTCGCTGACCTACGCGCTGGGCATGGCCATCGTCTATACGGCGCTGGGGGGGGCGGCCGGTCTGGCGGGCGAAGGCCTGGCGGCCCAGCTGCAAAATCCGTGGGTGCTGGGCTTCTTTGCCTTGCTGATGGCGGGCCTGGCGCTGTCGATGTTCGGTTTTTATGAACTGCAAGTGCCGGCTTTCCTGCAAGGAAAATTGACGTCCGTGTCGAACCAGCAATCGTCGGGCCGCCTGGCGGGCGTGTTCGTCATGGGTGCCATTTCCGCCCTGATCGTGGGACCCTGCGTGGCCGCGCCGCTGGCTGGCGCCTTGCTGTACATCAGCCAGACGCGCGACGTCGTCATTGGCGGCGGCGCGCTGTTTGCCATGGCGGTGGGCATGAGCGTGCCGCTGCTGCTGGTGGGCGTCTCCGCCGGCACCTTGCTGCCCCGTGCTGGCGCGTGGATGGATGCCGTCAAACGCTTCTTTGGCGTGCTGCAGCTGGGCGTGGCCTGGTGGCTGGTCTCGCCCGTGCTGCCGGGCGCCGTGCAAATGCTGGGCTGGACGGTCCTGCTCGTCGGCTATGGCATGTATTTGCTGGTGGGCAAGAGCGGCGCGCAACACGCCTGGGTGGCCAAGGCCTTCGGCCTCGTGTTTGCCGTGCTGGGCGCGATGCAGCTGGTGGGCGTGGCCAGCGGCGGCCGCGACCCGCTAGCGCCGCTGGCCCACCTCGGTGGCGGCCAGGTCCACGCGCAACCGTTTACGCGCGTAAAGACCGTGGCGCAGCTCGATGCGGCGCTGGCGCAGCTGGGTGGCAAGCCGGCCTTGCTGGACTTTTATGCGGACTGGTGCGTGTCGTGCATCGAGATGGAAAAACTGACGTTCGTCGATCCCGCCGTGCGCGAGAAGATGGGGCAAGCCGTGCTGCTGCAAGTGGACGTGACGGCCAATGATGCGGACGACAAAGCCATGCTGAAACGTTTCCAGCTGTTCGGCCCGCCGGGCATCATCATGTTCAATCCGCAGGGGCAGGAAATCGCCCAGTCGCGCGTGATCGGCTTCCAGAATGCATCGACGTTCCTGACTTCCTTGCGCAAGCTCGACGGACAGTAAGCGTTTACTTGTCTGCTCAATAAGAAAAAGCCTGCAATGCAGGCTTTTTCTGTTTCTGCGCCAGCTACAACTTAGCCGGCTTTCGGATGCTGCTGCATGCCGTGGTGGCCGCCGCGCATGCCACCGTGCTTGCCGCCAGGCACGCTATCGTCAAACACTTTCTTTTGTTCCGGCGTCAGCACGGCGTAGAAGGTTTTCAGCGAGGCCAGGCGGCTTTCCTGGCTGGCGATGCGTTCCTTCGACATGGCGATCCATTGCTCCATGCGTTCCGGTGCCGACAGCTTGGCCATCGCTTCGCGCTTGGCCTTCCAGTCGCCCATCGGCTTTTTCGGCGCGTTGGCGGCCGTGAACGTGGCCCAGGCCGGTTCCTGCGCGGCCGTCAGCTTCAGTTTGTCGTGCAGGCGGGCCTGGTACTTGGCCATGCGCTCGGCCGGGTTGCCTGCGCGGTGCTGGCCGCGCTGGCCATCATGTTGCATCTTGGTGCTGGCGGCAGGCGCGCTGGCGGCCGCTTCCTGGGCGTGGACGGTCAGCGATGCCGCACCCATGCCGAGTACGCTCATGGCGATGATCAAGTTCTTGCGCAAGGTTGTCATTGAGGCGTTCATCTGGATTCCTTTGTAAAAGTGAGGGATGTGCATGTTGCAGCACATGAATCCATGTTGGACGCCCCATGTTTCCCCGAAGTGTCCGCTGCCAGACAGTTTGTATCTATATGTTTCTTCGGGTCTCCTATATACAAGACGATACAAATGCGTTGTGCAAGGGTGGGGGAAGTGGGGATAATTCGTATTATGGAACCCACTTCTACAATTCTCATCGTCGACGATGACCGCGATATCCGCAGCTTGCTGGCGGACTACCTGGAAACGAACGCCTACCGCACCCTGGGCGCGGCAGATGGCACGGCCATGTGGAAAATCCTCGATGAAACGCGGCCCGACCTGATCGTGCTCGACTTGAACCTGCCTGGTGACGATGGGCTTACCCTGTGCCGCAAGCTGCGCGCCCAATCGACCGTGCCGGTGATCATGTTGACGGCGCGCAATGAGCCGCTGGACCGTATCCTGGGCCTGGAAATGGGCGCCGACGATTACTTGCCGAAACCGTTCGAGCCGCGTGAATTGCTGGCGCGCATACGCAGCGTGCTGCGCCGCAGCCACGCCATGCCGTCGAACGTGCCGTCAGATAAGGCGCAGCAAATCCGCTTTTCCGGCTGGACCCTGGACCTCACGGCACGCCACCTGCTTAACCCCAGCGGCCTGGTGATCATGTTGTCGGGCGCCGAGTTCCGTTTGCTGCGCGTGTTCCTGGAACACCCGAACCGCGTGCTGAACCGCGACCAGTTGCTGAACCTGACGCAGGGGCGCGACGCCGACCCGTTCGACCGCTCGATCGATATCCAGATCAGCCGCCTGCGGCAAAAGCTCGGTGAAGATGCCCGCTTGCCGCAAATCATCAAAACCGTGCGCAACGGCGGCTACGTGCTGGCCGGCCAAGTCAATGTGGAGCCGCACGCGTGAAGGCCTTCCTGGGATCGATGACGGGCCGCGTCTTCATGTTTTTGCTGATCGGTATCGTCGCTTCGGCCGCGTTGACGCAGTGGCTGGCCGTGGGCGAACGCCAGCGTGCCATCGAGCAATACCGCGACTACCACGCCGTGGAGCGGGCAGAGCAACTGGTGATGGCGGCCGACGTGGTGCCGCTGGCCTCGCGCGCCGCCTATCTGAAAGTGGCCAACAAGGGCAGCGTGCGCCTGGAACTGCGTCCCGAGAAGGAACATACGCCCGGTGCGCCGACGGAATTTTCCACCGCCCTGCAAGCCAAGCTGGGCGAGGGTTTCAAGGTCAGCGCGCTGGCCGAACGCCCGGAAGCCTGTGTCAAGCCGCGCCAGTCGCCAGGCATGTTTTCCGCCAAGCCATGGGGCGGCACCTGCGAAAACCTCGACGTGCGCATGCAGGACGGTCACGTGCTGCGCCTGATGGTCTTGCCGCCGCGCCAGCAGCCGCCGTTCAATGAACACAACGACTGGATGACCCTGCTGCCATTCTTGATCAGCATCGCCATCCTCGCCTACCTGGTCACGCGCATGACCATGCGCCCGCTGAAACAGCTGGCGCAGGCGGCAAAAGACCTGGGCAACGACATCAACCATCCGCCGCTGACCCTGTCGGGCGCCAGCGAAATCCGCCAGGCCAGCGCCGCCTTCAATGCCATGCAGGCGCGCATCCGCCAGCATATTTCCCAGCGTACACAGATGCTGGCTGCCATCACGCATGACTTGCAGACGCCGCTGACGCGCTTGCGCCTGCGTCTGGAAAAAGTGGCGGATACGGAATTGTACGACCGCCTGGTGGGCGACTTGTCGGCCATGCAAAGCATGGTCAAGGAAGGGCTGGACCTGGCCCGCTCGATGGATAGCACGGAAGCGATGCAGGCGCTCGATCTCGATTCCCTGCTCGATAGCGTCTGCTCCGACGCGGCCGATGCCGGCCAGAAAGTCACCCTCAGTGGACAGGCAGGCATGGCCTTGATGGCGCGCCCGATCGCCATGCGGCGCTGCCTGGTGAACTTGATCGACAATGCCGTCAAATATGGCCTGTACGCGCAGGTTGCCGTCGAGCGTATCCCGGGTGCCGCGCGCATCCGCATCCGCGACGGGGGGCCAGGCATTGCGCCAGATCAACTGGCCAAGGTATTCGAACCGTTTTACCGCATCGAGACTTCGCGCTCGCGCGAATCGGGCGGCACGGGCCTGGGCCTGACCATCGCGCGCAATGTTGCCGAGCAGCATGGCGCCACGGTTTCACTGCTCAATCATGCTGACGGTGGACTGGAAGTCACCCTTATCGTGCCAGAGTATTACGCAGGAAAGTGATCATTTCCATGCGACAATATTGTGCTTTATGCCCCCTGGCAACTACATTCAACCTGCAGCCCTGCGCTGCGACAGCGTGACAGAACAATGAAAAAGACTAGTCTGGCAATCCTCGTGGGTGCGGCCCTGTGTATCGGTGGCGGCATCTGGTATTTCAAGCATCAGTCCGGCGCAGCGACCGGTGGGCAGGAGGGTAAAGGGGGCAAGGGCGGGCAGGCGCCGACGACGGTGAGCGTGGTCGCGCCGCTGCGCCAGGATGTGCCGATGGTGCTGCAAGCCAATGGCAGCGTCATGCCCATCAGCAGTGTCGACCTGCACCCGCAGACGACCAGCACGATTACCAAGGTGCATATCCGCGAAGGGCAGTTCGTCAGGCAGGGCGAGCTGATGTTCACGCTCGATGCGCGCAGCGAGCACGCGAATGTTGACAAGGCGCAAGCGCAGGTGCTGCGCGACCGCGCCTCGGTGCAGGACCTCGAACGCCAGCTCAAGCGCAACCAGGATTTGCTGAGCAAGAATTTTATCGCCCAGGGCGCCGTGGATACCCTGCAAAGCCAGCTCGACGCGGCACGGGCCTTGCTGGCCGCCGACCAGGCTGCCTTGCGTGCCGCCCAGGTCGATTCCAGCTACACGGTCCTGCGCGCGCCGCAGAGCGGCCGCGTGGGCGCCATCAATGTGTATCCGGGCAGCCTGGTGCAGCCGGCTACTTCGCTGACCAGCATCACCCAGCTCGACCCCATCGACGTGTCGTTCACCTTGCCGGAAAGCAGCCTGTCGGGCTTGCTGGCGGCGCAGAAGGCGGGCGAGGTGCCCGTCACGGCGCTGCTGTCGGACGCGGGCGGCAAGCAGCTCGATGGCAAACTGAACTTTATCGACAATGCCGTCGATCCCGCCACGGGCGTGATCAAGGTCAAGGCCCGTTTCAACAATGGCGGCACCGACCTGTGGCCTGGCCAGTACGTGAATACGCAGCTGACCGTGCGCACCCTCAAGGATGCGCTCGTCATTCCGCAAAACGCCATCATCACGAGTACCACCGGCACGTTCGTGTACTCGATGGAGGCGGACAACACAGCCAGGATGCGCAAGATTGCCCGCGTGTATGCATTCGGACCGAGCGCCGTCGTCACCGGCCTGGCCGGCGATGAAAAAGTCATCGTCGATGGCAAGCAGAACTTGCGCCCAGGCAGCAAGGTGCGCCTGGCGGAAAAACACAAGGCCGCCGATGGCGCCGCCGCAGCGCAGGGCAAGCCAGCATGAACCTGTCCGAACTGAGCATCCGCCGCCCCGTCATGGTGGTGCTGCTGTCCCTCTCCATCATCCTGGCCGGCGTGCTGGCCTACCTGCAAATTCCCGTGGCGGCCTTGCCGAGCTACAACACGCCCGTCATCAACGTCAGCGCCGACCTGGCCGGCGCCAGCCCGGAAACCATGGCGTCCTCGGTGGCTTTGCCGCTGGAAAAACAGTTTTCCACCATTTCCGGCCTCAGCCTGATCACGTCCACGAGTACCCTGGGCAATACCTCGCTGACCCTGGAATTTGACGCCAGCATCAATGTCAACGAGGCTGCCGTCGATGTGCAGGCGGCCCTGCTGCGCGCACAGCGCCAGTTGCCGACGGAAATGACGGATTTGCCGTCTTACCGCAAGGTCAATCCGGCTGATGCGCCGGTGCTGTTCATCCAGATGACGTCGCCCTCGCTGAATTTGTCGGATCTCAATGATTATGCGGAAAACCTGATCGCCCCCAGCCTGTCGACCTTGCCTGGCGTAGCGCAGGTCATCGTCAATGGCCAGAAACGCTTCGCCGTGCGCGTGCGTGCCCGTGCCGACCTGATGAATGCGCGCAACCTGACGATGGACGAACTGGCCACCGCCTTGCGCACCTCGAACACGAATTCCCCGCTGGGCATTCTTGACGGTCCGAGCCAGACCCTGACCATCCAGGGTAATCCGCAAATGATGAAAGCGGCCGATTTTGCCGAACTGATCGTCGCCAGCCGCAATGGCCAGCCTGTGCGCCTGAAAGACGTGGCCGAGGTGGAAGACAGCTTTCAATCGATCAAGGCCGTCGGCAGTTTCAATGGCGAGCGTTCGATCAGCCTGATGGTGCAGCGCCAGCCGGACGCCAATACCGTGCAAGTGGTCGACGGCGTGCGCCGTCTGTTGCCGGGTTTCAAGGAGCAATTGCCGCAGTCTATACAGATCAGCCTGGTTAACGACCGCTCGCTGTCGATCCGCGAAGCCATCCACGACGTCAATTTGACCCTGGCCCTGACCGTGGTGCTGGTGGTGCTGGTGATCTTTTTGTTCCTGCACCGTGCGACCGCCACCTTCATTCCGGCCGTCACCATGCCGATTTCCCTGCTGGGCGCCCTGGCCCTGCTGTACTGGCTCGGCTACAGCCTCGACAACGTTTCCCTGCTGGGCATTACCCTGGCCGTCGGCCTCGTCGTCGACGATGCCATCGTGGTGCTGGAAAACATCGTGCGCCATATCGAGATGGGCAAGAAACCGATACGCGCGGCGCTGGAAGGGGCGAAAGAGATGGGCTTTACCATCATTTCGATTTCCGTCTCGCTGGTGGCCGTGTTCATCCCCATCTTCTTCATGCCGGGCGTGATCGGTTTGCTGTTCCACGAGTTCGCCGTGGTCGTTTCGCTGGCCGTGCTGGTGTCCGCCGTCGTGTCGCTGACCCTGGTGCCGATGCTGGCCAGCCGCTTCCTGCCGCCCGACTCGCGCGAGCACAATGACAGCGACCCCAGCCATGGCGAGAAAACCTTTATCGGCCGCCATTTCGAAGCCGGTTTCACGAAATTGCGCAACGGCTATGTGCATCTGCTAGACAAGGCCCTGGCGCACCGCAACGTGGTGCTCTTTGTTGCCGTGTGTACCTTTGCGCTGACGGTGCTGCTGTACGCGACCATTCCCAAAGGTTTCTTCCCCGAGGAAGACCTGGGCCAGATCCAGGTGAATACGGAAGCGTCGGAAGATATTTCCTCCGCGGCATTGCAGGATTTGCAAGCCCGCGTGGCGGCCGTGCTCATGGCGGACCCCAGCGTGCAGGATGTGACCTCGTTCGTCGGCGGCGGCAACACGGGCCGCATGTTCATGGTCTTGAAACCGCGCAGCGAGCGGCCGAAAATGCCGGTGGTGCTGGAAAACTTGCGCCGCGCCACGAGCGCCGTGCCCGGCATGGCCGTGTATTTCCGGCCCGTGCAAAACTTGCAGTTGGGCGGGCGCCAGAGCAAGAGCCGCTACCAGTACACCTTGCAAAGCGTCAGCCCCGACGCGCTGAATGACTGGGCGGAAAAGTTTATTGCCGGCATGCGCACCGATCCGGCCTTCCGCGACGTCACCAGCGATTCGCAAATCAAGGGCTTGCAGGCGTCGCTCAGGATCGACCGCGACAAGGCCAATCTGCTGGGCGTGCAAATGTCCGACATCCGCACGGCCCTGTACAGCGCCTTTGGCGAGCGGCAAGTGTCGACCATCTATTCCTCGGCTGCCAGCTATTATGTGATCCTGGAAGCGGCCACGGCGGACCGCCAGTATGACGATGCGCTCACGCGCGTCTCCGTGCGCAGCAAGACGGGCGAGCTGGTCAAACTATCAAGTATTGCCTATGTGGAACGCACGATCGGCCCCACCTCCGTGAATCACCAGGGGCAGTTGCAAGCCGTCACCATCGCCTTCAACCTGGCGCCGGACGTGCCGCTGGGCATCGCCACGGGCAGGATCGATGCGATGGCCAAGGATATGAGCTTGCCGGCCTCCATCATCACGCGCTACGGCGGCGATGCTGCCGTGTTCCAGAGCTCGCAGTCGAGCCAGATCATCCTCATCATTGCCGCGCTGGCCGTGATCTATGTGCTGCTCGGCGTGCTGTATGAAAGCTACATCCACCCGCTGACCATCCTGGCCGGCTTGCCGTCCGCGGCCGTGGGGGCGCTATTGACCCTGCGCCTGTTCGGCATGGACCTGACCATGATCGCCATCATCGGCATTTTGATGCTGATCGGCATCGTCAAGAAAAACGCCATCATGATGATCGACTTCGCCCTGCATGCGCAGCGCAACGAGGGCATGAGCCCAACCGACGCCATCCGCCAGGCCTGCATCCTGCGTTTCCGTCCCATCATGATGACGACGGCGGCGGCCTTGATGGGCGCCTTGCCGATTGCCCTGGGCCTGGGCGCCGGTGCCGAGCTGCGCCAGCCGCTGGGCCTGGCCGTGGTCGGTGGCTTGCTTTTCTCGCAAGTCATTACCCTGTTCATCACGCCCGTCATCTATTTGTTCCTCGACAAGTACAGCGGCACGGGACCGTTGACGGACGAGCAACTGGTGGCGCTCGACAACAAGGCCTGAGCCGCCACACGGCCACCACCGGCGCCCCGTTCCTCAGTGAATGCGGCGCCGGTCTTGTATGGACCGTGATACATACGGTAACAACCGTCAAGAGACGGCTCGGGTACCCTAGCTTGCGCTGCAAGGAATACCGCGATCCTGTACGCTTCGGGTTGGAAATGCCGGGGAAGTGTTCCCAAAAGCAAGGGACTCTGGCACTATGGCTGCCCTGTAAGATTATTTTTGTTGCTACACAGAAAGCACGATTCATTTTGCATGACACGACCCATTTGATGGCTGCCGATTCCGACTATTGCCCCACCTGCGGGCAATTGATCCAGCCACCACCGGCCTACGGGTCCAGGACCAGCACCATGCGCAAGGTGGCGCTCGGCGTGTCCGTCTTGCTGCACGTGCTGCTGGCCGCGTATGTCCTGCTGCGCAGCGACACCATCGAAAAGATTCCGCCGCCGAAGAAGGAAAGCGCGATGGTCTACATTGCGCCCCTGAAGGACAAGCCGCAACCGAAGCCGCAGCCCAAGCCCACACCCAAGCCCACGCCGAAACCGAAGGACACGAAAGTGGCCAAGGTGAAACCACCGCCGGCGCCGAGCAAGCGCGTGGTCACAAAAGACGTGCCGCGCGACAAGCCGAAACTGGAAACCTTCACGCCGCCGCTGGTGTCGAAAGTGCCGTTGCCGCCGCCGCCCGCTGAAGACATGAGTTCGATGATCGAGCAGCGCCGCAAGCAGCGTCAGGCGCAAAATCCCGCGCCGCCGGCCGAGGAAAGCGAAAACGACCGCGCCATGCGCGTGGCCAAGGCGAACATCGCCGGCGCGCAGGGACGCAATTCCGGCAGCGACCGCGAGGATTCGGGCGGCGTGTTTTCTATCGTCAACCAGACCTCGTTCAGCGCGGAAGTCAAGTTCAAGGGCTGGAATGGCAACTTCAAGCGCAACTGGCTGAAGCAGGAAAAAGTGGAGCTGGGCAATGAGCCCGATATCGAAACGGCCATCCTGAAGAAGATGATCCAGCTGATCCGTGCCGAAAAGCCCGGCGATTTCGTGTGGGAATCACGCCGCCTGGGACGCAACGTCAACCTCAGCGCCCGCGTGGAAGACACGGCTGAGCTGATGGCTTTCCTGCGCCAGGAATTCTTTTCCGAGAAGCGCCCAGGGCCGGGACGGCGCTAAACGCTCGGGAAACCTGACGGCAATAAAAAAGGCTGCACCGTGTGAACGGGCAGCCTTTTTTACGCAGCGTTGATCTTGATCAAGCCGGTTTGTCCGCTTCCGGCTCGACGTCGTCTTCCATCTCGATCAAGTCGACCATCTGGGCCGCGCCGTCTTCGCTGATGCCGGCCAGTTCCATGATCTTGTCATTGGCTTCGTCGATGCCGACTCTTTTCAGGGCCGAGAACAGTTGCACTGTGAACGGGAAGCCGACGCCGTCTTCATCCACGTAGCTGTCGAGCTTGGCTTTCGCCTGGCGCAGCGCGTTGACCGATTCATTGCGGTTCAGCTTATCGACTTTCGTCAGGATGCAGTGAATTGGTTTGCCCGTCGGGGCGAACCATTCCAGCATCTGGATGTCCAGGTCGGTGAAGGGACGGCGCGAATCCATGATCAGGATCAAGCCCGCCAATTGCTCGCGGCGCTGCACGTAGTCGCCCAGCAGGCGCTGCCAGTGCAATTTGGCCGAGCCCGATACTTCCGCGTAGCCGTAGCCCGGCAAGTCGACCAGCAGGCATTCGATCTCTTCGACGATGGTGGCATCCTTGCGGTGCTGCGCCACGTGGGCGCCGCCGATGGAGAAGTAGTTGATGTGCTGGGTACGGCCAGGTGTCTTGGAGGCGAACGCCAAGCCTTTCTGATTACACAAGATGTTGATGGCGGTCGATTTACCGGCATTGGAGCGGCCGGCAAAGGCGATTTCCGGCACCGTGGTATCGGGCAGGTCACGCAATTGGTTGACGGTCGTAAAGAAGCGGGCTTGCCAGAGTTTTGACATGGGAGTAGTAAAGCAACAAAAGGGAGCGATAAGGGAGCGATAACGCCAAGAAGCTATTGTACAATAAGGGGTTGTTTATTGTTGCCGGCGTAGCAGCGATGCGGCTTGCGGCCCTGAAAATAAAGCAAAAATCCACAGGGCGCGGCAATGTCCACCACTAATTTCTCACTGTCTCAGGGTGCCTGAATGAATCGTGCGTTTTCACCGTTTATCAAATCCATGCTGCTCGCTTTGCTGGCTGTATCGGCAACTGCTTCCGCGGTCGAAGCACCGAAACCGGCCGTCAAGGCCGATGCCGCCAAGGGCGCTACCCTGTACG
This sequence comes from Janthinobacterium sp. GW460-12-1-14-LB5, assembly GCF_059423585.1. Taxonomy (NCBI): domain Bacteria; kingdom Pseudomonadati; phylum Pseudomonadota; class Betaproteobacteria; order Burkholderiales; family Oxalobacteraceae; genus Janthinobacterium; species Janthinobacterium sp. GW460-12-1-14-LB5. The sequence continues at coordinate 187,567 of NZ_JBWKYD010000004.1, read as the reverse complement.
CCGATGGCGATGCGGCGCGCGGCTTGCCTGCCTGCGTCTCCTGCCATGGCGCGGCCGGCAATTCGACCATCACGGTCAATCCGAAGCTGGCCGGCCAGCACGAAAGCTATATCTACAAGCAACTGGTCGACTTCACCACGCCGGAGCGCAGCCAGCCCGTCATGACGACGTACGCGAAGATGCTCAGCGACGCCGACAAGAAGAATATCGCCGCCTACCTGGGCGCGCAGGTGTCCAAGCCGGGTGCGGCGAAAAACAAGGATACGATCGACCTGGGCAAGAAAATCTACCGTGGTGGCATTGCTTCCAAGCAAGTTGCCGCCTGCGCCAGCTGTCATGGCGCGACGGGCAATGGCATTCCCGTCCAGTATCCGCGCATCGCCGGCCAGCACCAGGATTACACGGTGGCCCAGCTGACCATGTTCCGCAGCACCAAGGCTGATGCCCGCAAGAACAGCGCGCAAATGCACACCATCGCCGCCCGCATGTCGGATGACGAGATTGCCGCCGTGGCCGATTACATCGCCGGCCTGAAGTAAGTTTTCATATTGGCAAGCGATTGCCAGGCGCACCAGCGCGCATGAACAAGGGCGGCCGTCTCCACAGGCTGCCCTTTTTCATGGCAGGGGCCAAACAGGAGTATGCTGCCGCCTTGCGCGGAGAAACACTCTGCTCCATGCCTACATTTTCTTGAAGATTGCATATCCCGTATGAGTATCCACGTATGAGCACTGGCACGACTGGAATCGAGTTAAAGACCCAACGCCGCAGCCTGGCTGAATTCGTCGAGCTGGTCTCGTCGATGCGCTTTGCCATCAGCCTGCTGACCCTGATCGCCGTCGCCTCCATCATCGGCACCGTGCTCAAGCAAAACGAGCCCATGCCCAATTATGTGAACCAGTTCGGTCCGTTCTGGTTCGCCGTCTTCGACAAGCTGAGCCTGTATTCCGTGTATTCGGCCTGGTGGTTCCTCGTCATCATGGGTTTTCTGGTTGCCTCGACCTCGCTGTGCATCGTGCGCAATGCGCCGAAGATGCTCAAGGACATGCGCAGCTGGCGCGAAACCGTACGCGAGCAATCGCTGCGCAATTTCCACCACAAGCTGGAATGGCAGGCGCCGCTGCCGCGCGCCGTGCTGGCGCAGCAGATGGTGATGCGCCTGAAAGACGCCGGCTACGGGGCCAAGGTGGTCGAGAAGGACAACGCCACCCTGGTGGCCGCCAAGCGGGGCGCGGCCAATAAATGGGGCTATATCTTTGCCCATGGCGCCATCGTCATCATTTGCGTGGGCGGCTTGCTCGATTCGGAAATGCCGATCCGCGTACAGCAATGGTTCTTTGGTAAGACGCCGTTTTCCGGCAGCGGCGTGATCGCCGATATTCCCGCCCAGCACCGTTTGAGCCTGTCGAATCCTACTTTCCGCGGCAATACCATGATCCCGGAAGGCTCGTCGAGCAACACGGCCATCATTCCCCAGGCCGATGGCGTGCTGATCCAGGATCTGCCCATCACCATCCTGCTGAAGAAATTCCACATCGATTTCTATAGCACGGGCATGCCCAAGCTGTTCGCCAGCGATGTGGTCGTCACCGACCATGCAACGGGAGAAAGTTTCCCCGCGACCATCAAAGTCAACCAGCCGCTGCTGTACAAGGGCCTGGCCCTGTACCAGTCCAGCTTTGAAGATGGCGGCAGCAAGCTCAAGTTGACTGGTTTTCCCATGACGGGCAAGACGACGAAACGCTTCGATATCGGCGGCGAAGTGGGCGGCAGCACGCCGCTCGAGCGCAGCGACGGCAATTCCTACACGGTGGAATGGTCGGGTTTCCGTCCGTTTAACGTGGAAAACCTCAGCGCGGGCCAGGATGTGCGCGCCGTCAGCAAGGCGGAAAGTTTCAACGATAAATTCGCCGTCGGCCTCGATAAACGCCTCGGGTCGGCCGCGAAGAACGCGCATAACAAGGATCTCAAGAACGTGGGTCCCTCGGTGCAATACAAATTGCGCGACAAGACGGGCCAGGCGCGCGAGTACCAGAATTACATGCAGCCCGTCACGGTCGATGGCACGACGGTGTTTCTGGCCGGCATGCGTGTCAACCCCAGCGACCCGTTCAGCTATCTGCGCATTCCCGCCGATGACAATTACAGTGTGAACGAGTGGATGCGTTTGCGTGCCGCGCTGCAAGATCCCGCGCTGCGCCAGCAGGCTGCCGCACGCTATGCGGCGCGCGCCATGCCGCAGGCGAACGCGGAAGCCTTGCGCGGCCAGTTGCAGGAATCGGCGGCGAAAAGCCTGGGTATCTTTGCCGGCAATGGACAAGAGGGCGGTTTCCTCGCCATTTCGCGTTTCCTGGAGAAAGTTCCGACGGCCGAGCAGGAAAAAGCGGCCGATATCTTCATGAAAATCTTGAATGGCAGCCTGTGGGACTTGTGGCAGGCGGCGCGCGCCCAGGATGGCTTGAAAGCCATCGAGGCCGATGATAAGCACGGCCGCTTCCTGCAGCTGGCCACGAATGCGCTGTCCGACAGCTTCTTCTATGGCGCGCCCGTGTATCTGCAACTCGACGAGTTTACGGAGATCAAGGCGTCCGTGCTGCAAGTGACGCGTTCGCCGGGCAAGAGCGTGGTCTACCTCGGTTGCCTGTTCCTCGTGATCGGCGTATTTTCCATGTTTTATATCCGCGAGCGCCGCCTGTGGGTGTGGATCAAGGATGGCGAGGGCGGCAGCGAAGCCCTGATGGCCATGAGCACGCAACGCAAGACCCTGGATTTTGAAAAAGAATTTGAGACTTTGAAGGCAAAGCTGCCGCAATCGGCGTAAGCTGCGCTGAGTTGGATTGGCTGAGTTTCGGGGCGCTTGCGCGTCGCCGGGAATGGAGAAAATGATGGAATTGGCAAACAAGCAAATATATACGCAGGAACCAGGATTTTTCAAGCGCCTGAGCCTGATCGATTGGCTGTATGGTGCCGGCTTGCTGGCCGCCTCGCTGTTCGGTCTGATGCGCTTTGGCGCCTTCATGGATATCTACGAAAAAGCCATCCTGCTAGCCGCGGCGCCCACGTTCGCGTGGCTGGGCTGGTACTGGAAGCCCGTGCGCTGGCTGATCCCGCTGGCGGCCGTGCTGTCGCTGTTCGCCATCGAACTGTACGCGGGCCATCTGGACATGGCGAACCAGAAATTCTTCCTGAAATACATCTTGTCGAGCCAGTCCGCCATCCTGTGGATGGGCACCCTGTTCGTGCTGTCGACCCTGTTCTACTGGATCGGCCTGGTGGCGCGCTCGGAATTCGGCTCGTCCGTCGGCTCCCTGCTGTGCTGGGCCGGCGTGGTACTGGGCCTGACGGGCATGCTGGTGCGCTGGTACGAGTCTTACCTGATCGGCGCCGACGTGGGCCACATCCCCGTGTCGAACCTGTATGAAGTGTTCATCCTGTTTTCCTTGATCACGGCCATGTTCTACCTGTATTACGAGCAGCACTACGCGACGCGCCAGCTGGGCGCCTTCGTCATGCTGGTCATTTCCGCGGCCGTCGTGTTCCTGATGTGGTACACGGTCACGCGCGATGCGGCGGAAATCCAGCCGCTGGTGCCGGCCCTGCAAAGCTGGTGGATGAAGATCCACGTACCGGCCAACTTCATCGGCTACGGCACCTTCGCCCTGTCGGCCATGGTGGCGGCGGCCTACCTGCTCAAATCGAGCGGCTACCTGGTCGACCGCCTGCCGTCGCTGGAAGTGCTCGACGACGTCATGTACAAGGCCATTTCCGTGGGCTTCGCCTTCTTCACGGTAGCGACCATCCTGGGCGCCCTGTGGGCGGCCGAAGCGTGGGGCGGCTACTGGTCGTGGGACCCGAAAGAAACGTGGGCGCTGATCGTCTGGCTCAACTATGCAGCCTGGCTGCACATGCGCCTGATGACGGGCTTGCGCGGCCGCGTCGCCTCGTGGTGGGCGCTGGTGGGCTTGCTGGTGACGACGTTTGCCTTCCTGGGCGTGAATATGTTTCTCTCCGGCCTGCATTCTTACGGCAAGCTTTAATGACAGAAGCGTCATGAACGGCCCGGGAAAACTGGTGTAAGGTACAAATCATCACCTTTTCCCGGAGCCGCCATGTTGATCAAGCGCAGTCCCAACGGCATTGAGTTGCCGTATTCTTCCGAAATCACGCCACGCGCCGTGTTTGAATCGCGCCGCAGCTTCATCAAGCAAATCGCCCTGGGCTCCGTGTCCAGCGCGGCCTTGCTGGAAATGGCCAGCCGCGAAGCGTTCGCGCAAGGCACCAATCCCAAGCTGTCCGCCAAATTGAATCCCGCCTATTCGGCGCTGGACAAGCAGACGGCCTATAAAGACGCCACCAGCTACAACAATTTCTACGAATTCGGCACGGACAAGAGCGATCCGGCGCAAAACGCGGGCACCCTGCGCACGCGGCCGTGGACCGTCAGTATCGAAGGCGAAGTCAGGAAGCCCATGACGCTCGATCTGGACGCCCTGTTGAAGCTGGCGCCGCTGGAAGAGCGCGTGTACCGGCTGCGCTGCGTGGAAGGCTGGTCGATGGTGATTCCCTGGGTTGGTTATTCCTTCTCGGAAATCATCAAGAAGGTCGAGCCGACGGGCAATGCCAAGTATGTGGAATTCATCACCCTGGCCGACAAGAAGCAGATGCCGGGCGTGGGCAGCCGCGTGCTGCAGTGGCCCTATACGGAAGGCTTGCGCATCGATGAAGCGAACCATCCGCTGGCGCTGTTGACCCTGGGCATGTATGGCGAAACCTTGCCGAACCAGAATGGCGCGCCCGTGCGCATGGTCTTGCCGTGGAAATATGGTTTTAAATCCGCCAAATCCATCGTCAAGATCCGTTTCGTCAAGGAACAGCCGCGCACGTCCTGGAACCTGTCGGCGCCGTCCGAATACGGTTTTTATTCCAACGTGAACCCGAACGTCGATCATCCGCGCTGGTCGCAGGCGTCCGAGCGGCGCATCGGCGAAGACGGCTTTCTCGCGCGCAAGCGCAAGACCCTGATGTTCAACGGCTACAACGATGTTGCTTCCTTGTACGCGGGCATGGATCTGAAGAAGTTCTTTTAAGGAAAGACCATGGCCTTCCACCCCACGCCGAGACAATTGTCGCTCTTCAAAAGCCTGGTTTTTCTGCTGGCGCTACTGCCGTTTGCGCGCATGGTCTGGCTCACGTACACGGGGCAACTGGTGGAGCCGCTGGAATTCATCACGCGCGGCACGGGCGACTGGACCCTGTATTTTATCTGCATCAGCCTGGCGGTGACGCCCTTGCGCCGCTTCACGCAATGGAATTGGCTGATCAAGCTGCGGCGCATGCTGGGCCTGTTCGCGTTTTTCTACGCGGCGCTGCACTTCACCACGTTTTTATGGTTCGATCACTTTTTTGATGTGCAGGAAATGTGGAAGGATGTGCTCAAGCGGCCATTCATCACGGTGGGTTTTATTGCCTTCGTGCTGCTGATTCCGCTGGCCGTGACGAGCACGAACGGCATGGTGAAACGCCTGGGGGGCAAGCGCTGGCAGTGGCTGCACCGGTTGATCTATGTCATCGCCCCGCTCGGTATCTTGCACTTCTGGTGGATGAAGGCGGGCAAGCACAATTTCGCGCAACCGATCCTGTTTGGCAGTATCGTCGCGCTATTGCTGTTAATGCGTGTGTATTTTTTCTGGAGCAAGCGCGTCAAAAATGCCAGGGCGGCGAATGCCGCCACCCCGGTGCGCTCCGTTTAGGTCGCCGGCACGATCACCGGCGGCGGCGGCACGGGCGCCGGTTCGACGGGGCCTTTGGCCGGTGCGCCCTTGGCCGCTGGCGGCTTGGGCAGGTACAGGGGGCCGGGCTGGCCGCAGCCGGCCAGGACGCTAGAAACCACAATGGCGGTGCCGATATAAAACGCTGAGGATGACTTCACGATTAGAATCACGGTTTGATTAAGATCTTTGGAGTGTAGCATGAGCGAATCGGAATTCCTGGCCCTGGCCGAAGCCACCCTGACCCAGATCGAGGCGGCGCTGGACCGGCTGAACGATGAAGACGTGCTCGACGTCGAATGCAGCCGCAGCGGCAATGTGCTGGAGATCGAATTCATCGATAACGGCACGAAAATCATCGTCAACAGCCAGGCCCCCATGCGCGAAATGTGGGTGGCCGCCCGTTCCGGCGGTTTCCACTACAAGCGCGTGGGCGACGAATGGATCAACACGCGCGACGGTTCGGAACTGTTTGCGGCCTTGTCCAGCATGGCCAGCGAGCAGGCGGGTGCGCCGGTGGTATTGAAGTAATTGTTTTAGCCGCGCGCAATCAAAAAGGGCAGCCTCTTCAGGCTGTCCTTTTTTGCATCAAACGATCTTAAAACAACTCGTTCTTGACGGCTTCCTTGGCTTTTTCTTCCTCCGGCGTACCGCGCGCCGCGCCTTCCAGGCTGCCTACGCCCGTGCCCGGTGGATTTTCCGCATAGTAATACTCGTCGCCCACGTGGATCAGGCCTTCCGGCACGGCGCGTTCCTCCACGGGAATACTCTTCAATGCCTTGGCCATATAGTTGATCCAGATCGGCAAGGCCAGGCCGCCGCCCGTTTCCCGGTTGCCCAGGTTGCGCGGCTGGTCGTAGCCGATCCAGGCGATGCCCACCAGCTTGGCCTGGTAGCCGGCGAACCACGCGTCGATGGAATCGTTGGTCGTGCCCGTCTTGCCGGCCAGGTCAGGGCGCTTCAAGGCCATGGCTTTATTTGCCGTGCCGAAGCGCACCACGTCGTTGAGCATGCTGTTCATCATGAAGGCATTGCGCTCATCGATGACGCGGTTGGCTTCCTCGCCCGCCAGGTCCGGCTTGGCTTGCGACAACACATTGCCGTCGCTGTCGGTCACCTTGGCAATCAGATACGGGTTGATCTTGTAGCCGCCGTTGGCGAACACGGCATACGCGCCCGCCATCTGCAGCGGCGTCACGTTGCCGGCGCCCAGGGCCAGGGTCAGGTACGGCGGGTTCTTGTCCGCGTCAAAGCCGAAGCGCGTCGCGTATTCCTGGCCATACTTGGCGCCGATCTTGTGCAGGATGCGGATGGAAATCATGTTCTTCGATTTCATCAGACCCTTGCGCATGGTCATCGGACCGTCGTATTTGCTGTCGTAGTTCTTCGGTTCCCATGCCTGGCCGCCCGTCTGGCCCGCGTCGAACGAGATCGGCGCATCGTTGATGATGGTGGCCGGCGACAGGCCCCGTTCCAGCGAAGCGGAATAGATGAAGGGCTTGAAGGCGGAACCGGGCTGGCGCCACGCCTGCGTGACGTGGTTGAACTTGTTGCGGTTGTAATCGAAGCCGCCCACCATGGCGCGGATGGCGCCGTCCGTGGTGCTGGCCGAGACGAACGCCGATTGCACTTCCGGCATCTGCGTCAAGACCCAGGTGTTGCCTTCCTGCATGACGCGGATCACGGCGCCGCGCTTGATGCGGCGGTTCGGTGCCGCTTTTTCCGACAGCCAGGCCGCGCCAAAGGTCAGGCCGGGGCCGGTAATGGTAATTTCCTCGCCGGCCGAGGTGACGGCCTGGATGGACTTGGGTGACGCCTGCAGCACCATGGCGGCGATGATGTCATCGCTGTCCGGGTGGTCGGCCAGTTCCGTTTCGATCGCGTCATCGGCTTCGGCCTTGGTTTTCGGAATCTCGATATATGCCTCCGGGCCGCGGTAGCCGTGGCGTTTCTCGTAATCCATCACGCCCTTGCGCAAGGCGATGTAGGCGGCGTCCTGGTCGGCCTTGGTGATGGTGGTGTAGACGTTCAGGCCGCGCGTGTAGGTGTCTTCCTTGAATTGCTCGTAGACAAGCTGACGCGCCATTTCCGACACGTATTCCGCGTGCACGCCGAAGGCGCTGCTGTCGGTTTTCACTTTCAGCTCTTCATTCTTGGCTTCCGTGTACTGCTCTGGCGTGATGTAGCCCAGCTGCGCCATGCGTTGCAGAATGTATTGCTGGCGCATGCGCGCGCGCTTCGGATTGACGACGGGGTTGTAGGCCGATGGCGCCTTCGGCAAGCCAGCCAGCATGGCCGCTTCGGCCACGGTGAGGTCCTGGATGCTCTTGCCGAAATAGATTTGCGCGGCCGACGCGAAGCCGTAGGCGCGCTGTCCCAGATAAATCTGGTTCATATACACTTCGAGGATCTGGTCCTTGCTGAGGTTTTTCTCGATCTTCCACGCCAGCAATACTTCATACGCCTTGCGTTTCAGGGTCTGTTCGCTGGACAGGAAGAAATTGCGCGCCACCTGCTGCGTGATGGTCGAGGCGCCTTGCTTGGCGCCGCCCGTCAGGTTGTGCAGGGCCGCGCGCGTGATACCGAGGTAATCGACGCCGCCATGCTCATAGAAGCGGTCATCCTCGATGGCCAGCACGGCTTTCTTCATGACATCGGGAATATCCTTGATGTGCACCATGTTGCGCCGTTCCTCGCCGAATTCACCGATCAGCACACTGTCGGACGTGAACACGCGCAGCGGCATCTTGGGCTTGTAATCGGTCAAGGTATCGAGCGCCGGCAGGTTCGGATAGGCCATGGCCAGGCCAAAGACCACCAGCAAGACGCCGACGATGCCCAGGCCCAGCAGCGATACCAGGGCCATCAGCAGAAAACGTTTGGGTTTGCTGCCCTTGGTGGGCGGCTTCGAGCCAGCGGAGCCAGCGGAGTTTGAAGATGTCATGCGTCGTATGTCTTTCGGTTAATTATGCCGGCCAATTATAAGCGAGCTTGCCGGGGTGGCAGCGCGCCGTGGCGCTTGCCCGGGGGCAGTGTCGAAACTTGCCGATACTCTATATAAGCGTGTATGGGCCCGCTGGCAACCAGGATTTGGTAACAATTATTCTGCGCCAGATCACGGCCGGGCCAGATAGGCGCCGCGTACCGCAGACTCCGGCGTGAAATCCATTTACAAGCCAGCGCTGCCAGGACTAGGCTTTCGAATGGCAGGAACTCCTCCCACGCTGACGTTTCTCTATGAAAAACATGTCTATCAGCAATTTTTTTGGCGCCGGCTTGCTGGGCGTCGACATCGCGGACGATGCCGTGCGCGTGGTCGAGTTGCGGCGCCGGCGGGGAAAACTGTCGTGCCGGCATTGCGGCAGCGCCGCACTGGCTGCTGGAATAATGCTTGAAGGCAGTGTCGAAGATCTGCCGGGCCTGGCCGATGCCCTGCGCCAGGCCCACCGCGACAGCGGCAGCGGCTGCACGCGGGTGGCGCTGGCCATGCCGGCCACGGCCCTGATCACGCATGCGATCCGCTTGCCCGCAGGATTGCCGGAGGAACAGCTGGAAATCCTCGTGGAACTGGAAGCGGCGCAATACATGCCGTTTGCGCTGGAAGATGCCAGCCTGGATTTTGTCATTCTCGGCCCCGCGCCGCCGCTGGCCGGCACGACAGGCAAGGAGGTTGACGTGCTGCTGGTGGCGGCGCGGCGCGCCACCGTGCAGCGCCGTCTCGATGCGGCCACGGCGGCGGGTTTGCAGGCTGTGGTCATGGATAGCGAGGCGCTCGCGCTGCAGGCGGCGCTCGCGCACGGTGGCTGGCAAGCCTTGCCCGATGGTGGCGTGGCGTACCAGTTGGCCTGGGGCCTGGCCTTGCACCGGTACGCCCGATGAAAGTCCGCACGCAAGTGCTGTGCATCAACCTTGTGCCGTATCGCCAGGCGGCACGCCGCAGGCGTATTCAGCTGCTGCTGTGGCAACTGGCGGGTGGGGCGTTGCTGGGCTTGCTGGTGGCCCTGGCGGCAGGGGCTTGGCTACAGCACCAGCTCGACGCGCAGCTGCGCCGCCAAGAGGGCTGGCGCAGTGCCATGCAGCAAGTCGAGGTCGTCCTTGCCGCCGGCAAGCGGGTGCAGGGCGAGACGGCGGCACTGTTGCTGCGCCAGCAGGCCATCGCCAATTTGCAAGAGCAACGCAATGCCTGGGTCCGCATGCTGGACGCGCTGGCGCGCGCGATGCCGGCTGGCGTGGCCTTGCACAGTGTGCGCCAGGAAACGGCGATGGTGCGCTTGCAAGGGCATGCCGTTTCGCAGGAAAAGGTCGCGGCACTATTGTTGGCGCTGGCGCAGGCCGTGCCCTGGTCCAGGCCGGAAGTGCTTGAAGTGCGCGGCGCGGCAGATGGCGCCGTGGAATGGACGATACGGCTGGCGTTGGCACCCGCTGGGCAATCTTAGTCGTGGAGGTTGATCATGCTGAGCTTGAAGATCGCGTCACTGTGGCCGTTACCGGGGCGCCTCGCTTGCGCTGTCCTGGCCGGTTCGCTGGTGGCGGCCCTGCTGCACCTTGCGTGGCTCGATGGCCTGTTGGCGGCCGTGCAGGCGGGGCAAGGCGAGGAGGCCCGTCTGCGCGCCGATTATCTGTCGGCGCAGGCCAGGGCGAAACAGTTGCCGCAGTGGCGCGCGCAGCAGCGCCAGGCCGGCGCCGAGCTGGCCTTGTTGGAACAGCAACTGCCCGACCAGCAGGCGATGGCGGTGCTGTTGACGGATATCAATGCCGCAGGCCAGTCGCGCGGCTTGCAATTTTCGCTGTTCAAGCCGGGAGTGGCCCAGCCGCAAGCACCGTATGTTGCCTTGCCGATCGCCATACAGTTGCGCGGCAGCTATCATGCCATGGGCGCGCTGCTGGCGGATCTGGCGCGCTTGCCGCGCATCGTCACGGTGCATGAGCTGGCCTTGAACCTCGGCAAGGATCGCTTGCTGACCCTCGATGCCGTGCTGCACGCGTATCGCTTGCCCGAAGCGGGAGAACGGGCGGCGCAAGCGGCTTTGGTGCCCAAGGCAGGCACGCCTGTAGCCGTAGCGGCATGGCGCCCGCTTGCCGCTGTCACGCCGCATCCCTATGAGGCGGCCGCGCTGGCCGATCCTTTCAATGCATTGCCGCCAGCGCCCGCGCCGGGTCAGCGGGGCAACGTGGCGGGACCCGACCCGCGCCGCGTGCGTGAACCGCTGGAAAGCGTGGCCTTGCCTGCCATCAGCATGGTGGGCAGCGTGCAGCAGGACGGGCGCCTGAACGCGCTGCTGCTGGCGGGCCAGCGCGTGTACCGGGTGGCGGTGGGCCAGTATCTGGGGCAAGACCACGGTATGGTGACGGAGATCAGCGAACAGGCGGTGCAGTACCGTGAATTGCTGCGCGAGGCGGATGGCCCGTGGCGCGAGCGGCGCGGCAGCCTGGCCTTGCAGGTGGCGGGGACGAAAGCCAGCCTGCCCGAGGCGGCGCCATGAGGCCGCGCCGCATGCTCCTGGCCGTCATGCTGTGTCTGCATGCCTGCGGCCTTGCCCAGGAGGCGGTGGTGCACGTGTCGGCCCCGCGCCCTTACGCGGGCGAGAAGATCTCCGTCGATTTCCAGAACGTGGGCGTGCGCGCGGCCCTGCACATCCTGGCTGATGCCTCCGGGCAAAACATCATCGCCAGCGACAGTGTGGCGGGCAATGTGACGATGCGCCTGCGCGACTTGCCGTGGGACCAGGCGCTCGACCTGCTGTTGCAGGCCAAGGGCCTGGACATGCGGCGCAACGGCAACGTGCTGTGGATCGCGCCGCGTGAGGAAATGCTGGCGCGCGAAAAGCTGGAGCTCGAAACGCGCGCGCAGATTGCCGAACTCGAACCTTTGCAATCGGCCATCTTCCAGCTCAATTACCAGAAGGCTGAAGCGTTCCGCACGGTGTTCGCCCTGGACGCGGGAGAAGGGCGCAGCCGCCTGCTGTCGCGCCGTGGCAGCGTGCTCATCGAGCCGCGCACGAATCAGTTGTTCGTGACGGACGTGCCGGCGCGCCTGGAACAGATCCGTCAGCTGATCGCCAAGACGGATGTTGCCACGCGACAAGTCATGATCGAGGCGCGCATCGTCGAGGCGAATGACAGTTTCAGCCGCAATCTGGGCGCGCGCCTCGGTTTTACGGACCAGCGCCTGGCGGCGGGCCAGGTGCCCGGCTTTTCCCTGGGCGGCAGCGGGCGCCGCGCGGCCATCGGCGGCAGTTACCAGGGCGTGGGCGAGGCGACGGGGCAAACGGTGGCGGGCGCCGGCGCCTTCGTGCCGAACACGCAATTCGTCAACTTGCCGGCCGCCAGCATCAATGGCTTGCAGCCGGCCAGCTTCGCCCTGAGCCTGTTTTCGGCGGCCGCCAACCGCTTTTTGAATCTGGAACTGTCCGCGCTGGAAGCGGACGGCAGGGGCAAGATCATTTCCAGCCCCCGCGTGGTGACGGCCGACAAGGTGCTGGCGCTGATCGAGCAGGGCATCGAACTGCCGTATCAGGTGGCCACCAGCAGCGGCGCCACGTCCATCACGTTTCGCAAGGCGAATTTGCGCCTGGAAGTGACGCCGCAGATTACGCCGGACGGCAACGTGGTGCTGGAAGTGGACGTCAACAAGGATAGCGTGGGCCAGGAAACGCGTTCCGGCTTCGCCATCGACACCAAACACGTGCGGACGCAAGTGATGGTGGAAGACGGCGGCACGGTGGTGCTGGGCGGCATTTATCAGCAGTCCGAACGGGGTACGGACAGCAAGGTGCCGCTGCTGGGCGACATCCCCGTGCTCGGTGTTTTTTTCCGCAGCACGGGCCGCAGTCAAGAAAAAACGGAACTGATGGTGTTTATTACGCCGAAAATAGTGGCAGATCGGCCAGCAACACGTTAATGTCACATCTTTACGTTTAAGTAACAATGCAAACGAAAGCGGACTGATGGCGACTATGCGGAATTTCTCTTTAGGCAATACTTCTTGGAGTAGGGTATCGAATTGGCTGCTCTTGCTGGTCTTGAGCACTGTACTGGCCGCCTGCGGCGGCGGTGGCGGTGATCCGACCATCGATGGCGGCAAGGGCGGTGGTACCACCGGTGGTGTGGCCGCGACGGTCACGGTGAGCCTGTTGAACTCGGCCGACCAGCCTGCCAGTACGCTAAGCAGCACTGCGCCGCTGACGGCCAAGGCGCTGGTGATCGATAAAAATGGTGCTCCGGTCAGCAATACGATAGTCACTTTCGCCTCCGACGCCACACTGGTAAAGCTGTCGTCGAGCAATGGCACGGCGCTGACGGACACCAAGGGCTATGCCAGCATCACTGTCTCGGCCTTGAATGCGACGGTCACCGGTGCGGGCAAGCTGACGGCCACTGTCGCGGCGGGCACCGCCATGGTCACCGGCGAGGCGAGTTATGAGGTCAAGGCGGCGCAGGCTGCGGGCGCGAAAATGACGCTGTCGCTGTTCAGTGGTAGCAGCGCCAGTAACGCGCTGTCGAGCGCCACGCCGCTGACGGCCAAGGCGTTGGTGACCGATTTGAACGGAAAACCGATCAGCGACATGTTGGTGGCATTCTCGACTGACAATACCATGGCAGTAATGTCACCATCGGTAGGGACGGCACTGACCGATGCGACAGGTACGGCCAGCGTAACGCTGCGTCCTTTCAATCTGTCGGCCAGCGGCGCCGCCACGTTGCGGGCGACCACAACGGCCAATGGTGCCGTTGCCAGCAGCCAGATTAATTATGTGCTGGGAGCCACCGACCTGAGTGTGGAGAACATGCGGTTTTCGCCCGCCAGCATCGCGGCCTATGGCACCACCAATGTCACGGTTGATGTCATGGCTGGCACCAGCCTGTACACGGGATCAGGTCAGACGGTCAATTTCAGTTCGACTTGCGTGGCGGCCGGCAAGGCTAGCGTGACCAGTGGCGTGCCGGTCGTCAATGGCAAGGCCACAGCTGTTTTCCGCGACCTGGGTTGCAATGACTACGATATGGTCAATGCCACAGTGGCGGGCAGCGCTTCCATGTATCTTCACGCGACGCTGCCGATCGGCCGCGTCGCGCCGGCATCGGTACAATTTTCCAGCGTCAGTCCGGTAGGCAAATCGATCGTGATTCAAGGGCAGGGCGGCATAGCGCGCACGGAAATGGCCACGCTGACTTTCCGCGTATTCGATACTTTCAACAAACCGCTGGTCGGCCAGGAAGTGACGTTTGCGCTGTTGAACGGCCCTGGCATGACGCTCAATAAAGTGACAGACACCACGGATGCCAACGGTGACGTCATCACCACCGTCAATTCCGGCACCACCCCGACCACCTTCCGCGTCAAGGCCAGCCTGGCCTCTGGCATTTCCACTTTGTCCGATTCCATCCTGGTAACGACTGGTTTGCCTGTGCAAACGGCGTTTTCGCTCAGCTCCGTCAAGTCCAGCGTGGAAGGCTGGTCGTATGACAGTCCCGTGGGCAACCCTGCCACGACCGTCACTATCTTGCTGGCAGACCAAGCGGGCAACCCTGTTCCTGACGGCACGCCGGTGGTATTTCAGAGCAATTTGGGCGCCATCGGCTCGTCCAGCATGGGCGGCTGCACCACCATGAACGGCGGCTGCTCGGTCGACTTCCGCAGCCAGAACCCGCGTGTGGCGACCAATCCACCTGTCACGCCCTGCAATGATGTCAGCAATGGCGGCACGGCCGACAGCCTGTGGCCCGGTCTTGCCACCGTCTGCGCCAGCACTTCGGACGGCAGCAAGACGTTGTTCGCGAAGATCGCCATCTTCCTGAGCGGCAGCCGTCCCGAAAATGTCATGCTGTTCGATCAGTCGGCCCAGGTCAGCCTGGATCGCAGCACCTATGATCTTGGAAGCGTTTCAGCTGCTGCAGTGCGTCAATTCAGCTTGAGATTCAGCGATTTGCATCAAAATCCCATGCCCTCCGGGACCACGGTCGCGATCACGAATATGATCAATGGCGTTGGATCCATCACTCCGGACAGCATACAAAATATCTATCCGCACAACACGCTTGGCGTGGATGACCGTACCGGAGGCAACATTCAAGGTAACCAGGGAGGCCGGCATGCCGTTACAATTAACAGCCTGACGCCGACAAATTGTGTAGCGAATGTGGTCAGCACGTTTAATGTAACAGTGACGACGCCGCTGGGTAACGCCACCAGTTACCCGTTTAGACTGACATTCTCCTGTCCTTGACGTAAGGGGAAACGGGCGCCGTAGAGGCGGCGCCTGCTTATTTTCTGATTGATATAAAAAGTGTCCGAAATTTCCAACAGTAATATCTTTCTTGTCGGCCTCATGGGCGCAGGCAAAACCACGATCGGGCGCATCCTGGCCCGCAAGCTGGGCTTGCGCTTTGTCGATTCCGACCACGAAATCGAGGCACGCACGGGAGCGACCATCCCGTGGATCTTTGAAATCGAGGGGGAGGCCAGCTTTCGCCGGCGCGAGGCCGAGGTCATCCGCGACCTGAGCGCCCAGGAAGGCATCGTCATGGCCACCGGCGGCGGGGCCATCCTCAACGCCGACAGCCGCGCCTACCTGAAGGAGCGGGGCACGGTCGTCTACCTGCGCGCCAGCGTCAGCAACATCCTGGCGCGCACCAGCCACGACAAGAACCGCCCCCTGCTGCAGACGGCGGACCCGCGCAAAAAGCTCGAGGAATTGACGGCGCAGCGCGAGCCGCATTACATGGAAGTGGCCGACATTGTGATCGACACGGGCCGTCCTAACGTACAATCGATGGTTCAGACCATCCTGATGCAGCTGGCCAGCCTCGAATGCGAGGCCTCGCCCAACTGCGTCATTCATGCAGAGCCTTCGATGAACGAGCAATCCAAAATGTTGTTGAGCGTAGACCTCGACGAACGCAGTTATCCGATCGCCATCGGTCCCGGCCTGCTGGCCGACGCCGATGCGCTGCTGCGCCATATCAGCGGCCACAAGGTGGCCATCGTCACCAATACCACCGTCGCGCCCCTGTACCTGGGCCGCCTGCAGGCGGCGCTGGCCAGCGATGGCCGTGAAGTGATCAGCATCGTCCTGCCGGACGGTGAAGAATATAAGAACTGGGCCAGCCTGATGCAGATCTTCGACGCGCTGCTGGCCAATAAATGCGACCGCAAGACCACCCTGGTGGCGCTGGGCGGCGGCGTGATCGGCGACCTGACCGGCTATGCGGCCGCCAGCTACATGCGCGGCATCGGCTTCGTGCAGGTGCCCACCACCCTGCTGGCGCAGGTCGATTCCTCCGTCGGCGGCAAGACGGGCATCAACCACCCGCTGGGCAAGAACATGATCGGCGCCTTCTACCAGCCGCGCGCCGTGATCGCCGACACCTCGACCCTGGAAACCCTGCCCGCGCGCGAGCTGTCGGCCGGCCTGGCCGAAGTGATCAAGCATGGCGCCATCATCGATGCGGCCTTCTTTGACTGGATCGAGGCGAACATGGCCAAGCTGATGGCGCGCGACAAGGGGGCTTTGGCGTATGCGATTGCCCGCTCGTGCGAAATCAAGGCCGACGTGGTGCGCCAGGACGAACGCGAAGGCGGCTTGCGCGCCATCCTGAACTTTGGCCACACCTTCGGCCACGCCATCGAGGCGGGCCTGGGCTACGGCCACTGGCTGCACGGCGAAGCCGTCGGCTGCGGCATGGTGATGGCGGCCGACCTGTCCTGCCGCATGGGCTATATCGACCAGGCGGCCGTGGAGCGCGTGCGCAAACTCGTCGCCGCCGCCGGCCTGCCCGTCAAGGCGCCCGACCTCGGTGTCGAGCGCTGGCTGGAACTGATGGAAGTGGACAAGAAGAACGAGGGCGGCGCCATCAAGTTCATCCTGTTGAAACCCTTGGGCAGCCCGTGCATCACGTCCGCGCCGCACGAACTGGTGCTCGCTACCCTGGCCGCCGGAGTGCAATAGCCATGACGCCGGAAGACTTCCTCGCTCCGTACGCCGCCCATTCGGCACAGGGGCAGGGACGTCGCTTTGCCGAAGCGGCGCACGCCTCGCGCAGCCAGTTCCAGCGCGACCGCGACCGCATCATCCATTCCTCGGCCTTCCGCCGCCTCGAATACAAGACCCAGGTTTTCCTCAATCACGAGGGAGACCTGTTCCGCACGCGCCTGACGCACAGCCTGGAAGTGGCGCAGGTCGGCCGCTCGATTGCGCGCAACCTGCGCCTGAACGAAGACCTGGTGGAAGCCATCGCGCTGGCGCATGACCTGGGCCACACGCCGTTCGGCCACGTGGGCCAGGACGTGCTCAATGAATGCATGCAGGCGCACGGCGGCTTCGAGCACAACCTGCAAAGCCTGCGCGTGGTCGATACCCTGGAAGAGCATTACGGCGCGTTCGATGGCCTGAACCTGATGTTCGAGACGCGCGAAGGCATATTAAAACACTGCTCGCTGGCGCATGCGCGCGAGCTGGGGCCGGTGGCCCAGCGCTTCATCGACCGCACGCAACCGACACTGGAAGCGCAGCTGACCAACCTGGCCGATGAAATCGCCTACAACAGCCACGATATCGACGACGGCCTGCGCTCGGGCCTGATCACCATCGCGCAGCTGGAAGAGGTGGAATTCTTCGGCCGCCTGTGGCGCGACGTGCAGCAGGCGTTCCCGGGCCTGTCCGGCCGGCGCGCCATCTACGAGACCCTGCGCCGCCTGATCACGGCCCTGGCCGACGATCTCATCGTCACGTCAACGGCCCTGATTGCGGACGCCGCTCCCCGCGACGTCAGCGAAGTGCGTACCAGCCCTCCGCTGATCCGTTTTTCGGACGCCATGCGCAAGGATGCGACGGAGCTGAAACGCTTTTTAAGGGCGAACCTGTACCGTCACTACCAGGTCAACCGCATGCGCGTGAAGGCGAGCCGCATCGTGCGCGAACTGTACGACAGCTTCATGGCCGAACCGGCGCTGCTGCCGCCCGACTATCAGCTCAAGGATGGCGACGTCACGCAGCAGGCGCGCAAGATCGCCGACTACATCGCAGGCATGACGGACCGCTACGCGATCCGCGAGCACCGCCGGCTGTATTCGCTCGACGAGCTGTAGGCGTATTACTCCGCATTCTCTCGCCTGTCAATTGGCATGATCATCTAGGTTCCCGCACTATCACCCCAATACCCCCGTAGCGCCTTCTTTTCTATCATGGCAGCAAGTCAACAAGGGCTTGCCGCCCATAGTCAAGGAGAGTGTCATGATCGAATCGCGCCGCAGTTTCTTGCGCGCCTTGCCAGCCGTAACCATCGGGGCGGCCATCGCACCGCTGCCAGGCAAGGCCGCCACCAAGGGCGAAGGCGGCCAGCGCTGGGCGATGGTGGTCGATGTGCAGAAGTGCATCGGCTGCCAGGCTTGCACGGTCTCCTGCATCATGGAAAACGCCGTCCCGGAAAACAGCTTCCGCACCGTCGTCTCGACCTATGAAGTCAAGGAAGAAAACCGCTGCGGCACCTACATGCTGCCGCGCCTGTGCAACCACTGCGCCAATCCTCCCTGCATCCCCGTTTGTCCCGTGGGCGCCACTTTCCAGCGCAAGGATGGCGTCGTCGTCGTCGACGGCGACCGCTGCGTGGGCTGCGCCTACTGCGTGCAAGCCTGCCCGTACGACGCGCGCTTCATCAACCACGAGACGGGCAAGGCCGACAAATGCACGTTCTGCGCGCACCGCGTCGACGAAGGCTTGCTGCCGGCCTGCGTGGAAACCTGCGTGGGCGGCGCGCGCATCTTCGGCGACCTGAATGATCCGGAAAGCATGGTGCACCAGCTGCTGACCGAGAACAAGGTGAAGGTGCTCAAACCCGAGCAGGGCACCCAGCCCCACGTGTTTTACCTGGGATTGGACACGCGCTTCGCCGGCCACGTCGAAGGCGAAGCGACTCTTTGGCAACCGAGCAAACACGGGAAATAAACCATGGACAGCCACATCACCGAAATTCTCAACGTCACGCGCGAAGCGGCATGGCTGCCGTGGGCGGTGCAGTACTTTTTCCTCATCGGCCTCAGTTACGGCAGCTTCATGCTGACCTTGCCGTATTTCGTCTTCGGCCGCAAGGCGTATGAACGCCTGGGACGCATCGCGCTGCTGGCGTCCCTCGTTTGCGGCATGACGGCACCCGTGGCGCTGCTGGCCGACCTGCACGGGCCGGGGCGCTTCTACCATTTCTACATTTACTTCCAGCCGCAATCGTGGATGTCGTGGGGCTCGTTCTTCATCCCCCTGTATCTGGGCTGCCTGATGCTGTACGCATGGCTGGCGCTGCGCGTGGACTTCGCCGCGCGGGGGCTGGGCCAGGACCGTCTGGCCTTTGCCTACCGCCTGCTGGGACGTGGCGGCGCCGCATCGCGCAAGGCCATCGTCACCGCCGCCGCCTTCACCCTGCTCGCCGCCTTCGTGGTGGGCCTGTACACGGGCATGGAAGTGATGGTGGTGCGCGCCCGTCCGCTGTGGTTTACGCCTTTCCTGCCGGCGCAATTTGCCGCCACGGCCTTTGTCGGGGCGGTGGGCCTGGCGCTGCTGTTCAACCGCTTCCTGCCGGGCCGCGACCAGGCGCTGGAAGTGTCCTTGAACCGCGCGCTGGCCCTGTCGCTGGCGCTGGTGCTGGCGCTGGGCGGCGGCTGGCTGTTCGTGAGTCTCTCTGGCGTAAGCGCCAGCCACAGCATGGCCTTTACCCAGGTGGCCGGCATGCCGCAATGGCAGTTCACGGCCGTCTGGGCCGTGCTGTCGTCGATCGTGCCGATGGCCCTGGCCATCTGGCGTCCCGCCACGAGTGGCCTCGTCAATGGCCTGATCGCGCTGCACAGCGCCTGGATGATGCGCTGGACGATTTTCATCGGCGGCCAGAACATTCCGAAGACGGGCGCGGGCCTGTACGACTACCACCTGCCGATGGGGAACGACGGCTTGATGGGGATTATCGGCACGGCGGGCCTGTGGATCGCGCTGCTGTTGCTGATGCTGGAATTTTTGCCATGGGCCGGACGCGTCGTCGCTGCACGCGGCCGTCCCGCCATGGCCACGCACTGAGGAGTCAAAAATGAACGAACGTACACACAACGACGACCGCAACGACGTCCCTGACGATGAAAACGACAAGCGCCGCAAGCTGCTGCGCTACGGCGCCATCGGCGGCGGGCTGGCCGCCTTTGCCGCCAGCTTTTCCACCACGGCCGGCCGCATGGTCGACCATGCGCTGGGCAAGGATAAACCCGTACAGCGCTTGCACGGCAATTCGCTGGCGCCCGAGTTTTCCGTCGACACGGCGACGGGGAAATTGACCGTCAATCCCGACCAGCAGGTCAGCTACACCATGTGCATGGGCTGCACCACGTTTTGCGGCGTGCGCGTGCGCCTGGATAAAAAAAGCGGCAAGGTCTTGCGCGTGGCGGGCAATCCCTACAGCCCCCTGTCGGCCGACCCGGCGCTGCCCTATCAAACCTCGATACGCGACAGCTTTGTCTCGCTGTCACGCTTCCAGGAAAAGGGCTTGAAGGGACGTTCCACCGCTTGCGGCCGCGGCAACGGGGTGCTGGAACAGATGGAGTCGCCGTTCCGCGTGCTGGCGCCCATGAAGCGCGTGGGACCGCGCGGCGGCGGCCAGTGGGAGCCGATCGCCTTCGATCAGCTGGTGAAGGAAGTGACGGAAGGCGGCGACCTGTTTGGCGAAGGCCATGTGCAGGGTCTGCGCGCCTTGCGCGAGCTGGAAAGACCGATCGATCCGGCGCAGCCGGAACTGGGTCCGCAAGTGAACCAGGTGGGCCTGATGTGCAGCACCGACGATGGCCGCCTGGCGTTCGGCACGCGCTTTTTCAAGCAGTCGTACGGCAGTCTGAACCTGGTCAACCACGGCTCGTATTGCGGTGGTGCTTACCGCAGCGGCTCGGGCGCCATGTTCGGCGACATGAAGAAAATGCCGCACGCGAAAGTGGACCTGGAAAACACGGAATTTTGCATTTTCGTCGGCACGGCACCCGGCAATGCGGGCAACCCGTTCAAGCGCCAGGGCACGCTGATCGCCAAGGCCCGTTCGGGCAAGCGCGAATTCAGCTACGTCGTCGTGGATCCCGTGCTGACGAATGCGGACAGCCTGGCCGCGGGCGACCGCAGCCGCTGGGTGCCGATCAAGCCGGGCACGGATGGCGCGCTGGCCATGGCGATGATACGCTGGATCATCGAGCACGAACGCTATGACCGCAACTTCCTCGTGCAGCCGAACCTGAAGGTGGCGGAAGCGGCAGGCGAAGCCGCCTGGTGCAACGCCACGCATCTGGTCATCAGCGAGAAGGGCCATCCGCGCGACGGCCGCTATCTGCGCGCGTCGGACATCGGCGCGGTGGAACTGGCGGAAGAGGAGCGCTACAAGGATGGCGACGCGTTCTGCGTGATCGACGCGGCCACGCAAGCGATCATGCCGCACAACGCCGCCAAGGGCGAGGCGCGCCTGTTCTTTGACGGCCCGCTAGAGGTGGCGGGCGCGCCGCTGCACCTGAAGACGGCCATGACGATGCTGAACGAAGAAGCGCAGCGCCACAGCATGGATGACTATTCCAGCGCCTGCGGCATCCCCCGCGACATCATCGAAGGCCTGGCGCAGGAACTGACCAGCCACGGCAAGCGCGCCGCCGTCAATGCGCACGGCGGCATGATGTCGGGCGCCGGCTTTTATAACGCCTATGCGTTGGTGATGCTCAATACCCTGATCGGCAACTTGAACCGCAAGGGCGGCACCTTGGTCAACGGCGGCAGCTTCAAGGATGCTGGCCCCGGTCCGCGCTATAACTTGGAGAGTTTCGACGGCGAGATCAAGGCGACGGGCATGCCGATCGGGCGCAATGTGCCGTATGAAAAAACCTCGGAATTCAAGCTGAAGAAGGAAGCGGGCAAGGCGTATCCGGCCAAGGCGCCGTGGTATCCGAACGCACCCGCGCTGGCCACCGAATGGCTCACCAGCGCCATGAACGGCTATCCCTACACCTTGAAGGCGCTGATCCTGTGGAGCTGCAATCCCGTGTACGGCATCACGGGGCTGCGCGCGCAGATCGGCAAGGAACTGGCCGATCCGAAGAAGATTCCCCTGATCGTCGCCATCGACCCCTTCATCAATGAAAGCTCGGCGTTTGCCGACTACCTGCTGCCCGATACCTTGCTGTATGAAAGCTGGGGCTGGGCCGGCGCCTGGGGCGGCATGCCCGTCAAAATGAGCACGGCGCGCTGGCCCGTGGTCGAACCGCGCGTGCAAAAGACGCCGGACGGCCAGACCATCTGCATGGAATCGTTCTTCATCGCGCTGGCCAAAACGATGGCCTTGCCCGGCTTCGGCCCGGAAGCCCTGCAAGACATGGAGGGCCAGCGCTTCCCCCTGCAGCGCGCGGAAGACTGGTATCTGCGCGGCGGCGCCAACATCGCCTGGCAGGGCAAGACGGGCGTGCCGGAGGCGAGCGACGACGACATCGCGCTGTCCGGCGTGGCGCGCATCCGCCCCGAACTGGAGCGCACCCTGAAGCCGGAAGAGTGGCGCAAGGTGGCCTTCATGCTGGCGCGTGGAGGGCGCTACCAGAGCTATGGCGAGATGTTCGGCTTGCGCCTGCCGCCGCCAGCGAATGCTAAGGCACCGGCGGCTGCCGCACCGGTCGTCGACGAGACGCCGTACCCGCAGGACTGGTCCACGCACCGCTACCTGAAACCGATGATGCTGTACAACGAGGGTCTGGGCGTGAGCAAGAACAGCTTGAGCGGCAAACGCTTCCCCGGTACGCCCGCCTGGAGGGTGGCGGCTTTCGCCGACGGCACGCCCGTGCGCAAAACCTACCCTGCCAGCGAATGGCCGTTCGAGTTGATCAGTTTTAAATCGGCGCTGCAAAACTCGTACAGCATCGGTGCGCGGCGCTTGCGTGGCATCCATCCGGACAACCCCGTCGCCGTGCATCCCGACGATGCGGCGCGCCTGAAGCTGGAAAATGGCGACCAGATTTACCTGGAAACGCCGGGCGGCAGAGCCAGGGCCACGGTGATGCTGCGCCATGGCGTGCAGCGGGGCGTGATCGCCGTCGAGCACGGCTTCGGCCACAAGGAGCACGGCGCGCGCGCCCACCGCATCGGCAAGCTGCGCCAGCCCGATGAACCGGCCATCGGCGCGGGTATCAACCTGAACGACCTGGGGCTGACGGACCCGAGCCGCGGCGACAAGAACGTGTTCGTCGATCCCGTCTCGGGCACGTCGGTGCGGCAGGGGCTGCCGGCGCGCATCGTGCGGGCCTAGATTTGTCCGCCCGCCATCAGCAGCCGGGCTACCTCGGCTGCTGAATGCAGGCCCAGTTTTTCCATCGCGTTATGGCGGTGCACCTGCACCGTCTTGTCGCTGATACCCAGTTCGCGGGCGATGACTTTCGAGGCCTTGCCTTCGGCCATCAGCAGCGCCACTTCGCGCTCGCGCGCGGTGAGCCGGGCCAGTGCCGTTTGCGCCGTATTCGCACTGGCGGCGCTGCGGCTTTCTTCCACGCTGCGGGCCACGGCCCGGCTGACGGCATCGAGCAGCACCTGATCCTTGCAGGGCTTTTCCAGGAAATCGCAGGCGCCCGCCTTCATCGTCTGCACGGCCATGGCCAGGTCGCCGTGGCCGCTGAGGAAAATCACGGGCAGCGATATGGCGTGTCCGGTCCTGTTATTCAACTCCTGCTGCAGTTCCAGCCCGCTCATCAGCGGCATGCGCACGTCGAGCAGCAGGCAGCCCGGCACATGGCCATCGTAGCGCTGCAGGAAGTCGCGCGCCGATTCGAACGTCTGCACTTGCCAGCCGGCCGAATCGAACAGATAGGCCAGCGAGCGGCGCATGGCGGCGTCGTCGTCGACGACAAAGATGATCGCATCGCTTTCGTTCATGGTGTTTCCTTATCTGCTTCCATATGTGTATCTTCGGGGAGGCGGAACCAGACCGTCAAGCCTGGCGCGTCGGCGTTGGCATGCGCCGACAGGCTGCCGCCGAACGACTCGATGATGCTTTTGCTGAGCGACATGCCCAGCCCCAGGCCTTCGGCCTTGGTGGTAAAAAACGGTTCGAACAGGCGCGCCATTTGCGCCGCATCGAGGCCGCAGCCGGCGTCGCGCACGGCCACCGTGCAGGCGCCGTTCTCCCGGTGCAGCAGCACGCCGATCGGGTGCTGCGGATGGTCGTTTTCCACCTGCGCGTCGAGCGCATTTTTCAATAAATTGAGCAGCACCTGCTGCACTTGCTGCGGGTCGGCCAGCACGCGCGGTGCCGCGCTGACCGCCTCGTGGCGCCAGCTGATGTTCGCTTGCGGATGGGCCGCGCGGAACAGCGATACCGCTTGCTCCACGGCGTCGGCCAGGGCGAAGGCCGTGCTGTGCGCGGGACGCTTTTGCGCCATCGCGCGGATGTGGCGGATGATGGCGCCGGCGCGCTCGCTTTGCGTGGCGATTTCCTGCGCGCCATCGAGCAGGGGCGCCGCATCGAGCCGCCCCGCCGTGATGCGGCGCGCCATGCCGCGCGCGAAATTGCCGATGGCCGCCAGCGGCTGGTTCAATTCGTGCGCGATGGCGCTGGCCATCTCGCCCAGGATGGCCAGGCGCGCCGTGTGGTCGAGCGTGGCCTGGCGCTGGCGCGCCTGTTCCTCCAGCGCGCGCTGCTGGTGCTGGGCCGCGCGCAATTGCTCCGTGCGCCGGCTGACCAGGTATTCCACGCGCACCGTATGCACGGCCCAGGCCACCAGCAAGGCCAGTACCAGCAGCATCCAGCCCCAGTAGCGGCGCAGGGCCGTCTCGAACGTCAGCTTGTTCAAATAGGCGTAGGGGCCGATGCGCAGTTCGCGGAACAGTTCATCGACGATCTGGTAATCGCTGGGCACCGTCCAGCTGTAGCCTTCGCTGGTGCGCGGCATGGCCAGCAGGGCCTGCGCCACTTTTTTCGCCAGCGCTGGCGGCGTCTGGCGCAGGGCCACGAAGGGCCAGTCCGGATACAGCCGCGATGAGCTGGCGCAGCGAAAACCGGGAATCGGGCGCGTGGTGA
Source organism: Janthinobacterium sp. GW460-12-1-14-LB5 (assembly GCF_059423585.1). Lineage (NCBI taxonomy): Bacteria > Pseudomonadati > Pseudomonadota > Betaproteobacteria > Burkholderiales > Oxalobacteraceae > Janthinobacterium > Janthinobacterium sp. GW460-12-1-14-LB5. The sequence continues at coordinate 162,743 of NZ_JBWKYD010000004.1, read as the reverse complement.
TCACGCGCAGTTCCTCGGCCCGCACTTCGCCGCTTGCCACCATCTGTTCCAGCAAACAGGTGCGCACGATGCCGGCATCCATGTGGCCCGCGCGCACGGCCTCGACGATCTGCTGCGAGGGGAACCCGCTGTAGCGCAGGCTGGCAAAATCGTGCATGGGATCGATGCCCGCTTCCTGCAGTTCGCGCGCGGCGATCTGGTAGCCGCCAAACGCATCGGGCGCCACCGCCATCACGTTCTTGCCCGCCAGGTCGGCCAGGTCGTGCAGCGGTGACGCGCTGCGCACGACGATGGCCGAGCCGATGGCCTGGCGCGGCGAGTCCGTCCACGGCGACTCCAGCGTGGCGATGCGGCTGGCGCCGTCGCTGTGTTCGAGCGCCACGTAGTGGCCGCTGCTGGTGATGGCAAAGGCGATCGCTTGCGACTGCACGGCGCGCGTCAGGCCCGCCTGGTCGTAGTCGGCCAGGATGAAACGGATGCCGGGAATGCTCGCCTGCAGGTGGCGCGTCACGTACGACCAGTCCTGCTGCACGGCGTCGCCGCCCTTGTAGGCCAGCACGCCGATACGCACTTCCGGCAGTTCGTCAGCTGCCTGCGCGCCGTGCAGACACAGCGCCGCCAGCGCGAACAGTAAAAAACGCCGCACTAGAACATGCTGCGCTGCGCCGAACGCGCATCGCCGAACAGATCCAGCAGCAGTTTCTTGATCGGTGCGGGCAGCGGCGCATCGGCGATCTTCGCGCCGTCGTACCAGACGTGCGTCGCTTCCCCTGCCAGCGCCAAGCGGCGCGTCAGGGTGATGCGGCAGGGGACGATGTGCAGCTTGTAGTGGGTAAACACGTGCACGATGGGCAGCAAGCGCTCCTGCGTTTCGATTGCGCCGAACGGCGCCACGGCGCGCGCCAGCGCCTCCTGGCTTATCTCGCGCGGTGCGTCTTCATCTGCCAGCATATGGCCGTCGAGTTCGGGCAGCGACAGCAGGCCGCCCCAGATACCGGAACCAGGGCGCTGCTCCAGCAGCACCTGGCCGTCGTCGATGATGGCCAGCATGACGGCGTGTTTTTCGGGGCTGGTTTTCTTCGGTTTGCGTACCGGCAGATCCTTGGTGCGGCCGGTGGCGTAGGCCACGCAGCGCGGCTGCAGCGGGCAGCGGCCGCAATCGGGGCTGCTGCGCGTGCACAGGGTGGCGCCGAAGTCCATCAGGCCCTGCGTGTAGGCTTCGATACCGGTTTCAGGCAGCAGCGCCTCGGCGCGGCGCCACATGGCTTCCTCGACCCGTTTTTCGCCGGGATAGGCATCGATGCCGAAGGTGCGCGCAAACACGCGCTTGACGTTGCCGTCCATGATGGCCGCCCGCGTGCCGCTGGAAAACGCGGAGATGGCGGCCGCCGTCGAGCGGCCGATGCCGGGCAGGTCGGCCAGTAGCAGCGGGTCGCTGGGGAACACGCCGCCATACTCGGCCACCACGCGCTGCGCGCACTTGTGCAGGTTGCGCGCCCGCGTGTAGTAACCGAGGCCGCTCCACTGCGCCATCACGTCTTCCACCGGCGCGCCAGCGAGGTCGCGCAGGGTGGGGAAGCGTTCGAGGAAGCGCGCGTAGTAGCCGAGTACGGCCGTCACCTGCGTTTGCTGCAGCATGATTTCGGACAGCCAGATCAGGTAGGCGTCGCGCGTGTTTTGCCACGGCAGCGCGTGGCGGCCATGCTGCTTTTGCCAGGCAATGACGGTGGCGGAAAAAGTCGGGTCGATATAGTCTTCCAGGGGGGCCGCGCCCGTGGCGGGCGAGAGCGGATGCAGCAGACGTTTCATGCAGGATTCCAGTGTTGTATTCAGTGCGTAGGGTTCATGCGGCGCTGGCTGCGCGCAAGGCGGCCAGCAATTGCGCCAGCTGCGCCTTGTCGCGTTCGAGCGCCGCCAGGCTGGCCTCGAAGCCGGCGATTTTCTGTTCCAGACTGCCCGTGGCGTCGTGGATGCGCTGGATCGAGGCAAAGCGCAGTTTCAGCTGTTCCTTGTACTCGACGATCTGCGCCTCGAGCGGCGCCATGATGACTTTCAGCCAGGCGCTGGCGTCGTCATTGGCGTTGGTGAAACTGCGGCGCACGCGCGAGGCGATGGTGTCGAAGAATTTTTCCATCAGCACGACCCGGCTGGTGGTCAGCAGGGTCGCCGTGCCAAACTGTTTGTGGTAGACGGCTTCGATGTCGGCGATCTCCTGGCGGTAGCGGACCAGCGAAAAGGGCATCGGCAAGGCCAGCGCCAGGCCATGTTCGGAGGCGAATTTGCGGTACATCACGTTCATCATTTCCGTGATCTCGGCCGTCTTGCCTTCCGAGCGGTCGAGGTTCTGGCCGATGCGCTCGAAATACTGGCGCACGGCTTCGCGCAGGCCCGTGAAAAAGCGGCTGCGCTGCATGGCGGCGCGCACGCCGTCGATATCGTCGCGCACGATGTCCATGCCCAGGCTCGTGTACAGCTCCGTCGACAGGCGGGTAAATACGGCGCGCGTGGCCTGCAGCTTGAACAGGCTGCTGTCGAATTCCTTCTTCTCGATATCGACGCGCCGCATCATGTGCGCGATCACGCTCTGGTTCTTGCCGCGCAGGCTGTGCAGCTCGTGCAGCTGCTCGGCGATGCCGCGCGCGCGGGCCGCCGCCTGTACCTGCTGCGCCGCTTCGATGGCGTCCAGGTCGAACGCCAGCTGGCGCCGGATGATGTCCTTGCGCGCGGGGATCAGCTCCTCGAACAGGGCCGTCTCCAGCGCCTGCAGGCGGCTTTTTTCCAGCAGCGCCGCATCGTGGTTGATCTTGCCCACCAGGGCCTTCTGCGCCGAGACGGGAAACACCTGGCCAGTGTCCAGCGTCAGCAGATGCGCCACGCTGGCCTGCTGGCGTTCGATCGCCTGCGCCACCTCGGCATCGCCGCGCAATTCATCCCACATGCTGTCGATCTTGTTGAGCACCACCAGGCGCCCCGCACCGGCGCCGATATGGTTGCGCCAGACCTCGATGTCGCTGCGCGTGACGCCCGTGTCGGCCGCCAGGATGAACAGCACCGCGTGCGCATTCGGGATCAGGTTCAGGGTCAGTTCCGGTTCCGTGCCGATGGCGTTCAGGCCGGGCGTGTCGAGGATCACCAGGCCGTGTTTCAGCAGCGGATGGGGGAAGTTGATGATGGCGTGGCGCCACATGGAGATTTCCACCTGGCCGTCTTCGTCGAGCATGGCGGGAGCGTCGGCGTCGTCGGCGTCGTACAGGCCGTAGCGCGCCGCTTCTTCCACGCTGACTTTTTTCGTCAGGCTGACCTGGCGAATGGCTTCCTGCATGTCGTCGCCCGCCTCGATATTCAGGGGCAGGACGGTCCAGGCGGCGGGCAGGTCGCGGTAGTCGCTGGTTGACAGGTTCTGCGCGCGCGTCTCGATGGGCAGCAGCCGGATCGATGGCGGCCAGGCGGCGTCGTACAGCAGCTCGGTGGGACACATGGTCGTGCGGCCCGCGCCCGAGGGCAGGATGCGCTGGCCATAGCCGGCAAAGAAGATGGCGTTGATCAGCTCGGATTTGCCGCGCGAGAATTCCGCCACGAAGGCGACGGATAAACGGTCATCGAGCAGGCGGGAGCCACAGCGCGCCAGGCGTAGCGCGGAGGCGCCGTCGACCAGGCCCGCCGCGCTGGCGGCTTGCCGGTAAGCCTGCAAGGCGGCCTGCACGTCCTGGCGCCATGCGCTGTATTGTTCCAAGTCTCTGACCATCTGGCTCCCTCTGTGAGTGTGCTTACTTTTGACAATTCACGCAGTAGAACGTGGAACGCTGTCCCTGCACGATTTGCCGGACCGGCGCGCCGCAGACGCGGCAGGGCTTGCCCGCGCGGTTGTACGTGAAATACGTCTGCTGGAAGTAGCCGGACTGGCCGTTCACGCCGATGAAGTCGCGCAGGGTGCTGCCGCCTTGCATGATGGCTTCGGCCAGCACGTCGCGGATCGCCTGCGCCAGTTTCTCATAGCGGGCCAGGCCGATGCGCCGGGCCGGCGTCTTCGGGTTGATCCCCGCGCGGAACAGGCTTTCGGAACAATAGATATTGCCCACGCCGACGACGATGTCGCCCGCCATCAGCACCTGCTTGATGTTGGTGCTCTTGTTGCGCGTTTTTTCGAACAGCAGCTGGCCCGTGAAGCCGCCTTCCAGCGGTTCCGTGCCCAGGCCGCGCAGCAGCGCGTGGCCGTCCAGCGGGCCATCGGCCTCGTCGTGCCACAGCACGGCGCCGAAGCGGCGCGGGTCCGTCATGCGCAGCACCTGGCTGGTGCCGTCCGCGTCTTCCACGACGAGGTCGAAATGGTCGTGCTTTTGCGCCTGCGTCCCCGTCGGCAGCACGCGCAAGTGGCCCGACATGCCCAGGTGGATGATCAGGGTGCCGTGGCGGAAGTGGATCAGCAGGTATTTGCCGCGCCGCCCCGTCAGGCCGATGGTTTGCCCCGACAATTGTTCGCCCAGGGCAGGGGGGAAGGGCCAGCGCAGGCCGTCGCGGCGCAGCACGACGGCGCGCACGGCGCGGCCTTCGATGTGGGGCGCGACACCGCGCCGTGTGACTTCGACTTCTGGCAATTCTGGCATAGGGCTCGAATGGTGGAAAACCGGGTAAAAAACAGGCGGCTTGCGGGCCGAGGGCTGGCTCTGGCATGCCACGCCGACGCGACGTATATATTTCGTTACATACGTGAAGTACGCGATAGCCGCGTTGGGCGTAGAATCAAACTTTGCCGTTTAGCCAGGATCAGCCTTTGAAAAACGCTTTCGCCATTGTAACCTTGTCCGCCCTGATGGCCACGCATGCCATGGCGCAGACGCCTGTTGCCCCTGCCGATGCCGCGGCCAGCCCTTCTGCGGCCGCGCCCGCCGCGCCGCAGGAGCCGGACGGCTTGCCCAAGGTCGAGTTGAGCAGCGATTTGCTGTACAAGCTGACGAAGGCTGAAATGGAATTCAAGAGCGGCCAGTGGCAAGGGCCGTACGTGACGATGATGGTGGCGGCGCAGCAGACGCGCGATCCACGCCTGGCGCGGCGCGCTTCCGAAATGGCACTGGCCGCCAAGCAGGGCGGCGAGGCGCTGGCGGCCATCCGCCTGTGGCGCGAGCTGGCGCCCGACTCGGACGAGGCGACGCAGTTCTTCCTCGGTTTCGTCGTCCTGACGGACAAGATCGAGGAAGCGGAACCGATTTTTGCCGAACGCCTGGCCAATGCGCCCGCAGGCGCACGGGGCGTGGCCCTCTTCCAGATGCAGCAGATTTTGTCGCGCTCGAATGACAAGCTGTACGCCTATTCGATGCTGACGCGCCTGGTGCAGCCTTACCTGGACATGTTCGAAGCGCACCTGGTGCTGGCGCAGGGCGCCTTGTCGCTCGGCGAGCGTGACCGCGCCATCGGCGAGGCGAACAAGGCGCTGGCGATCAAGCCCAGCTCCGAGCTGGCCGCGCTGACACTGGCGCAGGTGACGGGCGAGCCCGAGGCGGCGGGCAAGGTGCTGGCCGCTTTCCTGCAAAAGAATCCGGACGCCGTCGAAGTGCGCGGCGCATACGCGCGCCTGCTGGTCGAACAAAAACAGCTGGAGCCGGCGCGCGAGCAGTTCCAGCTGCTGCTGAAAAGCGCGCCCGATAACGTGGGCGCCCTGTACGCGCTCGGCATCGTGGCGCTGCAACTGGAAGACACCAAGGGCGCGGAGCAGTATTTCAAGCGCTTCTTGGCCGTGCTCGACAAATCCCCTGGCGACACGCGCGATCCATTCAAGGCCCTGATGATTTTGTCGCAGATCGCCGAGACGCGCGGCGACACGGCCGGCGCCATCGCCTGGCTGGACAAGGTCGACAACAGCGCATCAAGCGGTTATGTCGAGGCGCGCTTGCGGCGCGCCCAGCTGATCGCCCGTGGCGGCAATCTCGATGCGGCGCGCAAGGCGCTGACGGAAATCGAAACGGATGATCCGGCAAGCCAGGCGCAGGTGCTGCTGGTCGACGCGCAGTTCCTGCGCGACGCTGGCTACGTGCAAAGCGCGTACACGGTGCTGGAAAACGCCTTGCTGCGCTTCCCCGACAATCCGGAGCTGCTGTACGACTATGCCTTGCTGGCCGAGCGTCTCGACAAGCTGGACCTGATGGAGGCCAGCCTGCGCCGCGTGATGGCGCTGGCGCCCGACAACCAGCATGCCTATAACGCCCTGGGCTACTCGCTGGCCGAACGGGGCATCCGCCTGCAGGAAGCCCATGCGTTGATCGAAAAAGCCTTGCGGATGGCGCCGGGCGACCCTTTCATCATGGACAGCATGGGCTGGGTGCAGTTCCGCATGGGCAACCTGGCCGCCGCGGAAAACGCGCTGCGCCGCGCCTATGCCGTGCGCAGCGATCCGGAAATCGCCGTCCACCTGGGCGAAGTGCTGTGGCAGAAGGGCGACAAGGCCGAAGCGCAAAAGCTGTGGCGCGAGGCGCAAGGCAAGGACCCGAAAAACGACGCGCTGAAAAGCACTTTGGCGCGCCTGAATGTCAGTCTGTGATTGAATCGATTAACTCAACTATAAAAAACCAGCGCCATGGCGCTGGTTTTTCCTTGTGCCCATGTTAAAAAAACTCCTCCCCCTGGCTCTCGTCTGCCTGTCCCTCTCGGCCTGCTCGACCCTGAGCTCCCCATTCTCGTCCGGCGCCGCGCCATCCGCTACTACCGTCGCGCCCTACCGCGAACAGGTGGAGCTGACGGGCCGCCTGAACGTCGTGTACCAGAAGGATGACAAGCCCGAATCGGCCACCGTCAATTTCAACTGGCAGCAGACGGCGCAGCGCACGGACGTGACCCTGTATACGCCCGTCGGCAGCACGCTGGCGACGATCGCCGTCACGCCGCAAGAGGCCGTGCTGACGCAGAGCGGCAAGGCGCCGCGCAGCGCGCCCGACGTCGATACCCTGAGCGCACAGCTGCTGGGCTGGTCCTTGCCCGTGTCGGGCTTGCGCGACTGGCTGCAAGGCTATGCCGTGGGCGCCGATGGCAAGCGTTTCATCGCTTCGCCGGCCAACGACAGCGTGACGACCAAAGATGGCTGGCGCTTGCGCTATGTGTCGTGGCAAGAAATAGGGCAAAATGCGGCCGACAATACACCGGGCGCCTTGCCCCAACCGCGGCGTATCGATGCCGAACGCAATGCCAGCGCGCAGGCCGATGCCGTCTCGCTGCGCATCGTCCTCGATCCCGCCCCATCGGCTCAAGCACAATGACGTTGACGACCCTGAATAACTGCCCGGCTCCGGCCAAGCTGAACCTCTTTTTGCACGTCAACGGCCGCCGCGCCGACGGCTACCATCTGCTGCAGACGGTGTTCCAGTTGCTCGACCATGGCGACACCCTGCACTTCGCGCTGCGCGACGACACGGCGATTGTCCGCGTGACGGAACTGGCCGGCGTGCCGCAGGAGCAGGACTTGATCATCCGCGCCGCCAGGCTGCTGCAGGCCGACGTGCAGCGCCGCACTGGCGCCTTGCCGCGCGGCGTCGATATCGCCATCGACAAGGTGCTGCCCATGGGCGGCGGCCTCGGCGGCGGCTCGTCCGATGCGGCCACGGCCCTGATGGCGCTGAACCGTTTGTGGCAGGCCGGCTTGACGCGCGAGGAACTGATGGCGCTGGGCTTGCCGCTGGGCGCCGATATCCCGTTTTTCATCTTTGGCGAAAATGCCTTTGCCGAAGGCGTGGGCGAGGCCTTGCAGCCCGTCGCCACGCCCGCATGCTGGTATGTGGTGATCGAGCCGGGCGTGCAAGTGCCCACCGCCGCAATTTTTTGCGCGGAAGGCTTGACGAGGAATACCGAACCCGTCACAATAGCGGACTTTTCCAGGTACCTCGCAGAAGGAAACGATGCGGGCGGGTTTGGAAAGAATGATTTACAGCAAGTAGCATGCAGTCTTTTCAAGCCGGTAGCAGATGCGGTAGAATGGCTGGGTGCTTACGGTGAAGCCAGGATGACTGGTTCCGGTGCTTGTGTGTTTAGTGCGTTTGGCAGTCAGGAAGAAGCGGATGCGGTGCTCAGCAATGTGCCACCAGTCTGGATCGCCTGGAAGGCAAAAGCGCTGAATCGCCACCCGATGCTCACCATGTTGTAAAGAGCAAAAAAAGATTTTGCTTAGCGTCAAAAAGTCGGTATAATACTGGCCAACATGACGGCAAGCAGTCAGTAACGTAGGGGAATCGCCAAGCTGGTTAAGGCACTGGATTTTGATTCCAGCATGCGAAGGTTCGAATCCTTCTTCCCCTGCCACCATTTCACCGTAGTCTGTCGATGCGAAGTTGGCGTCCAGTGCGGGAAAAAGCAGATGTGCCGCCACGCGGCATATTCTAAACAATGACTGACCGGGCCTATGCCCGGTTAGTGCTTTTCAAGACTTCTATATCACCTCTTGGGACTCCCATGGCTTACGAAAACCTGATGGTTTTTACCGGCAACGCGAATCCAGCGTTGGCAGAGGGGGTCGCAAAAAACCTCGGCATCCCTCTCGGTAAAGCAAACGTTTCGAAATTCTCCGACGGCGAAGTAATGGTCGAGATTAACGAAAACGTGCGCGGCAAGGATGTTTTTGTTTTGCAATCCACCTGTGCTCCAACCAACGACAGCCTGATGGAAATCATGCTGATGGTTGATGCCTTGAAACGTGCTTCCGCCGGCCGCATCACTGCCGCGATTCCTTACTTCGGCTACGCCCGCCAAGACCGTCGTCCACGCTCCGCGCGTGTGGCGATTTCGGCCAAGGTGGTGGCGAACATGCTGGAAGAAGCCGGTGTCGAGCGCGTCCTGATCATGGACTTGCACGCTGACCAGATTCAAGGTTTCTTCGATATCCCAGTCGACAATATTTACGCTTCGCCAATTTTGCTGGGCGACCTGCAAAAGAAAAACTACCAGGATCTGCTGGTGGTGTCGCCGGACGTCGGCGGTGTGGTACGTGCGCGCGCCCTGGCCAAACGCCTGGGCTGCGACCTGGCCATCATCGACAAGCGTCGTCCAAAAGCGAACGTGTCCGAAGTGATGAACATCATCGGTGAAGTCGAAGGCCGCAACTGCGTGATCATGGATGACATGGTCGACACGGCAGGCACCCTGACCAAGGCTGCCGAAGTGCTCAAAGAGCGTGGCGCGAAAAAAGTCGTGGCGTATTGCACGCACGCGGTGCTGTCGGGCCCGGCGATCGACCGTATTTCGGCCTCGCCACTCGATGAGCTGGTCGTGACCGATACGATCCCCCTGTCCGAAGCGGCCCTGGCCTGCGGCAAGATCCGTCAATTGACGTGCGCGCCGCTGCTGGCCGAGACGTTCAAACGCATCATCAAGGGTGATTCGGTTATCTCGCTGTTTATTGACTAAATAGCGTAGTAGTAAAAGACGTAATGCCTGCGGCGCGACCGGCTTTTTGCCTGTTGCGCCGCAGTGTTTTAGTTTTCGGGGTGTTTTCACCCATTTTCGAGGATTCCTGGTCGCGGGAATCCTCATAACACAAGGCGCAAGCCTTGTTCTTCTTGGAGTTTCACATGAAAGTTATCGCATTTAAACGCGAATTGCAAGGTTCCGGAGCGAGCCGCCGCCTGCGCATTTCCGGCCAAACCCCTGGTATCGTCTACGGCGGCGCTGAAGCCCCTGTGCTGATCTCGCTGGATCACAACGCCCTGTACCACGCGTTGAAAAAAGAAGTGTTCCACTCGTCGATCCTGGATCTGGAAATCGACGGCGTTTCCCAGCAAGTTCTGCTGCGCGACTTCCAAGTCCACGCATACAAACAACTGGTTCTGCACGCTGACTTCCAGCGCGTTGACGCTAAGCAAGCTATCCACGTGAAAGTGGCGCTGCACTTCGTAAACGCTGACGTTTCCCCAGCAGTCAAACTGCACGGCGCGACCATCAGCCACGTAGCCAACGAAATCGAAGTTTCGTGCCTGCCAGGCCAACTGCCAGAATTCATCAACGTTGACCTGTCGAACATCGACGTCGGTCACTCGCTGCACGTTGGCGACCTGGTCCTGCCAGCTGGCGTGACCGCTGTCACCCACGGCGCCAACCTGACCATCGCTACCGCTTCGGTACCGGCCGGCCACGTTGCTGCTGAAGCCGCTGCTGCTGAAGTTGTTGCTGACAAGAAGTAATTCTGCCGCCGCAGCAATGCGGTAGTCGCAAGGAAAAACCCGCCTGGTTCGTCCCGGCGGGTTTTTTTCTGCCCGTTTTCACCGATAATACGTTTTTACACTGCAGACATCGCCATGCCCATACGCCTGATCGTCGGCCTCGGCAACCCGGGACCCGAATACGAACAAACCCGCCACAATGCCGGCTTCTGGCTGGTGGACAACCTTGCCAACAGCTTGCCTGGCACGCGCTTGCAGCGCGATTCGCGCTATAACGCCATGCTGGCCAAGACCTCCATCGGCGGCAAGGAAGTCTGGCTGCTCGAACCGCTGACCTTCATGAACCGCTCGGGCCAGTCCGTGGGCGCGCTGGCGCGCTTTTTCAAGATCGCTGCCGATGAAGTGCTCGTCGTGCACGATGAGCTGGACTTGATGCCCGGCATCGCGCGTCTGAAGAAGGGCGGCTCGGCCGGCGGCCACAATGGCTTGAAAGACATCACGGCCGCGCTGGGCACGCAGGATTACTGGCGCTTGCGCCTGGGCATCGGCCACCCGCGCACCCTGAGCCTGCAGCAGCAGGTGGCCGATTTCGTCCTGCACCGCCCGCGCCGCGAAGACCAGGAGCTGATCGAGCAAGCGATAGAAAAATCCTTGCAGGTCATGCCGCAGATCGTCGAAGGCAAGTTCGAGGCGGCGACCATGAAACTGCATACGGCCTGAGAACAGGGCCTGATGGCGTCATGATACGGCCGTTTTGGCGTCATTTGCCCATCATCGGGCTTTTGAAGCGCGCGCGACACGGGTACAATTGACCCCTTGAAATGCAGCACACGCACTATCCCCGGAAAAGGGCGCATCATCGACCCCGTTTTCCCTAACAGCACGGCAAGCACGCCGATAGACGGCGCCATGTGCTTTGATTATTAAAGGTTTTCCATGAGTCTCCAATGCGGTATCGTCGGCTTGCCGAACGTCGGCAAGTCCACCCTGTTCAATGCACTGACGAAAGCCGGCATCCCGGCTGAAAACTATCCGTTCTGCACCATCGAGCCGAACGTCGGCGTCGTCGAAGTACCGGATCCGCGCATGGATGCGCTGGCCGCCATCGTCAAGCCGGAACGCATGGTCAACGCCATCGTGGAATTCGTCGACATCGCCGGTCTGGTGGCCGGTGCATCGAAGGGCGAGGGCCTGGGCAACCAGTTCCTGTCGCACATCCGCGAGACGGACGCCATCGTCAACGTCGTGCGCTGCTTCGAAGATGACAACGTCATCCACGTGGCCGGCAAGATCAACCCGCTCGACGATATCGAAGTCATCCAGACCGAACTGGCGCTGGCCGACATGGGCACCGTGGAAAAAGCCATCCACCGCGAGAACAAGAAAGCCCGCTCGGGCGACAAGGACGCGGCCAAGCTGCTGGCCATCATGGAACGCATGATGCCTTACCTGAACGACGCCAAGCCGGTGCGCGCCATGGGCCTGGACGCCGACGAAATGGAGCTGATCAAGCCTTTGTGCCTGATCACGGCCAAGCCGGCCATGTTCGTGGCCAACGTTTCCGACTCGGGTTTCACCAATAATCCGCTGCTGGATCAACTGACGGCGTATGCGCAATCGCAAAACGCCCCTATCGTCGCCATCTGCGCGGCGCTGGAAGCGGAAATCGCCGATCTGGACGACGCCGACAAGGGCGCTTTCCTGGCCGACATGGGCATGGAAGAGCCGGGTCTGGACCGTCTGATCCGCGCCGGCTACAAGCTGCTGGGCCTGCAAACCTACTTCACGGCGGGCGTGAAGGAAGTGCGCGCCTGGACCATCCCTGTGGGCGCCACGGCGCCGCAGGCGGCGGGCGTAATCCACACCGACTTCGAACGCGGCTTCATCCGCGCGCAAACCATCGCCTATGACGACTTCATCGCCTACAAGGGCGAAGCGGGCGCCAAGGAAGCGGGCAAGATGCGCGCCGAAGGCAAGGAATACGTGGTCAAGGATGGCGACGTGCTGAACTTCCTGTTCAACGTCTAAGGACAGATGCTTGCTGGCGAGCGCCAGCAAGCTATTGCATTTGTCCATTGCGAAATGCCGCTCAATGTATTTGGGCGGCATTTTTTTGTCTGTGATGTGAAAGGCCTGTTATGGCGTCAGAGAAACAACCGCTCGTTTCCATTGTCATGGCCACGTATAACCGGAGCAATATCCTCGGCTATGCGATTCAATCGGCACTCGCCAGTACCTTGCAGGACTGGGAACTGATTATCGTCGGCGATTGCTGCACCGACGATACCGCCGAGGTGGTCGCCGCGTTCGGTGACGCGCGTATCCGCTTTGTGAATCTGGAGGTCAATTACGGCGAGCAGACGGGACCCAACAATCTCGGCATCAGCCTGGCGCGTGGCACCTATCTGGCATTCCTGAACCACGATGACCTGTGGTTGCCTGATCATTTGCAAAGCAGTATCGATCTCCTCGAACGCACCGGGGCCGAGCTGGTCTTTGGCCAGGGATTGGTGGTCTTGCCTGTCGGATATCACATGGTGGGGGCGCTGGCGGATGGTGTGCAAGCGTACCGTCCGTGGATGGACGTGCCGGCTTCGCTGTGGGTCATGCGGCTGGAGCTGGCCCGGCAGATCGGGCCATGGCAACCATCATGGGAAGTGCGCTGCTGGCCGTCGCAAGCCTGGTTGCACCGCGTGTATCGCGCGGGGCGGCCGATGCTGGCCCATCCCCGCATCGGCGCCATCCTGATCCAGTCTGGCAGCCGCAGCAATGCCTACCTGGAGCGGCAGCACGGCGAGCATGCGTACTGGTGGGCGCACATGCAAGATCCGTTCAATATTCTGCAGGCTGTTACCACGCTGTATGGCAAAGTGGGCCATGAGCGCCTGATTGCGCCGCTACTGTCCGCCCTGACGACCTTGAAAGCTTTGTCGCGCCGCCTTTGCTATATGCTGGGCTTGTGGCCGCCGCATCCCGGGTTCTGGCTCAAGTATTGGCGCAAAGGCACCTTTTTACGCGAATTGCGCCGCCGCCGGGGATTGAATGACATGCCGCGGCGATAGATAATACCGTTGCAATACATAAGAGCATTTTTATAAAAATTTCTAGGGGTAGATCTGGTGGCTGAGAAAGATAACTGGTTGTTGGCTGGCGCGAAACAGGATGGCGAAAGCATTACCAAGGAATGGAAGCCGAAGGCGCCTGCCTTGATTGATGGCGTGATCTTTCAGGAAATCAAGCCTGTCTTGACGGCATACGGCAGCCTGACCGAAATTTTCCGTACTGAATGGGTGCCCGATGCGGCGCAGATCGGCCAGATATTCGCCTCGACCTTGGAGCCGGGCGGACTGAGCGCCTGGCATGCGCATGCCATCACGACGGACCGCCTGTTCGTGGCGGCGGGCCAGATGCGCGTGGTGCTGTACGACGCGCGCGAGGATTCGCCGACCTTTGGCATGCTCAACGAATTCAAGCTGGGCACCAAGCGTCCCGGCCTGCTCGTCGTGCCGCCGCGTGTTTGGCATGGCGTGCAGAATTACTGCGGCTCGCCTGCCATCCTCGTCAATGCGGTGGACCATGCGTATCGCTATGATGCACCGGACCACTGGCGCGTGCCGGCCGATTCGGACACGGTGCCGTATCGCTTCTCCAACGACAGGCATGGCTGAGATGCCCGGGCCGGCTGAACGATGCGCCTGACTCGTCTCGCGGGTTTTTCAGCCGGCCCCATTTTGTCGCTGCTGTGCAGCCTTGCCACCGTGCCTGCCGTGGCCTGGCTGTTTCCGCCTGCCGACATCGGCAAGCTGGATTTCTTCATGACCGCCTGCACGGTGGCCGGTTTGTTGCTGTCGCTGGGGCTGGACAAGGCCTTCCTGCATGAATACCACTACAGCACGAGTCGTAGCGGCCTGCTGAAAGCATGTTTGCTGCCGGCCGTGCTGCTCGCGCCCGTGGCCCTGGCCGTGATACTCGTGTTTGCGGCGCCGGTAGCGCAACTGTTATTTGATGTGGCGCAACCTGCATTGGCCATCCTGTTCGCTGCCGGCATGCTGAGCGCCCTGGCCAATCGCCTGATCGCGCAGCTCTTTCGCATGCAGGAGCGCGCCTGGGTATTCGGCCTGGCGCAGGTATTGCCGAAAATGTCGCTGCTGTTGCTGCTGCCTGTACTGTGGTGGGATCCGCAGCGCAATTTCGTGCACCTGGCGAGCCTGGTCGTGGTCACCACCTGGCTGGTCACCTTATGGCTGTTGTGGCATGCACGCGTATCGCTGGCGCAGGCCTGGCGCGCCGCCGTGGACCGGTTGCTGCTGCTGCGCCTGCTTTCCGAGGCGGGGCCACTGCTCGTGAGCGGGATTTTTTATATGTTCATGTTGTCGGCCGGCATGGGCTTGCTGCGTTTCTTTGCCGGCTTTGACGAGCTCGGTATTTATGCGCTGGCCATGCGCGTGGCCGCCGGGGCCTGGCTGGTGCAGTCGATTTTTACGATCGTCTGGATACCGCAAGTACACAAATGGGCCGCGGCTGGCGGCGACCTGTCGAATATTGTCGCCATTTGCCGCCATGCGCAAGCCATCGTCGTAGTGGGATTTTGCCTGGCGGGCTCCCTGGCCTGGCTGATCGGTTGGGTCTTGCCTCCCAACTACCATGGCGTTGCGTACCTGGCGGTGGCCGCCGTGGGCCAGCCGCTGCTGTATGCCCTGGCGGAAGTGAGCGGCGTCGGCATCAATCTGGCCCGCCGTCCTTCACTCTCCATCGCCGCCTTCGCGGCAGGCTTGCTGACGACGTTGCTGGCGGGCGCCGTGCTGGTGCCGCGCTGTGGCGCCACGGGCGCCGCCGTGTCGCAACTGCTGGGTTTTTTCGTGTATTTTGTCGTCAAGACGGAACTGGGCATGCGTGTCTGGCGTCCGCTGCCGCGCCGCTCGCTCTATCTGAGCGCTTTCCTGCTGTCGCTGCTGGCAGCGGGCCACGCGTTCTTTGCCCAGCGCCTGGGGGCGCTTGCTCCGCTGGCGTGGGGCGCGCTGCTCGCTGCCGCACTGTACATCTACAGGCCGTCGCTGCGGGCCGCTTTCAGGCTGTTCAAGCCCGCCCGGCAGCAGGGCTGACAGCGGGCCGTATTGCGCTTTCCTTGTGACTCCGCGTACAATGAGAATAATTCTCATTTATAATCCGATGCGCCTGTTCTTGCCGGCCATCGGCGACAGGAAGGGTAACGTGAGCACCGCCGAGTCAGCGCTTCAGCAGCAAGTCAGCAGTCTGTACACCGACCACCATGGCTGGCTGCGGGGCTTGCTGCGCCGCAAGCTGGGCAATGCTTTCGATGCGGCCGACCTGGCGCACGACGTGTACCTGCACCTGATGAAGACGGGCAAGATGCCGCCGGCCGGGGAATCGCGCCGCCATCTGACGCAGATTGCCAACGGCATGGTCATCGACCTGTTCCGGCGCCGCCAGATCGAGACGGCCTACCTGGAAGTGCTGGCCCTGGTGCCCGAAGCGCTGGCGCCGTCCGGGGAAGAGCGCGCGCTGGTCATCGAGGCGCTGACGGAAATCGATGCCGTGTTGCACCAGCTGCCAGCCAAGGCGCGCAAAGCCTTGCTGCTGTGCAAGTTGGATGGCCTGAGCTACCGCGACATCGCCGCCGAACTGCAAGTGTCCGTATCGTCCGTGGAAAAATACATCGCCGCCGGCTTGCTGGCCTGCTACCAGGCCCTGCACGGGCAGGGTGCCTGAACCGTGGAAGTGGTGATTGCGCCCGCCATCGTCCAGCAGGCGGCCCAGTGGATGGCGCGCCTGTGGTCCGATGACGCCAGCGACGAAGACCGGGCCGATTGCACCCGCTGGCGCGCCGCCCATCCGCACCACGACCTCGCCTGGCAGCGTTTGCAGGCGTTCGAAGGCAAGCTGCACAGCGTGCCGCGCGACGCGGCCCGTCACGCGCTGCGCGAACCGGCACCGGCCGCCTACCTGAACCGCCGCCGCGCCCTGAAATTGCTGGCCGTGCTGCTGCCCGTGGGCGGCATGGCCTACATGCTGCGCGGCACGGATGCCTGGCAAGTCGCCATGGCCGGCCATGGCACGGGGATGGGCGAAGTCCGCGAGATTACCTTGCCTGACGGTACGCGCGTGATGCTCGCTTCCGCTTCCGCCATCGACGTGCGTTTCGACGCCAGCGAGCGCCTGCTGATCCTGCGCACTGGCGAAATCCTCGTCACCACGGCCCACGATCCCGATCCGGCGCAGCGGCCGTTCCGCGTGCAGGGCCGCCACGGCACGGTGCGGGCGCTCGGTACGCGTTTTACTTTACGACAAGACGAACACACGTCGCGCGTGGCCGTGTTCGAGGGCGCCGTCGAAATACGCCTCGCGCATGCGCCGGGCCACGCCGTGGGCATCGCCACGGGCTACAGCGCCATCTTCTCGGCAGACATCGTGCAATCGGCCGCCCCCGTGCCGGCCAGCGCGGCGGCCTGGACCAAGGGCGTGCTGGTAGCCGACAACATGCGCCTCGATGCCTTGCTCGCGGAACTGGCCCGCTACCGGCCCGGTCTGCTGCGCTGCGATCCGGCCGTGGCCGGCTTGACGGTCAACGGGGTGTTTTCCCTGCGCGACACGGACCGCGCGCTGCACAACCTGGCGCTGGCCTTGCCCGTGCAAATCCTGGCGCGCACGCGCTATTGGGTCACGGTGCAAGCCATGCCCCAGGCCGCTGCCTGACAATTTCGCGGGGCCGATTGAGGGTTTTGCATTCTCGTTCGGGATATAGGGTAAGAGCCACCCTTATCCATTGAACTTATGCACGTTTTTCCCCGTTGTTCCCATGAGTAGCCCAAGCCCCCAAGCCGGCCCCATCAGCCGGATACTGCGTCCCATCCGCGGGCGCCTGATCGTTGCCGCCGTGCTGGCCGGCACGGGTTCCATGCTGACCCTGGTGCCGCTGGCGGGCATCGCGCACATCGCCAACATCGCGCTGAACCCTGCGCTGGCGCAAGGTGATCTCTGGCCCACCATCATCGCCAGCGTCGCTAGCCTGTTCCTCGGCATGGCGCTGATGTCGCTGGGCGAGCTGGCCGCGCACCTGGCCGACAACCGCCTCACCCATCAACTGCGCCTGCAAGCCATGCAGCGCCTGGGGCAAGTGCCGCTGGGCTGGTTCACCGGCCGGGCCTCGGGCGAAGTCAAGCAGGCGATGCAGGATGACATCAACACCCTGCACAGCCTCACCGCCCACTTTTATACGACGACGGGGCGCGCCGTCGGCGCCATCGCCAGCTCCGTGATTTACCTGTTCGCCATGGACTGGCGCCTGGCCCTCGTCGCGATCTTGCCGTTTCCCGGTTTTTTCCTGTTCTTCGGCCGCGCCATGAAGGCCAGCAGCGGCAATATGGCGCAATTCGTCGCCGGCATGGGGCGCATCAACAATGCCGTGGTGGAGTTCGTCAACGGTATTCCCGTGGTCAAGGCTTTCGGCGCCACGGGCCGCGCACACGGCAGCTACCGCGCGGCCGTCGATGCTTTTGCCGATGCATTTGCTGCCTTCACGCGCCCGCTGGTCGGTTCGATGGCCAATGCCAATGCGCTGATCGCGCCCGTCGCCGTGCTGGGCGTGGTGGTGATGGCCGGCACCGTGTTCGTGGCGCTGGGAGCGATGGCGCCCGTGGATATCCTGCCGTTTGCCTTGGTGGCGCCCGGCATTTCCGCGCCGATGCTGCTGCTCCACTATCTGACCCACGACCTCAATAACGCCACCGGCGCCGCCCAGCGCGTGCTGGCCTTGCTCGATACGCCCGTGCTGGCGCAGCCGGCGCCGGATGAGCAACAGTTGCCCAACGGCACCGAGATTCGCATGGAGAACGTGGGCTATGCCTACGACGGGCAGAACAAGGTGTTGTCCTGCATCAACCTGACCTTGCGCCCTGGCACGGTGACGGCCATCGTCGGCGCTTCCGGCTCCGGCAAGTCGACCCTGGCGCGGCTGCTGCTGCGCTTTTTCGACCCGACCGAAGGGCGCATCACGCTCGGCGGCGTCGATTTGCGGCATATCGCCACGCCCGAGCTGTACCGGCGCATCGGCTTCGTGCTGCAGGAAGTGCGATTGATCCACGCCAGCGTGCGCGAAAACATCGGGCTGGGCCGGCCATCGGCCAGCTTGCAGGAAATTGAAGAGGCGGCGCGCCTGGCAAACATCCACGAACGCATCCTGGCCTTGCCGCGCGGCTACGATTCCATCATCGGCGAGGATGCGCAACTGTCCGGCGGCGAGCTGCAGCGCGTGAGCATCGCCCGCGCCGTGCTGCTCGATCCAAACGTGCTGGTACTCGACGAAGCGACGGCCGCGGCCGATGCGGAAAACGAAGTGGCGATCCAGGATGCGCTGTCGCGCTTTGCCCAAGGCCGCACCCTGCTGGTGATCGCGCACCGGCTCGACACCATCATGCATGCCGACCACATCGTCGTCGTCGAGAACGGCGCCATCGCCGAGCAGGGCAGCCATGCCAGCTTGCTCGCAGACAAGGGCCGCTATGCGCGACTGTGGACGCTGGGCGGCTATCAGGATTCCCCGGAAGAAACGGTGCTGCCATGCTGAAGACATTCATACAATTGCTGGGCGACGATGCGCCCGTGTTCCGCCGCTACTGTGCCATGGCGCTCGCGTATGGCGTACTCAGCGGCTTGACGATCACGGCGCTGGTGCTGGCCCTGGGCCGGCTGCTGGGCGGCGACGCAGGCGGCGCGGCTCTGTGGCTGCTGGTGCTGCTGGCCGGACTGGTCGCTTGCTGGGCCTGGCGGCGCCAGGTGGAAAAAGCCGGCGTGCGCGTGGGCGTGACGGTGCTGCAAGGGGCGCGCCAGCGCTTGGGCGACCATGTGGCGCGCCTGCCCGTCGGCTGGTTCACGCCGGACAACACGGCAAAACTGGGCCACCTCATCACGCAAGGCATGATGAACGTGGCGCAACTGCCCGCCCACGTACTCACGCCCGTGATCTGCGGCGCCGTCACGCCCGTGGTGCTGCTCGCCGCGCTGTTTGCGCTGCACTGGCAGCTGGGCGTGATGGCGCTGCTGGCACTGCCCCTCCTGGCGGGCGCCTTGCGGCTCACGGCGCACCTAGGCCAGCGCGCCGACGACGCCTATCACCACCATTTTGCCCAGACCAGCCAGCGGCTGGTTGAGTTTGCGCAAGCGCAATCCGTCTTGCGCGCCTTCAGTGGTGACGGCGGCGGCACGCGCTTCCTGCAGCAAGCCATCGATGGGCAGCGCCACGCAGGCACGCGGCTGATTTACCTGTCGGCGCTGTCGTCGGTGCTCAATGCCTGGATCGTGCAAGCCATCTTCGCCGCCTTTCTGGCGGCCGCCGCGCTGTGGCTGAGCAGCCTGCTGGGAGCGGCGTCCGCTGCGGGCGACGCTATTTCTGTCATCGTGGCACTGCTGCTGGTGGTGCGCTTCGTCGACCCGCTGCAGGAAGTGGCCAGCTATGGCGAAGTGCTGCGCGGCGCGCGCGGGCCGCTCGATGCGGCGCGCGATATTTTCGCCGTGCAGCCGCTGCCGGAAGCAGGCAGGCCGCAGGCGCCGCGCGATGGTTCCGTTGAGCTGCGCGGCGTGGCTTTCCGTTATGCACAGGATCAGCCCGACGTATTGACGGATATCAATCTGCAGATTGCGTCCGGCAGCATGACGGCGCTGATCGGCGCTTCCGGTTCCGGCAAGACGACCCTGGTGCGCCTGGTCGCGCGCTTCTTCGACGCCAGTGCAGGCGCGGTGCTGGTGGGCGGCGTCGACGTGCGGCACATGTCCAGCGAACAATTGGCGGGGCAGATCAGCCAGATCTTCCAGGACAGCTATTTGTTCCAGGGCAGCATCGGGGACAACATCCGCCTCGGCAAGCCCGGCGCCACCGATGCCGAGGTGCTGGACGCGGCGCGCCAGGCGGGCGTGGCCGAGATCATCGCCCGCCTGCCGCAGGGCCTCGACACCCCCGTGGGCGAGGGCGGCGCGCACCTGTCCGGCGGCGAACGCCAGCGCATCGCGATTGCCCGCGCGCTGGTCAAGGATGCGCCGATTTTGCTGGTCGACGAGGCGACGGCCGCGCTCGACGCGGAAAACCAGGCCGCCATCGCCAAGGCGCTGGCGCGGCTGCGCGGCAAGCGCACGGTGATCGTCATCGCCCACCAGCTGTCGACGGTGGCCATGGCCGACCAGATCGTCGTGCTCGACGGCGGCACGATCCGCGAGCAGGGCGCGCCAGCCGCCTTGCGGGCACAGGGCGGCCTGTATGCGCATTTCCTGGCCCAGCGCCAGGCGGCCAAGGGCTGGCGCATCGCCTCCGCCGCACGGCAGCCATGAACGGGATGACGAATTGATACAGGCGCGTCTGTTTTTCGTCTTCCTGCTGCTGTGTGCGGCTTCGCTGCTGGTCGGTGCGCGGCAGATGGAGTGGGCGCAGCTGTTTGCACTGTCAGACGCGCTGTCAGATGATACGTGGCTGACCCTGACGGCCAGCCGGCTGCCCCGCCTGGCGGCGCTGGTGCTGACGGGCGTGGGCCTGTCCGTGTGCGGCGTCATCCTGCAGCACATCGTGCGCAACAAATTCGTCGAACCGGCCACTTCGGGCGGCCTCGACGCGGCCAAGCTGGGCATTCTCGTGTCGCTGACGGTAGTTCCCGCAGCGGGCACGGCGGGCAAGATGGCGTTCGCGCTGGCCTTCTGCCTTGCTGCCAGCCTCGTGTATGTGGCCTTGATCCGCCGCATCCGTTTCAAGAACACGATTCTGGTCCCCGTCATCGGTCTCGTGTATGGCGGCGTGCTCAGCGCCGTGGCCGAGTTTTATGCCTACCGCAACAACATCCTGCAAAGCATGCAGGGCTGGCTGCTCGGCGATTTCTCGAAAATCGTCCAGGGCAACTATGAAATCATTTATCTGATCTTGCCCATCGTTGCCCTCACGTATCTGTACGCGCAGCGCTTTACCGTGCTGGGGCTGGGAGAAGGCATGGCTACCAGTCTGGGCCTGAACTATGGCGCCACGGTGGCGCTGGGCCTGATGCTGGTGGCCGTCACGGTGGCCGCTACGGTGATCACGGTAGGGGCGATCCCGTTTGTCGGCCTGGCCATCCCGAACCTGGTGGCTTTGCGCTACGGCGATAACCTGGGCCGCACCTTGCCCCTCGTCGCGCTGGGCGGCGCTTCGCTGCTGCTGGCTTGCGACATCGCCGGGCGCTTGCTGATCTACCCGTTCGAGGTGCCGATCGGCCTGACGGCGGGCGGCGCGGGCGGCCTGCTGTTCCTCATATTGATCATTCGGGGGCGGCGATGAGGCGGCTATTTAATCTGCGGACGCTGTGGCTGGCCGTCGCCATCCTGGCGCTGATTTTTCTTTGCGTTGGCGCAAACTTCGACGTTGATTACATTATTCCGAAGCGCCTGGCGCGGCTGGCCGCCATCGCCATCGGCGGCGTCTGCGTGGCCGTGTCTTCGATTGTTTTCCAGACCATCGCCGGCAACCGTATCCTGACGCCGGCCGTCATGGGCTACGAAGCCGTGTATCTGCTGCTGCAATCGCTGCTGGTTCTCGTCATGGGCATGCACAGCGTGGTGCTGCTGGGGCAGAACGGCAATTTTGTATTGTCCATCGTGCTGATGCTCGCGTATTCCTGGGCCATCCATTACTGGCTGTTTCGTGATGGCAAGAACAACGTGTATTTCCTCTTGCTGCTGGGATTCGTGCTGACGATGGTGATCGGCACGTTCACCCAATTCATCCAGCTGCGCATCAGTCCCGGCGAATTTGCCATTTTGCAAGGATTCAGCCAGGCCTCGTTCAACAAGGCGCAGCCCGCGCAGTTGCTGACCTCGGCCCTGCTGGCGGGCGCCGCCTGCGTGGCCGTGCTGAAGACCTTGCCGGCGCTCGACGTGCTGGCGCTGGGCCGTGAGCAAGCCACGTCGCTCGGTATCGACTACCGGCGCATGGTGCGGCTGCAGCTGGCGCTGATCGCCGTGCTGGTGGCAGTGTCGACGAGTCTGCTGGGGCCGACAGCCTTCATGGGTATCTTTGTGGCGAACACGACGTATGCCCTGGCCCGCACGGCGCGCCATCGCGTGACCTTGCCGCTGGGCTGCGCCATCGCCATCGCCATCTTCCTCGCCGCCCAGTTGCTGGTCGAGCACGTTTTCAACTACCGGACCACGGTCGGCATCCTCGTCAACCTGGTGTGTGGCGCGTATTTCCTCGCGCTCATGGTCCGCACCCGGGGCACCGCATGATCCACGTCAACCATATCGAAAAAAGCTACGGCAGCAAGCGCGTGCTGGACAAAGTCAGCGCACAGTTTCCCAAGGGAAAAGTGACATCCTTGATCGGCCCCAACGGCGCCGGCAAGACGACCTTGCTGATGCTGATTGCGCGCCTGCAGGATGCGGGCCAGGGGGAAATTCTGCTCGGGGGGCGCAGCATCGCGGACATTCGCATTGCTGACTATGCGCGGCAAGTGGCCACGCTGCGCCAGGCGCCCGATTTCAACCTGCGCCTGACGGTGGAAGAGCTGGTCACCTTCGGCCGCTTCCCTTACAGCCGAGGTAACCTGACGCCGCAGGACCGGCAGGCGATCGATGACGCCATCGCCTTTCTGTCGCTGGAATCGCTGCGCACCGCCTATGTCGACGAGCTGAGCGGCGGCCAGCGCCAGATGGCCTTCCTGGCCATGACGATAGCCCAGCAGACGGATATTTTGCTGCTCGACGAGCCGCTCAACAACCTCGACATGAAGCACGCCGTGCAGATCATGCGCGCGCTGCGCCGCCTGTGCGACGAGCAGGGCCGCACCGTGATCCTGGTGATCCACGACATCAATTTCGCCGCCAATTACTCGGACCACATCGTTGCCATGCAGGCCGGCGCCGTGCGCTTTTCCGGCCCCGCGCACGAGGTCGTCACCGAGGAACGTTTGCGCGCGCTGTACGACATCGATTTCCACATCGTGCGCAACGAGCGCGGCTGTGTCTGCAATTACTTTACCCCCACAGGAGCCTGAGATGATCTGCAACAAACCCCGTCTGGCGCTGGCCATGCTGCTTGCCGCCATGGCCGTCTTGCAAGGCTGCCGCGAGAAAGCACCGCTGGCGCCTGCCGCTACCGCCTCGCAGCCGGCGTTTGCTCCCATCACCATCGTCCATAAACTGGGTACGACGGTGATTGCGCAGCGTCCGCAGAGGGTGGCCGTGCTCGACATGAATGAAGTCGATTTCCTCGACCAGCTGGGCGTGCCCGTGGCCGGCATGGTGAAGGATTACGTGCCGCATTTCCTCACGCGCTACAGGGATGACGAGGCCATCCGCGACCTGGGCGCCATCGTGCAGCCCAATCTCGAGCATATCCACGCGCTCCAGCCGGACCTGGTGCTGATGACCTCGATCCAGGCCAACCATTACAAGGATTTGAGCCAGATTGCGCCCACGGTGCATTTCGACGTGGATTACCAGAACAGCGAGAGCAAGCACATCGACGTAGTGAAGGAGCACTTGCTGACACTGGGGCGCATCTTCGGCAAGGAGGAGATTGCTCGCCAGAAGGCGCAGGAGCTGGACGACAAGGTGGCGGCCGCGCGCAAGGTGACGCAGGAGCGTCCCGAGAGGGCGCTCATCGTGCTGCACAACAACGGCGCCTTCAGCGCGTTCGGCGTGCAGTCGCGCTATGGTTTTGTTTTCGACGCGCTGGGCGTGAAACCGGCCAGCTCGGCCATCGAGGCGGGCTTGCATGGCCAGCCCATATCCAGCGAGTTCATCCAGCAAGCCAATCCCGACATCATTTATGTAGTGGACCGCACGGCCGTGATGGAACACCGTCCCGTCATGACGGCCGAGCAGATGGCCAATCCGCTGTTGCGCCAGACCAATGCCTGGAAGAGCGGCCGCGTGGTCTTCGTCGATGCGGATGCCTGGTACATCACGGCGGCCAGCGTGACGTCGCTGAAACGGGTGATCGACGATGTGCTCAAGGGCTATCAATAATCAGCATATTTCGTAATGAGTCGCATTTGCATTGAGGGTTTTGCCTTTTCGTTCGGGAGATAGGGTGAGAACAAGCAATCACCCCCTCTGAAAGGATTTACTTTATGACCCAACGCATGGCAACGCGCCACCTTCCCGCCTTGAACCTGAGCCGTATCGCCACCGCCGTGCAACTGGCGCTCATCACGGGCTTGACCGTGGGGGCGCTGGGCGTGGCAGCCCCCACGGCGTACGCGCAAGCGGCGCAGGCCCGCCAGGCGTTCAGCGTGCCGGCGGGAACTCTGGGGCTGGCGCTCAACACCTTTGCTGCCGAGGCGGGGATCGAATTGACGGCCGAGGCTAGTCTGCTGCAAGGCAAGAACAGTGCCGGCCTGTCCGGCAGTTACAGCGTGCCCGAAGGCTTTTACGAATTGCTGCGCGGACACGGTTTACAAGCCGTGCGCGAGGGCAACGGCAGCTACACGCTGCGCCGCGAACCGGCACACAGCACCGCCGCAGAAGCGGCCGCAACCATGCCTGCCGTGACGGTGTGGGGCAAGGGCAATAGCGTGACGGATGCCTATGCAGGCGGACAAGTGGCGTCCGGCGGCCGAGTGGGATTTCTTGGCGACAAGGATTTTATGGAAACGCCGTTCAACACCATCAGCTATACGGATACATTCATCGAAGACCGGCAGGCGCGCGACATCACCGACGTGATTTCCGCCACCGATCCTACCGTCTTCAGCAGTGGCATGACGGGCATCATCGGCGAGAATTATTCGATACGGGGTTTCAGTTCGAATATCGGCGATGTTGCGTTTGGCGGACTGTACGGTATCTCGCCGTATTACCGCACGTCGCCCGAAATGTTCGAACGCATCGAGGTGCTGAAAGGGCCATCGGCCTTGCTCAATGGCATGCCACCGGGCGGTTCCGTGGGCGGCAGCATCAACCTCGTGCCCAAGCGCGCGGGCGATGCGCCGCTGGCGCGCGTGACGGCGTCGTATATGTCGGATTCCCAGTTCGGTGGACATGTTGATCTGGGTCAGCGTTTTGGCGAAAATAAACAGTTCGGCATCAGAGTCAACGGCGTCTACCGCGATGGCGACGGCGCCATCGAGCATCAGAAAAAGAAAACCCAACTGGTTTCCGTGGGCCTGGACTGGCGCGGCAACGGTGCGCGCCTGTCCGCTGACCTGTACCATAGCGAGGACCGCGCCGACGGCTTGAACCGGGGCGTCAACCTGGCTGCCGGTTTGCCCGTGCCGCGTCCGCCGAAACCGGAGACGCTGCTCAATCCCAGCTGGGCGTTTTACGATACCAAGGACAAGGGCGCCATGCTGCGTGGCGAGCTGGACGTGAACGCGCAGGTGATGGCGTATGCCGCCGTGGGCGCCAGCCGGGCCGACTATCAGTCGACGGGCGCGTACCTGATCCAGGTGTTCAACACAGCCGGCGACTACCGCACCAATCTTGCCGACCTGGGATTTGACGTGGAGAAACAGTCGGCGGAAGCAGGCTTGCGGGGCAAGCTGCGCACGGGCGATATCGGCCATCAATGGGCCGTCAACGCCACGTATTACCACCACACGGACAAGCAGTACGGTCGCAGGAATACCCTGGCGAAAGATTGGATCACGAATATCTACCACCCCGTCTGGGGTCCGGCGACGCGCTTCGATGCGCCGCAAATTTCCAAGGCGGAACTGCGCCTGGCCAGCGTCGGCCTGGTCGATACGCTTTCCTTTGCGCAAGACACAGTGCAACTGACGGTGGGCTTGCGGCGCCAGGAAGTGCTCAGCGATAACTTCAACATCAAGACGGGTGCGCGTACCTCGCGCTATGACGAAGGCGCCACCACGCCGGCCGTCGCCCTGCTGGTCAAGGCGAGCAAGACGGTTTCCCTGTACGGCAATTACATCGAAGGCTTGAGCCAGGGCGCCACGGCGCCGTTGACGGCGGCCAATTCGGGCGAAGTCTTTGCGCCGTACAAGTCCAAGCAGGCGGAATTGGGCGTCAAGGTCGACCTGGGCGAGTTCGCGCATACGCTCAGCGTATATGAAATCAAACGCCCCAGCAGCTATGTCGATCCCGTCAGCAATGTCTTTTCTTTCGGCGGCGAGCAGCGCAATCGCGGCGTCGACTGGGGTTTCTTCGGCTCGCCCCTGCGCGACGTGCGCCTGATGGGCGGTATCGCCTATGTCGATCCGGTCTTGAGCAAGACCGTGGGCGGCGCCAATCAGGGCAAGCAGGCAACGGGCGTGCCCAGGTTGCAGGCGAAGCTGGGCGTCGAGTGGGATACGCCCGCCATTCCCGGCGTGACCTTGACGGCGAATGCGACGGCGGCATCGAAGCAATACATCAATGCCGACAACTCGATGTCCGTACCGGGCCGCAGCGTATTTGACCTGGGCGCCCGCTATGCCACCCGTGCCGCCGGCCGGCCGTTGACCGTGCGCGCCAGCGTGAGCAACGTGGGCAACAAGGCGTATTGGGCGCTGCCGCAATGGACCAGCCTGGGCCTGGGCGCGCCGCGCACGGTCATGCTGTCGGCAACGGTGGATTTCTGAAGGCCGTTCGCCACACCAGCTGAGTGGGCATGCCCTGCCTGTGCAGGGCATGCCCGTTATGGGAGGTCGGCGCACGTTCACGTCGGGTTCCAGCCTGAAAAATACCGCTATCACAGCTGATAAATATCAACGCCTGAAAGCGCGCAGCACCAGGATCGGTGTTAATATTTTCCGAATGTTTATGAAAAAATCATATCTGTAAAGTGTGCATGCGAAGCAATACGCCATTTTGCAGGAACCGATATCGTTGGGATTTGGCTGCTAGCAGCCAGGCACAAGACTTCAAAGGGCTAGCCATGGTGATGACTTCCTTAGCGCAAACGCAATGCCAGATATTTTTGGAGGGGGAGGGCGATCGCTGGTTTGACCGCAATCGATCCACCTTGAACCAGCAGAAGTCATTCTACGAGAATGAAACGATCAAGCGCGTCCTGGCCAGTCATCGTGACCGTATCGGGCATATCCTGGAAATCGGCTGTGGCAACGGCGTCAAACTGGCGGATCTCTGCCAGTTTTTTGCGGCGCAGGGGCATGGCATCGATCCCTCCGTCGAGGCAGTGCGCGAAGGCATGGATAAATTTCCTAATATTAACGTTCAACTGGACGTCTCGATCGCGTCGCACATTCCGCACGGCGATGCCAGCATGGATCTCGTATATTTCGGCTTTTGCCTGTATCTGGTCGATCGCACGGAAATTCTCAAGGCTGTTGCCGAAGCCGACCGGGTATTGAAGAGTGGCGGGTTTCTTGCCATCCTGGACTTTGATCCAGGCTATCGCCATAAGCGGGCCTATCATCACAAGCCTGGCATTTTTTCCTACAAAACCTCGTATGCGGATTTCTTTACTGCCAGCGGTCATTATTATCTGGTCGCCAAAGACAGCTTTTCCCATAGCGAGCATTCTTTTTCGCTGGATAGTGATGAGCGGGTGTCGATCAGCATCCTTTACAAGGAACCAGATGCTTATCCTGGCTAGTCGCCTGGGCGCGCCCTTGTTCAGTACGCTTCACCACTTCGCTGTGTAATGCATTGGCGTTGTCGGCGGTGACCAGTTGGCAGAGCTTATCGATGCTTCTGGCGCCAACGATAAGGCGTAGCAGAGCAAGAGATTGGATCTCAGTTTGTCGGCGGGTATCGCGTCATGTGCTAGCACGAATAGTGTATTTTTGTCAGTCCTGACTGCGTGCCAGGCTGTCCGAGCGTTGCCATGTCCACATCAGGCCGATGCCGGCCGAGGTGCCGCTGTTCTGGCGCAGCAGGGGGCTGGCGCGGTTGGCGGCGCCTGTGTAATTGTCGTAGCGCAAAAAGGCAAAGGCGCGCCAGTCCCGGCGCAGCCGGTAAGAGCCGCTCAGGCCCAGTCGCGTGAGCATCAGCCCGCTTTTGGCCGCATACGCCGGGCGTTCCGGGGTGGCGAAGGCGGGGCCGATGCCATACAAGTAATCGTTGATGGCGGCATTGCCCAGCACGGCGCCCAGGCTGGCGTCGACATGCCATGCCTGCTGCTCGCCTTGCAGCGCGTACACGAGGCGCGGCTCGAACGTGGCGCCCTGGCGGCGCAGGCCGCCGCGCGCTTCGATGACGGCGCGCAGGGGCAGCTCCAGGCCCAGACGGCTGTGCTGCGTCGGTTCGGCCAGCTTGATTTTCAGGCGCGGACCAAATTCCACCAGGGTGCCCAGGTCCGGCATGCCGCGCCGGGCGGGTACGTCGCTGGACCTGGCCGGCAGCGACAGGGCGAAACCCACATCGAACTCCACCCGCTCCGTGTCGAGCAGGCGCGCGCCCACGCCGGAGCGGTCGGCGCGCAAGACTTTCCCGCGATAAATCAGATAGGGCAGGGCCAGGCTACGCGTCGAGCGCTCGCTGGCGCCCGGATAGGCGGGCGTGACGGCCGCGCCGCCGAAGATGCCCGCTTCCCATAGGGGTAGCGCTGGCTCTGCGGCGCACGCGGACGCCACGGCGAAGAGGGGAGATAGGGCCAGCAGCGTGCGTGTCACCCGCATCGGCATCCCCTTGTGCTAGGGCGGCGTGCCGCAATGCTTGCCGACCGGCAGCGATTCCCGGTCGGCAAAGGCGCCCAGCGCCCCCGATTGAGGCCCGCCCAGTTCGTTGCGCACTGCCAGGGCTTCCGTCGCCTTGCCCTGGCGTTCATATTGGTCGATCAGCGCCTTGTAGCTGAGGGCGCTCGAGTATTCGCTCTTCTTTGCCAGCGCGATGGCCTGGCGGAAATGAAATGCGGCCGCATCGTAGCGGCAAGCCCCGCTGGCGGCGCGTCCCGCCTGGTGATGCAGCCGCGCCTGCCAAGCGAAGTCGCCCCGGCCCAGTTCGACATTGTCGACGGCCGCCTCGTAGCTGCGCATAGCCTGCGCCCAGTCGCCCTCGCTGGCCGCCTCGCGCGCGAATTGCTCCTGCTGCGCCGCCATGCGCAGTTCGCTTTGCGTGGAGCAGGCATTGAGCGCCATCAAGATCAGCGGCAGGATGAGGCAGGAGCGGAAGGGGAGCAGTGTGGACATGGCGCCACTGTAGCGCAAACAAGGGCGCGCACGTTTGCGCGATACGCATGAATTGGGGATTTACCCGCGCATGGATGACATATAATTTGCACACGACGTTGTTATTTTTGACAGTACACTTCACGGGAGCACCATGTTTTCACGCAAATTCCATTCTTGTGCACAGCTGATGCTGGCTACCTTGCTGATGGGCTTTATCGCCGCTGCCCCTGCACGCGCGCAGCAAGCCGCCGTCAAATTGCCGAATGTGGTGATCCTGGCCACGGGCGGCACCATTGCCGGCAGCGGGGCCGACAGCACCACCACCGTCGGTTACACCTCGGCCACCGTGGGCGTCGAGCGCCTGATCGCGGCCGTGCCGGAACTCAAGAAAGTGGCGAATGTCAAAGGCGAGCAAGTGTTCCAGATCGCCAGCGAAAGCATGGGCAATAGCCACTGGCTGGCTCTGGCCAAACGCATCAACGTGCTGCTGGCCTCGAACGACGTCGATGGCGTGGTCGTCACGCACGGCACCGATACCATCGAGGAAACGGCGTATTTCCTGAACCTCACCGTGAAAAGCCACAAGCCGGTCGTCGTGGTGGGCGCCATGCGTCCGTCGACCGCCATCTCGGCGGACGGCCCCATCAACCTGTACAACGCCGTGATGCTGGCCGGCAGCAAGGAAGCCGTGGGCAAGGGCGTGCTGGTGGCCTTGAACGACCAGATCAACGCCGCGCGCGAAGTGACCAAGACGAATACGTCCACCACCGACACCTTCAAGTCGCCGGAACTGGGCATGCTCGGCTATATCCAGGGCAGCAAGGCCTTCTTTTACCGCCAGTCGACGCGCAAGCACACCTTGGAAGCGGAATTTGACATCAGCAAGCTCGATGCCCTGCCGCAAGTGGACATCGTGTATGGCTACGCCAACATGAACCGTGTCGGCATGGACGCCTTCATTGCCGCCGGCGCCAAGGGCATCATCCACGCTGGCGTGGGCGATGGCAGCGTAGCCGCGCAAATGAAGCCGGCTCTGGTGGAAGCGCGCCAGAAGGGCGTGCTGATCGTGCGTTCGAGCCGCGTTGGCCAGGGCATCGTGGCGCGCAATGGCGAAGCGAACGACGATGAACTCGACAGTGTCGTGTCCGACACCCTGAACCCGCAAAAAGCCCGCATCCTGCTGATGCTGGCCTTGACCAAAACCAACAGTACGCAAGAAATCCAGCGTATTTTCTACACGTATTGATCCTTGTCGCGCCAGGCCAGCCTCATCGGCTGAGCCTGGCCGATTTACGCTTGCCCGCTTTGCTGCCATACTTCGTTTCTGAATAACTTTCTGGCAGAAGCGGCAACACTGTCCCTGGTTCATGGCTATCCTGTCCGACATCATCCTGTATCCCATCAAATCGTGCGCCGGCATTCATTTGCGCGAGGCGGTCCTGACGCGTTCAGGGCTGATGAGCGAGCACGTGTTCGACCGCGAGTGGATGGTGGTCGACCCGCAGGGCCGCTTCCTGACCCAGCGCGAACATCCGCGCATGGCGCTCATCGTGCCGTCCATCAAGGCCACCACCCTGGAATTGCGCGCGCCGGGCATGCTGCGGCTGGAAATCGAGCTGGGCTTGCCCCATCCGCAACTGTCACCGATGCTGGAAGTGCAAGTGTGGGACGATACCGTGCGCGCCTACGATTGCGACGAGGTCACGGCCACCTGGTTCAGTCAGGCCATCGGCGTGCCGTGCCGCCTGGCGCGCTTTCACCCGGACGTGGTGCGCGCCACCAGCACCACATGGACGGACGGTGTGGCCGCCTCGACCATGTTTGCCGATGGCTACCCGGTGCTGATCGCCGGCAGCGCCTCGCTGGCCGACGTCAATGACAAGCTGCGCGCCGCCGGTCGAGAGCCTCTGCCGATGAACCGTTTCCGCCCGAACCTGGTCATCGGCGATATCGGCGCCTTCGAGGAAGACTACGCCGAGTTCCTGCAATTCGGCGCGACGACCTTGAAACCCGTCAAGCCGTGTTCGCGCTGCCCGATTCCGTCGGTGGACCAGGCCACGGGCGTGCCCGGGCCGGATCCGCTCGACGTCATGCATGGCTACCGCGCCAAGCCCGAGCTCGACGGCGCCATCTGCTTCGGCATGAATGCCATTGTCACGGATGGCGGCGATGAGCGTATTGTGGTGGGGCAGGACATCGGTTTCGAACTGGCATTTTAAGCATGGCGCCCGCACACAAGGGTTTAAGGTTTCTATGAATCAAGCAATACCGCCGGACCCGCGCATTGCCAGCCTCGAAGCCGAAAACCAGGCCTTGCGCGCGCGCATGGCTTTCCTGCTGGAACAGGTCGAGCGCAACCACGACATCATGTGCCGCCACCAGGCGTTCGACCTGGAAATCGTCGGCGCGTCCACGTTTCCCGAACTGATAGGCACCATCTTTCGCACCTTGCCCGTGATTTCCGACCTCGACGGCGTGACCTTGAGCCTGCTCGATGAGGATGACGATATCGTGCTGGTGATGGAAAAGCTGGGCGTCGATTTCAGCATCTTTCCGCAGTTGCTGTTCGTGCATCAAGTGACGGAGCTGGGGTTTGCCCCGCCGGGGCCCGTGGCCGAGGGGGAAGCGGCCTTGCCGCCGCTGCCGCTGCTGGGGGCCTTCGATGCGGCCGTGCATGGCCCGCGTTTTCCGGGCATCGACGCTCCCTTGCGCAGCGTGGCGCTGGTGCCCTTGCTGCGCAACAAGCGCCTGATTGGCAGCCTGAACCTGGCCAGCAGCGATGTGACGCGCTTTACGCCCGCGCTGGGCACGGATTTCATCAAGCACATGGCGTCCATCATCGCCATCTGCCTGGAAAACGTGATCAGCAATGAAATGCTGAAATACATTGGCTTGACCGATTCCCTGACGGGCGTCTACAACCGGCGCTATATCGACCGCCGGCTGCTGGAAGAAATCGCCCGCGCGCGGCGCCAGAATTATTGCATTTCATGCATGTATATCGATATCGACCATTTTAAATCGGTCAATGACACGCATGGCCACCAGGGCGGCGACGAGGTGCTGCGCGAAGTGGCGACGCGCATCCGCACGGAGTTGCGCCGCTCGGACGCGCTGGGACGCTTCGGCGGCGAGGAATTCGTCGTCCTGCTGATCGACGCCGACCTCGACAGCGCGACCTTTGTTGCCGAACGCATCCGTGCCAGCATTGCCGGCACCATGTTTGACTTGCCGGGCAGCGCGCAGGCGTGGGTCAGCGTGTCGATCGGCGTGGCCAGCCTGGAAGCGGACGCGGCGCTGCTCCCCATCGAAACGGTGGCGCAGCAACTGGTGGCGCATGCCGACCAGGCCCTGTACCAGGCCAAGGCGGGCGGGCGCAACAAGGTCGTCAGCTGGCAGGCGCAGATCGAATAGTTATTTTAATAGCAGGGTTTCCGCTTTGGCCACGGCGTCGGCCGTACCGCGCAGCACCACCACGTCGCCGCTGGCCAGCTGCGTTTCGGGGGTGACGTCGAGGCTGCCGCGGCCGCGGCGGATGGCCGTCACAAACGCGCCGCAGCCGGCCACGTCGATCGCACTCAAGGGCAAGTCCACGCAGTGCGCGTCCTCGCTGACGGTGACCGTATGCAGGCGTTCCAGCTCGGCATCGTCGCCCGCATCGCTGGTGCCGTGGAAATAGCCGCGCAAGGATGCATAGCGCTCCTCGCGCGCGGCCTGCACCCGGTGCACCACGCGGCGCAGGGGGACGCCCATCATGATCAGGGCGTGCGAAGCGAGCATCAAACTGCCTTCCATCAATTCCGGCACCACTTCGGCCGCGCCCGCCTTTTTCAACTGGTCGAGGTCGGTATCGTCGTGGCTGCGCACGATGACGGGCAAGGTCGGTGCCATTTCTTTGAGCAAATGCAATAACTTCAGTGCTGACGCGGTATTCGCATACGTGATCACCACGGCGCTGGCACGGTAGATACCGGCCGCCACCAGGCTTTCGCGCCGGCCCGCATCGCCATACGAGACGTGGGCGCCGGCCAGCTGCGCTTCCTGCACCCGTTCCGGGTCCAGGTCCAGCGCGTGGTATTCGATCTTTTCTTCCGCCAGCAGGGTGGCCAGGCTTTGCCCGCTGCGGCCGAAGCCGGCGATCAGCACGTGTTTCTGCGAAGCCATGGTGCGCGTGGCGATCTTGGTCAGCGCCAGCGACTGCATCATCCAGTCGTTGGCGGCCAGTTTCATGACGATGGCGTCCGATTTGGCGATGAGGAAGGGCGCCACCAGCATCGACAGCACCATCGAGGCCAGCACCACCTGCACGACGAACGGGTCCATCAACTTGATGCCGCCAGCCAGGTTCAGCAGCACGAAGCCGAACTCGCCCGCCTGCGCCAGTCCCAGTCCCGTGCGCAGGGCCACGCCATTGCTGGAGCCGAACAGCCGCGCCAGCCCCGCGATGAGGGCGAATTTCAGCAGCACGGGGCCGCACAGCAGCAGCAGGACCAGCCACCAGTTGTCGAGCACGACGCGGATATTGAGCAGCATGCCGACGGTGATGAAGAACAGGCCCAGCAGCACGTCGCGGAACGGTTTGATATCTTCTTCCACCTGGTGCTTGAATTCCGTCTCGGAAATGAGCATGCCGGCAACAAACGCGCCCAGGGCCAGCGACAGCCCGGCCCGCTCCGTGATCCAGGCCGCGCCCAGGGTGATCAGCAGCAGGTTGAGCATGAACAATTCCTGCGAACGGCGCTTGGCGACGATGGTCAGCCAGCCGCGCACCATCTTCTGGCCGATAAACAGCAGCAAGATCAGCACGACCAGGGCCTTGCCGCCGGCCCAGGCCAGGGTTTCGGCCAGGTTGTCCGAATCGCGCGTGAGGGCGGGAATGAGGATCAGCAGGGGCACCACGGCCAGGTCCTGGAACAGCAGGATGCCGATGATCTTGCGGCCGTGTTCGCTTTCGAGTTCCAGCCGCTCCGTGAGCATTTTCGAGACGATGGCCGTCGACGACATGGCCAGCGCGCCACCCAGGGCGAACGCGGCTTGCCAGCTCAGGTGGATGTAGGCGGACAGATAACGGGCGACGAACCAGCCGAAGACGACGGTGGCGATGATGGTGGTGGCCACCTGCGCCATGCCGAGGCCGAAGACGATGCGCCGCATGGCGAGAAACTTCGGGAGAGAAAATTCAAGCCCGATGGAAAACATCAGGAAGACGACGCCGAACTCGGCCAGGGTATGGCTGGCCTCGTTTTCCGCCGCCAGGCCCAGCGCATGGGGGCCGATGACGATGCCAACGGCCAGGTAGCCCAGCATGGGCGGCAAATGCAACATTCTGAAAGCGACCACGCCCAGCACGGCGCTGCCGAGTAACATCAGGGTCAGTTCAAGCGAGGAAAACATGGGTTGCCCGGTGCGGTCAATGGAAATCGTTGTTTGTTGTGACTGGCAAGTTTTTTGCTTTCCTAATTCGTTTATACTTTGGGCATGAGTGTAACCCATGAAAAAACAATGCTGAAAGCTTTTGATCGAATTGACATGCAAGCGACGACCGAGCGCGCCGTCGCGCTGGCCCGCACCACCTTGCAGATCGAGTCCGACGCCATCGTTGCGCTGCACGCGCGCCTGGCCACGGACGACAGCGTGGGCCGCGCCGTGGCGATGTTGCTGCAGTGCAAAGGAAGAGTCGTCGTCTCCGGCATCGGCAAGTCCGGCCATATCGCGCGCAAGATTGCCGCCACCCTCGCTTCCACCGGCACGCCGGCCCTGTTCGTGCATCCGGCCGAAGCGGCCCATGGCGACCTGGGCATGGTCACCTCGGAAGATGCTTTTATTGCCATCTCGTACTCCGGCGAATCGTCGGAGCTGATGGCCATCATGCCCGTCGTCAAGCGCATGGGCGGCGTGCTCATTTCCATGACGGGGAAACCAAACTCCAGCCTGGCCCAGCTGGCCGACGTGCACCTGGATATTTCTGTCGAGAAAGAAGCCTGTCCGCTGAACCTGGCGCCGACGGCCAGCACCACCGTCACCCTGGCCCTGGGCGACGCGATCGCCGTGGCCTTGCTCGACTTGCGCGGCTTCAAGGAAGAAGATTTCGCCCGCTCGCACCCGGGCGGCGCCCTGGGCCGCCGCCTGCTCACGCACGTGCATGACGTCATGCGCAGCGGCGATCGGGTGCCGAAGGTGCCGGTGGAAGCCTCGCTGCTGCAGGCGCTGGAAGAAATGACGAAGAAGGGCATGGGCATGACGGCCGTCGTCGATGCGGACAACCGTCCCGTGGGCGTGTTTACGGATGGCGACTTGCGCCGCATGTTCGAACGCGTGCAGGATTTCACGCAGGTGGCGATCCGCGACGTCATGCATGCGCAGCCGCGCAGCATCGCGCCCGAGCGCCTGGCCGTCGATGCCGTGGCCGTGATGGAGCAGTTCCGCATCAACCAGATGCTGGTCGTCGATGCCGACGGCAAGCTGGTGGGCGCCCTGCATATCCATGATCTGACGCAAGCGAAGGTGATCTGATGGACAGCGTGGCGGACAACCTGGCGCGCGCGGCCAAGGTCAAACTGATGATCTTTGACGTCGATGGCGTGCTCACCGACGGCAGCCTGCATTTCGGCCCCGATGGCGAAATGATGAAAACGTTTAATGTGTATGATGGCCTGGGCATCAAGCTGCTGCAGGAATCGGGCGTGCAGACGGCCATCATCAGCGCGCGCCGCTCGGCCATCACGGCACGCCGGGCGCAAGACCTGGGTATTACCCACGTGCACCAGGGCGGCCACGACAAGCTGACGCCGTTTCGCGAATTGCTGGCGCTGACGGGCTTGACGGAAGAGCAATGCGGCTATATCGGCGACGACGTCATCGACGCGCCCATCCTGCGCCGCGTGGGCTTTGCCGTCAGCGTGCCGGGCGGGCGTCCGGAAGCGCAGGGCCTGGCGCACCATGTGACGCAGGCCGGCGGCGGCCGCGGCGCGGTGCGCGAGATCTGCGAATTCCTGCTGCGCGCCCAGGACAACTATGCGCGCGTGATGGCGCCGTTCCTGGAGTGAGGTGCCGTGCCTCGCCGCCAGTGACCTTTGAAAGAGTGAAGCCCTATGCGTAAGCCAGGAGGCGCCCATCGCTGGCGCATGATTTTTACCGTGCTGGGCGCGGTCGTCGTCGCGCTGGGCAGCTTCTGGCTGCTCGAAGTGATGAACAAGAATGGCCAGGACATCACGGCCAGCAAGCATCTGGATGAACCCGACTATTTCATTACCAATTTTAGTCTGGTGCGCATGGACTTGACGGGTAAGCCCAGTTATATCGTCTCGGGCACCAAGCTCACGCATTATCCGCTCGACGATTCGTCCGATATCGACCAGCCCTTCGTGCGCAAGCTCACGCCAGGCATGCCGCCGCTGAACATGAATGCGGAACTGGCGCATATCGACCAGGACAATACCCGGCTGCAACTGCACCGCAATGTCGTGATCGACCGCGCGGCCAGTCCGAAGGCGCAGAACCTGACGGTCAGGACGGAGGCGCTGACGGTGTTCCCGGATGAGGAAAGAATGGAAACGGACGTGCCGGTCGATATCCTGACGGGCGCCTCGCGCATCAATGGCATCGGCATGAAGGCCAATAATGCCACCGGCGTGGTGGAAGTGCAGAATGCGCTGCGCATGGTCCTCCCGCCGAAACCGCGCCCGGCCGCGGCGGCAAAATGACAGAATGAAACAAGGAAACCATACTATGAAGAAGATCTTGCTGTTGAGCGTATTTTCCCTGGCCATGATAGGGGGGGCGCATGCCGAGAAGGCCGATTCCGAGAAGGAAGCCGTCATCACGGCACGTAGCGGCCACGTCGATGACGTCAAGCAGGTGCGTACCCTGACGGGCGACGTCGTGCTGGTGAAGGGGACCCTGACCATGAAGGCGGGCCGGGCCCTGATCACGGAAGATCCGCAAGGCTACCAGTTCATCACCTTCTGGGCCGATCCCGGCAAGCTGGCCACCTTCCGCCAGAAGCGCGATGGCGCGGGCGACCTGTGGGTCGAAGGCGAAGCGGAGCGCGTGGAATACAACAACAAGACGGAAGTGGTGAAACTGTTTTCCAGGGCCAAGCTGACGCGCCTGGAAGGCACGAAAGTGACCGACGTGGCCAATGGCGCCTTCATCTCGTATGACAGCCGCAAGGAAGTGTTTGCGATGGAAAATTCCGACAGCGGCACCAGCACCCCCGATGGCGGCAGCGTGCGCATGGTGATCCAGCCGAAGAACAAGGCGCCGGCGGCGGAGAAAGCGCCGGCTACGCCCGCGCCAGGAAAGAAATAATGGACAATACCCGTTGTGGCAGCACCCTGATCGTTCGCGGGCTGCAAAAAACCTATGGCAAGCGCCAAGTCGTGCATGATGTCTCGCTGCAAGTCGAATGCGGCGAAGTGGTGGGTCTGCTGGGGCCGAACGGCGCCGGCAAGACGACTTCGTTCTACATGATCGTCGGCCTGGTGCCGTCGGACGGCGGCAGCATCGATATCAGCGGCGTGGACATTTCCAGCCTGCCGATCCACCGCCGCGCGCAGATGGGCCTGTCGTACCTGCCGCAGGAAGCGTCCGTGTTCCGCAAGCTGACGGTGGAAGACAATATCCGCGCCGTGCTGGAAATCCAGACCGTCGAAGGCCGTCCCCTGAAGAAGGCCGAGATCGAGGAGCGCCTGGATAAACTGCTGGCCGACTTGCAGATTGAAAAGCTGCGCGAGAACCAGGCCCTGTCCCTGTCCGGCGGCGAGCGCCGCCGCGTGGAAATCGCCCGCGCGCTGGCCACCGACCCGCGTTTCGTGCTGCTCGACGAGCCGTTTGCCGGCGTGGATCCGATCGCCGTGATCGAAATCCAGCGCATCGTGCGTTTCTTGAAGGAGCGCAATATCGGCGTGCTGATTACCGATCATAATGTGCGCGAGACGCTGGGTATTTGCGACCGTGCCTACATCATCAACCAGGGCTCGGTGCTGGCGTCGGGACGCCCCGACGACATCATCGCGAACGAGTCGGTACGCCGGGTCTATCTGGGCGAACACTTCCGCATGTGAGCCAATGAAACAATCATTGCAGCTGCGCACGTCGCAGCACCTGGCACTGACGCCGCAGTTGCAGCAATCGATACGCCTGCTGCAATTATCCACCCTGGAATTGCACCAGGAACTCGAGCAGCTGCTGACGGACAATCCCTTGCTCGAACGCCTCGACGATCCGCTCGACCGTTCGCTGCGCCTGCTGTCCGACGGCGCCCTGAGTTCCACGGCCGCGCCGGCCGAAGCGCCGCCCCAGCCGCCAGGCCAGGAGGCGCCCGCCGCACCGGCCGAAGCGGACGGGTTTGACGGCGAGGCGGGCGAGGGCCCGGCCGCCGCGGAGGGCGGCGACAGCGACTGGAGCGAGGCGAGCCGGGGCAAGGCGCCCGACGATGAAGATTCGCGTCCGCAACTGGAGGCCCATCACTGCACCCTGCGCGAGCACCTGATGGAGCAGATGCGCGTGACGGTGCTCGAGTTGCGCGACCGCGCGCTGGTCGAGCTGATCATCGACGCGCTCGACGACAATGGCTACCTGGAGGAATCGCTCGACGACATCCTGGCACGCCTGCCGGAAGAGCTGGAAATCGACGCCGACGAGATGCGCACGGCCTTGTCGCTGCTGCAAAGTTTCGATCCACCGGGCGTGGGCGCGCGCAATGCGTCCGAATGCCTGGCGCTGCAAATCAGGCGCTTGCCGCACGTCGCCATGGTGACGCGGCGCATGGCCCTCGTCATCGTGGAAAAGCACCTGGCCTGGTTTGCCCAGCGCGATTTCAACAAGCTGAAAAAAGCCCTCGATTGCGACGATGAAGACTTGCGCGAGGCGCAGACGGTGATTCGCCAGTGTAATCCGCACCCGGGCGCCGTGTTCGCCTCGGACGTGTCCGATTACGTGGTGCCCGACGTCGTCGTCAAGCGCGCGCGCAATGGCTGGCAAGTCACCCTGAACAACGACGTCATGCCGCGCCTGCGTGTCAACGCCATGTACGCCAACTTGCTCAAGCAGGGCAAGGGCGAGGGCGCCATGGGTGCGCAGTTGCAGGAGGCCAAGTGGCTGATCAAGAATATGCGTCAGCGCTTCGATACCATCCTGCGCGTGGCACAGGCGATAGTAGAAAGACAAAAGAACTTTTTCTCGCATGGGGCCGTTGCCATGCGCCCCCTTGTGCTCCGTGAAATAGCTGATACACTGGGTTTACACGAGAGTACTATCTCGCGGGTAACAACTCAAAAGTACATGCTGACCCCGCACGGCATGTTCGAGTTGAAATATTTCTTTGGTAGCCATGTCGCCACCGAAGCGGGGGGCGAAGCGTCATCGACGGCGATACGGGCATTGATCGTGCAACTGACAGGAGCAGAAGACCCTAAAAATCCTTTATCCGACAGTAAGATTGCGGACATGCTGGGGGAACAAGGCATGGTGATTGCGCGACGTACTGTTGCCAAATACCGGGAAGCATTGAAAATTCCGCCAGTGAGCCTGCGTAAGTGTTTGTAAGTTTTTTTCGGTTCCTCTGCGGGCCGGATACGATGGACCGCACGAACCCGATCATCTTTAGGAGTGTGTATGAATCTCACCATCAGCGGACATCATCTCGAAGTGACACCAGCCATCCGTGAATACGTACAAACGAAGCTGGAGCGCGTGAAACGTCATTTCGATCAAGTTATCGATATCGCCGTGATTCTGACCGTGGATAACCTCAAAGAGAAAGAAAAACGTCAAAAGGCCGAAGTCAACCTGCGTCTGAGTGGCAAGACCGTCTATGTGGAAAGCCTGGCGCACGACCTGTATGCCGCGATCGATACCCTGATCGACAAGCTCGATAGGCAAGTGATGAAGTACAAAACCAAAGTGCAAGGGCACGGTAAAGAGGCGATCAAGCATCTGCCAGACAACTCAGAGGAAGACGCCGTCGTCGCCGTCTAAGGCCACCGGCTTCCCCCAGTTGTGATCAACTAAGGGCGCACATTGCGCCCTTTTTTGCGTCCTGCGGGACGCAATATCCGTGGTGAAAGCGCTAGAATGCGCCATCCTCACTTCTTTCCTGCCTGCCATGAGCGACTTCGTCCAGACCTCCATCCGCAACCGCACGGGCCACATCGTGCTCGACCGCCCGAAAGCCTTGAACTCCCTGTCGCTGGAGATGGTGCGCACCCTGAGCGCTGCCTTGCTGGCCTGGCGCGACGATCCGCAGGTGGACGCCGTGGTGATCCGCTCCAGCAGCGAAAAGGCCCTGTGCGCCGGCGGCGATATCCGTTTCTTTTACGATGCGGGCCTGGCCACGCCGCAAGGCGGCAGCGCCCTGCTGGAAGATTTCTTTACGGAAGAATACGCGTTAAATCATGTCATTCACTTTTATCCGAAACCGTATATCGCCGTGATGGACGGCGTGGTGATGGGCGGCGGCATGGGCGTGGCGCAAGCCGGGCCCGGCAACCAGTTGCGCATCGTCACGGGCCGCACGCGCATGGCCATGCCGGAAGTCAATATTGGCCTGTTCCCCGACGTGGGCGGCAGTTACTTTCTTTCCCGCCTGGCGGGCCGGCTGGGCCTGTACCTGGGCTTGACGGGCCTGACCATCGGTGCGGCCGATGCCCTGTACACGGGCCTGGCCGATGTGTATCTGCCCGAGGCGCAGATGGGGGCGCTGCTGGCCCTGTTCGACTCGACGCCGGGCGAGGCCTTGCCGGTGGCCATCAAGGCGCTGGCGGCGCCGTTCCAGGCCGAGGCGGGCGCGGCTTCCCTGGCCACGGCGCGCGCGGCGCTGGACCGCCACTTCGGCGCGGGTTCGGTGGCCGCCATCATGGCCTCGCTGGCGCAGGACGACAGCGCGTTCGCCGCGAAGGCCCTGGCGGCCATGCGCCTGCGCTCGCCCTTGATGATGTCGGTGACCCTGGAATTGCTGCAGCGGGGCGCCCACCTGGGCGTGGCCGACTGCCTGCGCATGGAGCGCACGCTGGTGCGCCACAATTTCGCGCATGGCGAAGTGCTCGAGGGCGTGCGCGCGCTGGTGGTCGACAAGGACAATGCGCCGCGCTGGAACCCCTCAACCCTGGACGAGGTCGATGCCAGCATGGTGGCGCGTTTCTTTGCCCCCGTCTGGCCGGCGCAAGCGCATCCGCTGCGCCACCTCGACTGATTAAGAACGCTCGCGGTGGCGCAGCACGACCCGCTCGTTGGGGCCGAAATACTGCGCCAGCCGCTCCGCCATGTACACGGAGCGGTGCTGGCCGCCCGTGCAGCCCAGGGCCACCGTCAGGTAGCTGCGGTTGTCGGACTTGAATGACGGCAACCATTTCTCGATGAAGGCGCGGATGTCGGCCAGCAGTTCCAGCGCGCTCGGCTGGGCGTCGAGGAAGGCGATCACGGGAGCGTCGCGTCCGTCGAGCGGGCGCAGCGCCAGGTCGTAATACGGATTCGGCAGGGCCCGCACGTCGAAGACGAAATCGGCATCGAGCGGCACGCCCAGCTTGAAGGCGAACGATTCGAAGAACAGGGTCAGCGGCGCGCGTTCGGAGGCGACGATATCCTTGATCCAGGCGCGCAGTTTGTTCGCGCTCAGTTCCGAGGTATCGATCACATGGCC
This sequence comes from Janthinobacterium sp. GW460-12-1-14-LB5, assembly GCF_059423585.1. Lineage (NCBI taxonomy): Bacteria > Pseudomonadati > Pseudomonadota > Betaproteobacteria > Burkholderiales > Oxalobacteraceae > Janthinobacterium > Janthinobacterium sp. GW460-12-1-14-LB5. Next base: position 120,927 of record NZ_JBWKYD010000004.1, on the reverse strand, counting down.
CAATTGCTCGATGGCCGACAGGCGTTCGCGCTCTTCGGAGATGCATTCGATCAGGGTGCGGCGGCTGGCCGGATTCTGGTTCGGGCGCAATTCGTGCGACAGAGGGTGGCTGCGCCGCGTTTCCGAGAAGCGCGCCACCAGCGAATGCGTGGTGGCTGTCAGGAACATGACCTTGACGTCGTGCCCCTGGTCGCGCAGCAGCGCCACATTGTGCGGCAAGCTGACGAGCGACTCGGCGCTGCGCGCATCGACGGCCACGGCCAGCTGCGGCGTGCCTTCGTCCAGCAGGGTTTGCACCAGGCTCGGCAGCAAGGCTGGCGGCAGGTTGTCGACACAATAGTAGCCGGTATCTTCCAGCACATTGAGCGCGACGGATTTACCGGAGCCGGATATTCCGGTGATAAGGACGATATGCATAGCCCGATCATACAATAAAGACCGGCGCTGCGCTCCCGATGCAATGATCTTTACAAATTATTGCAATTTGGACTGTAGTATTTCTTTGCTGCACGCGCCAACAATGTTGTCGGATTACGCGGGGCCTTGCCCCACCTCGGCGGCCCCGCTAATCCGACCTGCGTTGTTAATCGCCACTCATGGCGAGGCGTTGGTGGAGCATGGGTTTCGGAGAGCCTTGCTCTCCGCCTGCGTAACGGTTCACCCATGCATGGGTGAACTCCTTGCAACGCTAATCGCCGCTCATTGCCAAACGTTGCCGCTCCATGAACTCCTGCAGGGTATCGATGCCGCGCAGCTGCAGAATCGTGTTGCGCACGGCCGCTTCCAGCAGCACGGCGATGTTGCGGCCGGCGGCGACGGGGATGACGACCTTGCGCACGGGCAAGCCCAGCACGTCTTCCGTGGGGAACAGGAAGGGCAGGCGCTCGACTTCCTCTTCCAGCGCGTTGCGGCGCACCAGGTGCACGATCAGTTTCAGGCGCATCTTGCGGCGCACGGCCGTTTCGCCAAAGATGGCCTTGATATCGAGCAAACCCAGCCCCCGCACTTCCAGCAGGTTTTGCAGCAGGGGCGGGCAGCGGCCTTCGATCATATTCGGCGCGATGCGCGAAAATTCGACGGCGTCGTCGGCCACCAGGCCGTGGCTGCGCGAAATCAGCTCCAGCCCCAGCTCGCTCTTGCCCAGGCCCGAATCGCCCGTGATCAGCACGCCCACGCCCAGCACGTCCATGAACACGCCATGCATGATGATGCGCTGCGCCAGTTTTTTCGACAGGTAGACGCGCAGGAAGTCGATCACTTGCGCGGCCGGCAGCGGGGTCGAGAACAGGGGGATATTTTGCTCGTCGCAGATGGCGAGAATGTCGGGCGGCGTTTCCAGCCCTTGCGCGATGATCAGCGCGGGCGGACCGCCGGCGATCAGTTCGCCGATCACGTGGGTGCGCGTGTTGACCTTCAGGCGCTGATAGTAATTGATTTCCTGGTGGCCAAAGACCTGGATGCGGCCCGGATGGATCAGGTTCAAGTGGCCCACCTGGTCGGCGGCCGACGAGACGTCGCCCGAGATCAGGCGCTCGCCGCCGGGGAAGCCGGCGAACCAGCCCAGTTGCAGACTTTCACGATTGTCGTCGTACAGGCGTTGTATCGTCAGCGGCGTTTGCAACATGGCAGTCTTCTTCAGGAGTGGAGGAATACCTGAAGTTTAACCCGCCGCTTGCAGACTGGGTTGCCAATTGACGATGCGCGAATGCACGGATTTCGGTTCCGGATCCGTGGCCAATGCCGTGCGGAAGGCGTCATCGGAAAACATTTCGGCGATTTCCGACAGGATTTCCAGATGTTGCTGGGTGACATGATCGGGAATCAGCAGGAAAAACAGCAGATTGACGGGCTTGCCATCGGGCGATTCGAACGGAATCGGCTCGGCCAGGCGCACGAAGGCGCCCAGCGGCGATTTCAGGGTTTTGCTGCCCTTGACCCGGCCATGCGGCACGGCCACGCCATGGCCCAGGCCCGTCGAGCCCAGGCGTTCGCGGGCAAACAGATTGTCCGAGACGGTAGAGCGGGCGATGCCGTAATTGTTTTCGAAGATCAGGCCGGCTTGCTCGAAAGCGCGCTTCTTGCTGGAGACTTCCAGGTCCAGGAGGACGTTTTCGAGGGATAAGATTTTGCTAAGATTAGTCATGACACTCAATGAAATGGTGCAATGCGCAGAGGGCTTGCGAGCCGAATTATAGGCCTGTTTTCGCGGCCTGTAACGCCAATTCTCAACAGTATACGCCCGCTGCGGGCGCAGTGGGCGCTACAGCCCACGTGGTCATCATTTTAGCAAAAAAATAACATCGGCGTGTATCGGCTATTTCTTGATTAAAAACACGCGGTGCGCCGGTTTTTCCGCCGCCGAATGCCGATTTTCCGATTTTTCAGCGTCTTTGACATGCTCTGCTGCACTACTGCAACGTTGTTTTAAAACACAGCCAACATTCCTGCTGGCATGGTTTTGGGGTGTTGCGCGGTGTTGCCTAGCGTTACTGGCGCGCATTGCGCAGATTGCCCGGCATCGCCCCGGTGCTGAAGTTGCTGCGCCAGGGATTGATATCGAGGCCGCCGCGGCGCGTATAGCGCGCATACACGGACAGCTTTTGCGGCTTGCACTGGCGCAAGATGTCGACAAAGATGCGCTCCACGCATTGCTCGTGGAATTCATTGTGTTCGCGGAAACCGATCAGGTAGCGCAGCAGGCTTTCCTGGTCGATTTGCGGTCCCGCATACTCGATCTGCACGCTGCCCCAGTCGGGCTGGCCCGTCACCAGGCAATTCGATTTGAGCAAGTGCGAGACGAGTTTTTCTTCCACCGGCGCATCATCGAACGCTGCCTTCAAGAGCAGCGGCGAGGGCGTGTATTGCGTAATTTCCAGGTCCAGGCGGTCCAGCAGCACGCCATCGAATTCGCCCATTTTGAGCTTGCCGAAATCTTCCTGCAAGGTCAGTTCCACTTGCACGGGCGCGCCGAAACCGTTCGATAAATCCTGTTTGAGCAAGATCAACAGCGCTTCCGGGCTGTCCAGTTTGGTCTGGTTGAAGGAGTTCAGGTACAGCTTGAACGATTTCGATTCGATGATGTTGGGCGAATCGGCCGGCGCGCTGACCTTGGCAATCGCCACCTGCGGCTTGCCGCGCTGGTTCAGCCACGACAGTTCATAGGCGTTCCAGATATCGAGGCCGAAAAACGGTAATGTACCGTGCAGTTCCAGCTCGTCGCGCTTGCCCTGGCGCGGAATCGGAAACAGCAATTCCGGCGCGTAATCGGTGCGGTAGGCGGAGCTTTTGCCGAGGGGAGATTGTTCGGCGAGGTCGTTGGTGGTGGTCATGGTCGTGTGGCGTGAATTCGGTCAAGCACGCATGGTAGCCTATTTCACCCCAGTGCAATACCGGGGTGAATTCGCTATTTAGCCCAAGAACAGTTTGTAGACGGGATTACTGCTCTCATCCCAATAACGGTAGCCCAGGGTATCGAGGAAGCGGGCGAATTCTCCCATTTCATCGGGCGGCACTTGCAGGCCGATCAGGATGCGGCCCACGTCGCCGCCCTGGCTGCGGTAGTGACACAGGGAAATATTCCAGTTCGGCGCCATGCTGTCGAGGAAGCGCATCAGCGCACCGGGGCGTTCGGGGAATTCGAAGCGGTACAGCAGCTCGTCCTGCGCCAGCCGGCTCTTGCCGCCCACCAGGTGGCGGATGTGCGACTTGGCCAGTTCGTCGTGCGTCAGGTCCAGGGTCTTGAATTCGTGTTCTTCGAAGGTCTTCGCCAGTACGCTTGATTCATGCCTGTCGGCAATTTGAATGCCGACGAACACGTGCGCGGCTTTTTCATCGCTGATGCGGTAGTTAAATTCCGTCACGTTGCGCGCGCCGATGAGCGAACAGAAGCGCTTGAAGCTGCCCCGCTGTTCGCGCATGGTGACGGCAAACACGGCTTCGCGGAATTCGCCCAGCTCGGCCCGTTCCGCCACAAAACGCAAACGGTCGAAATTCATGTTCGCGCCGCTGGCGATGGTGATCAATGTTTCATTGTTGACGGGGTGCTTGGTCAGGCTGGCCCGTTCCACATAGGCCTTGGCGCCGGCGATGGCCAGCGCGCCGGACGGCTCCAGGATGCTGCGCGTATCCGTAAACACATCCTTGATGGCGGCGCAGATGGCGTCCGTGTCGACCGTGATGATTTCATCGACATACGCCTGCACGAGGCGGAAGGTTTCCTCGCCGGCCAGGCGCACGGCTGTGCCATCGGCGAACAGGCCCACGTCGTTCAGGGTCACGCGCTCGCCGGCCTTCAGCGAGCGGGCCATGGCGTTCGAATCGACGCTTTGCACGCCGATGATCTTGATGTCGGGGCGAATCTGTTTTACGTAAGCAGCAATGCCGGCGATCAAGCCGCCGCCGCCGATGGGCGCGAAGATGGCGTGGATGGGGCCGGCGTGCTGGCGCAGGATTTCCATGCCGATCGTGCCCTGGCCGGCGATCACGTCCGGATCGTCGAACGGGTGCACGAAGGTCAGCTTCTGTTCCTTTTCCAGCGTCAGCGCATGGTTGTAGGCATCCGTGTACGACTCGCCGTGCAGCACCACTTCCACGTTGACGCCGCCGCGCCCCTTGACCGCCTCGACCTTCACCAGCGGCGTGGTGGTCGGCATGACGATGACGGCACGGCAACCCATGCGCGCGGCCGACAGGGCCACGCCCTGGGCATGGTTGCCGGCCGACGCGCAAATCACGCCGCGCTTGCGGTCCGCTTCGCTGAGCTTGGACATCTTGTTGTAGGCGCCACGAATCTTGAAGCTGAACACGCTTTGCATGTCTTCGCGCTTGAAGTAAATCTGGTTGTTCAGGCGCTGCGACAGGGCAGGGGCCAGTTCCAGCGGCGTTTCGGTGGCGACGTCATAGACGCGGGCGGTCAGGATTTTCTTGAGGTAGTCGATGTTCATAGTCTGCAAGCAAGTGATTCTGGGCCAGAAAGGGTCTGGAGCGTGTCGGGCGATAGTGGCTGCGCCGCGGCGGATAGCCTGGCGACAATAATGCTCTGTGGAACTAGGGGCCGGTGGGCCCTTGCTGGTCGGCGCGGATTGTGCGGCGCGCAAGCTGCTCTTCATTATAATGGAGAGCCTTACCGCATCGCGAAGTGTTCCATGATCGAATCCGCAATCGCCTGGCTGCTGCAGCTGATCGCAGCACCGGAAGTCGGGCTGACATCGGTCTTTCTGATCAGCTTTATTTCCGCCACCCTCTTGCCGCTCGGCTCGGAGCCGGCCGTGTTTGCCGTCATCAAGGCCAATCCCGCCCTGTTCTGGGCCGCCATCGGCGTCGCCACGCTGGGCAATACCCTGGGCGGCATCGTCGACTACTGGATGGGTTACCGGGCCAAGCAGGCGTTCGCCAAGGAGCGCGACACGCGCTGGTTCCGCTGGCTGGCCCGCTATGGCGCCAAGACCATGCTGCTGGCCTGGCTGCCCATCGTGGGCGACCCCCTGTGCACCCTGGCCGGCTGGCTCAAGCTGCCATTCTGGCCCAGCGTGGCCTACATGGCCGTCGGCAAATGCGCGCGCTATCTTACGATGACGGGCTTGCTGCTCTACATCCCCGATGGCGTATGGCACCGGATTGGCCAGATGCTGGCCTGAATGGGGCTGCTACAACGCCCGTTTGCCCCATTTTTGGGCAGGTTGATAGTTTGCAGGCAGCCGTGATTCTTGGCATTTTTGCTTAAAAAAGACAGCCATTCTGGTTTTTTATTCATGTAAAGGAAGACTTTTCCATATTTGCTATGGTAGTGGATGAGGTGCTTAAACCTTGGGCGGCATAAGGCTGTTCCCGCATGGTGCGGCGCAATAAGATAAAATGGGTCTTTAGGGTCCAGTCCACATCGTCACCACACTCCATGAACGCTCCCGCACATATCCAAGCTTTACTGGCAGAAACGCCGAATGGTCCCGCAGCAAGCCGCCTGCGCGAAATCCCGTATAACTACACGTCGTTTTCCGATCGCGAGATCGTCATACGCCTGTTGGGAGAGGACTCCTGGCGCCTGCTCGACGAGCTGCGCGGCGCCCGCCAGACGGGCCGTTCGGCCCGCATGCTGTACGAGGTGCTGGGCGACATCTGGGTCGTGCGCCGCAACCCGTATCTGCAGGATGACTTGCTCGACAACCCGAAGCGCCGCCAAGGCTTGATCGACGCCCTGCATCACCGCCTGGCCGAAGTCGACAAGCGCCGCCTGTCCATCGATGCGGCCGGCGGCGACGCTGCCGCCAGCGGTGAAGCGCCGGACGTGGCGCAGGCGCGCAGCCATAACGTGGAACTGCTGCTCAAGGCAGCCAGCAAGGCCGTGGCCGACTTTGGCGACGAATTCCGCCAGACCTACGATTTGCGCAAGCGCACGGTCAAGGTGCTGGGCCGCTACACGGAAAAGCACAATGTGCGCTTCGACGGCATGACGCGCGTGTCGCACGTGACGGACGCCACCGACTGGCGCGTGGAATACCCGTTCGTCGTGCTCACGCCCGACACGGAAGAGGAAATGGCCGGCCTGGTCAAGGGCTGTATCGAGCTGGGGCTGACCATCATCCCGCGCGGCGGCGGCACCGGTTATACGGGCGGCGCGATTCCATTGACGCCGATGTCGGCCGTCATCAACACGGAAAAGCTGATCACCCTGGGCGCCGTCGAAATGACGGTCTTGCCGGGATTGAGCCACGAATACGCGACCATCCATTCGGGCGCGGGCGTGATCACGAATAAAGTATCGGAAGCGGCGGAAAAGGCCGGTTTCGTGTTCGCCGTCGACCCGACGTCCGCGCACGCTTCTTGCATCGGCGGCAACGTCGCCATGAATGCGGGCGGCAAGAAAGCCGTGCTGTGGGGCACGGCGCTCGACAACCTGGCTTCGTGGCGCATGGTCGACCCGAACGGCGACTGGCTCGACGTCACGCGCCTCGACCATAACCTGGGCAAGATCCACGATATCGCACTGGCACGTTTCCAGCTGGAATGGCGCCACCCGAGCACGCGCGACGCCACAAAACCGAACGCACCGTTCAAGACGGAAATACTGGAAATTCCCGGCCGCAAGTTCCGCAAGGAGGGCCTGGGCAAGGACGTGACCGATAAATTCCTCGCCGGCTTGCCGGGCATCCAGAAAGAAGGCTGCGACGGTCTCATTACCTCGGCGCGCTGGATCCTGCACAAGATGCCGAAATTCGCCCGTACCGTCTGCCTGGAATTCTTTGGCCAGGCGCGCGACGCGATCCCGTCCATCGTGGAAATCAAGGATTACCTGGACGGCTTGCCGGCCAAGGGCGAGCAATACACGAGTATTCGTCTGGCGGGCCTGGAACACCTGGACGAGCGCTACCTGCGCGCCGTCGGCTATGCCACCAAGTCGAAGCGGGGCGTGCTGCCGAAGATGGCCCTGTTTGGCGACATCGTCGGCGACGATGAAAACGCCGTCGCGCAAGCGGCGTCGGAAGTGGTGCGCATCGCCAACACCCGCGTGGGCGAAGGTTTTGTGGCCGTCAGCCCCGAAGCGCGCAAGAAATTCTGGCTCGACCGTGCCCGCACGGCGGCGATTGCCAAGCACACCAACGCCTTTAAAATCAATGAAGACGTCGTGATCCCGCTCAACCGCATGGGCGAATACACGGATGGTATCGAACGCATCAATATCGAGCTGTCGATCAAGAATAAACTGCAACTGGCGGACGCCCTCAGCGAATTCTTTGCCAAGGGCAATTTGCCTGTAGGTAAGAGCGACGATGCGTCGGACGACCGCGTCGACGACGCTGAAATGCTGGGCGACCGCGCCGAGCAGGCGCAGCAGTTGCTGGCGCAAGTGACGAGCCGCTGGACCTATCTGCTGGCCCAGCTGGACCGTCCGCTGGCGGACGTGAAGGGCGAATTGGCCGAACTGGGCATGGAGCGCCTGTTGCCCGTGTTCGATGCGCGGCTGGAAACGCAACCAGCCGCCACCCTGTTCGACGTGGTACAGGACCGCACCGTGCGCGTGACCTGGAAGCAGGAAATCCGCGCCCAGCTGCGCCAGATCTTCAACGGCGCCGCCTTCAAGCTGATCCTCGACGAGGCGACGGCGATCCACGCGCGCATTTTGCGTAGCCGCGTGTTTGTCGCGCTGCACATGCATGCGGGCGACGGTAACGTGCACACGAACTTGCCCGTCAACTCGGACAATTACGAAATGCTGCAGGACGCCCACGAAGCCGTGGGCCGCATCATGATCCTGGCCCGCTCGCTCAATGGCGTCATTTCCGGCGAGCACGGTATCGGCATCACCAAGCTGGAGTTTTTGACGGAAGAAGAGATCGGCGACTTCCGCAGCTACAAGCAGCGCATCGATCCGGAAGGCCGTTTCAACAAGGGTAAATTGCTGAACCTGCCAGGCATGGGCGCGGACTTGCGCAATGCCTACACGCCATCGTTTGGCCTGATGGGCCATGAGTCGCTGATCATGCAGCAAAGCGACATCGGCGCCATCGCCGACAGCGTCAAGGATTGCTTGCGCTGCGGCAAGTGCAAACCCGTGTGCTCGACCCACGTGCCGCGCGCCAACTTGCTGTACTCGCCGCGCGACAAGATCTTGGCGACTTCGTCCCTGATCGAAGCCTTCCTGTACGAAGAGCAGACGCGCCGCGGTATTTCCATCAAGCATTGGGAAGAGTTCGAAGACGTGGCCGACCACTGCACGGTCTGCCATAAATGCGTGACGCCTTGCCCCGTGAATATCGACTTCGGCGACGTGTCGATGAACATGCGCAATTTGTTGCGCAAGATGGACAAGAAGAGCTTTAATCCGGGCACCAAGGCAACGATGATGTTCCTCAACGCCACCGATCCCGTGACCATCAACGCCACGCGCAAGGTCATGATCGGCTGGGGTTACAAGGCGCAGCGCCTGGGCCATGATTTGCTGAAGAAGTTTGCGAAAAAGCAAACCAAGGCGCCGCCGCCATCGACGGGCAAGCCGCCCGTCAAGGCGCAGGTGATCCATTTTATTAACAAAAAGATGCCGGGCAACCTGCCGAAGAAATCGGCGCGCGCGCTGCTCGACATCGAAGACGACAAGGTCATCCCGATCATCCGCAATCCGAAGACGACCACGGCCGATACGGAAGCCGTGTTCTACTTCCCCGGCTGCGGTTCGGAACGTTTGTTCTCGCAAGTGGGCCTGGCCACGCAGGCGATGCTGTGGGAAGTGGGCGTGCAGACGGTCTTGCCGCCTGGCTACCTGTGCTGCGGTTATCCGCAGCGGGGCGCGGGCGAGTTCGACAAGGCCGAGAAGATGATGACGGACAACCGCGTCCTGTTCCACCGCATGGCCAACACGCTCAATTACCTGGACATCAAGACGGTGCTGGTGTCGTGCGGCACCTGCTATGACCAGCTGGCAACGTATCAGTTTGAAAAGATTTTCCCCGGCTGCCGCATCATGGATATCCATGAGTATTTGCTGGAGAAAAACGTCAAGCTGGAAGGCGTGAACGGCACGCGCTATATGTACCACGAGCCATGCCACAATCCGATGAAGCTGCAGGAATCGGGCAAAACCATCAATTCCCTGATCAGCACGGTAGACAACGTGAAGATCGAGAAGAATGACCGTTGCTGCGGCGAATCGGGTTCCCTGGCCGTCACGCGTCCCGATATTTCCACGCAAGTGCGTTTCCGCAAGGAAGAAGAGATGGTCAAGGGCGCCGACAAGCTGCGCGGCGACGGTTTTACCGGCGACGTGAAAATCCTCACCAGCTGCCCGTCGTGCCTGCAAGGCTTGTCGCGCTACAATGACGATTCGGGCACGACGGCCGACTACATCGTCGTCGAGATCGCCAAACACTTGCTGGGAGAGAACTGGATGCCGGATTACGTGAAACGCGCCAATGACGGCGGCATCGAACGGGTGCTGGTGTGACGTCCTCGACCTGCGATCTGTGCAGCTTGCTCGATGGCTTTGCCAAGAAGCAGGGCTGTGAGGCCTTGCTGTGGCGCAGCGAACGTTTGTCCGTGGTGGCCGTCGACGACCCTGCATATCCCGGCTTTTGCCGCGTGATCTGGAACAAACACGTGAAGGAAATGACGGATTTGACGCCGGGCGAGCGCAATTACGTCATGGAAGTCGTATGGCAGGTCGAACTGGCCGTGCGCGAAGTCATGCAGCCGGAAAAGGTCAACGTGGCCAGTTTCGGCAACATGACGCCGCACGTGCACTGGCACGTGATCCCGCGCTACCGCGACGACGCGCATTTCCCGAACCCCAGCTGGGCCGTGGTGCAGCGCGAGACGGCGCCCGAGGTGCTGGCCGCGCGCCGCGCCCTGTTGCCGGCCTTGCGCACCGCCATCATTCAACGTTTATCCGCATAAAGTATTGTCATGACTGAAAAAACAGCAACACCGCAACCGACCGGCTTGACCGTGCACAACCAGTCGCGCGTGCTCGACGTGGCCTTCGACGACGGCAGCACATTTGCGCTGCCGTTCGAATACCTGCGCGTGTACTCGCCGTCGGCCGAAGTGCAAGGCCATGGCAAGGGCCAGGAAACTTTGCAATTAGGCAAACGCCTGGTCGGCATCACGGGTCTGGAGCCGGTCGGCAACTACGCCGTGCAGCCGACCTTCAGCGATGGCCACAATTCCGGCCTGTACACCTGGGCCTATTTGTACAAGCTGGGCGCCGAGCAAGCGACCCTGTGGCAAGCCTATCTGGACCAGCTGGCGGCGGCCGGCTACCCGGGCGACAGCGGCCGCGATGCCAAGGCCGACATGACCATCAAGCAGTCGTCCGGCGGCCACGTGCATGGACCCAGCTGCGGCCATAAGCATTAATTAAAAATAATGCGGTAATCTTGTCGGATTGCCGCCGCCCCGTTCGTCGTATGAATGCCCGCGCTTGCGGGCATTTTTCTTTTGGAGAAGAGACTATGGAATACATGATCCTGATCTACGCCGATGAATCCCGTTACGAAACCATGCCGGAAGGGCAGATGGCCAGCCTGATGGCCGACTTTGCCAGCTATACGCAGGACCTGGAGGCGGCTGGCGTGCTGCGCGGCGGCGCCGAGTTGGCGCCCGTGCGCAGCGCCACCTGCGTGCGTGTGCAAAACGGCAAGCCCGTCATCACGGATGGGCCGTTCGCGGAAACCAAGGAGCAACTGGGCGGATATTACTTGCTCGACTGCGCGCACCTGGACGAGGCGCTGGCCTGGGCCGGGCGTTGTCCGGCGGCATCCCTGGGCACCATCGAAGTGCGGCCCGTGACGGCTTGAACATGGCCGGCGACGCCATTGCGGCCGTCGAGTACGTCTTTCGCCAGGAAAAGGGCAGGGTGCTGGCCGGCCTGATGCGGCGTTTCGGCGACCTGGGCCTGGCGGAAGACGTGCTGCAGGAAGCGTGCCGCAAGGCGCTGGAATTGTGGCCGCGCACGGGCATCCCCGACAATCCTGCCGCCTGGCTCAGTGCCGTGGCGCGCAATGCGGGCCTCGACCATGTGCGCCGGGCGGGCAAGAGCGTCAGCGAGGCCGAGGCCGTGCTGTCCTGCCTGCCGGCGGCCATGCTTGATGAAACGCAAGCCATCGAGGACGACCGCCTGCGCCTGCTGTTCATCTGCTGCCATCCCGCGCTGGCGCCCGAGGCGCAGGTGGCACTGGCCCTGCGCACCCTGTGTGGGCTGTCCACGGCCGAGATCGCGCGCGCCTTTGGCGTGGCGGAGGCGGCCCTGTCGCAGCGCCTGTTGCGCGCCAGGCGCAAGATCGCCGAAGCGCGCATTCCCTTCGAGTTGCCGCCGGCGCAAGAACTGCAGCCAAGGCTGGCGCAAGTGCTGCACGTGATTTACCTGGTATTCAGCGAAGGCTATTGCGCCAGCGGTGGTGATAACCTGCTGCGCCCGGACTTGTGCGCGGAAGCGTTGCGCCTGGGGCGGCTGCTTGACAGCCTGCATTCCGGCCAGCCGGAAGTGCAGGGCTTATTGGCCTTGCTGCTGCTGCAGGCGTCGCGCGGCCCGGCCCGCCTGTCGCCCGAGGGTTTTCTGCTGACCCTGGAAGAGCAGGAGCGGCACCTGTGGCAGCGTGACTGGATTGCCGAGGGGCTGGCCGTGCTGGAACTGGCCTTGCCGGCGCGCTCGCCGGGGCCATATCAGTTGCAGGCGGCGATAGCCGCCTTGCACGCCCAAGCGCCCACGGCCAGCCAGACGGACTGGCGCCAGATCAGCGCCCTGTACGGCGCCTTGCTGCGGCACAAGCCGGAACCCTTGATTTTGCTCAATGCCGTGATCGCCTGCGCCATGGCGCACGGCGCCGAACACGGGCTGGCGTGGCTGGAACGGCTGGAAGCCGTGCCCAGCCTTGCCAACTCGCATTATCTGCACGCGGCCCGGGCCGACTTGCTGCGCCGCCAGGGCGACCGGCCTGGCGCGCTGGCCGCGTATGCGCGGGCGGCAATGCTGGCTGAGAATGCAGTGGAAAGGCAATACCTTCTCCGGCGTCACGGGGAAATGCGCCTGCCGCTTGTATAATGCTCCCAAGTTCAAACAGACTGCCTACCATGACCAATACGACCCATTTCGGATACAAAACAGTTGCAGAAGACGACAAAGTGCGCGAAGTCGCCAAGGTGTTCCATTCCGTCGCTGCCAAATACGACGTGATGAACGACTTGATGTCGGGCGGGCTGCACCGTCTGTGGAAGACGTTCACCATTGCCAACGCGGGCGTGCGCCCCGGTTTCAAGGTGCTCGACATCGCCGGCGGCACGGGCGACCTGTCGAAGGCGTTTGCCAAGCAGGCCGGTCCTACGGGCGAAGTCTGGTTGACCGATATCAATGAATCGATGTTGCGCGTGGGCCGCGACCGGCTCTTGAATCGCGGCTTGCTCACCCCCACCTTGTTGTGTGACGCGGAAAAACTGCCATTCCCCGATAACTATTTCGACCGTGTCAGCGTGGCCTTTGGCCTGCGCAACATGACGCACAAGGATGTGGCGCTGGCGGAAATGCGCCGCGTGCTGAAGCCGGGCGGCAAGCTGCTGGTGCTGGAGTTTTCCAAAGTGGCGGCACCGCTGCAAAAGCCGTACGACCTGTATTCGTTCTCGGTCTTGCCGTGGTTCGGACAGAAAATCGCCGGCGACGCGGAAAGCTATCGCTACCTGGCCGAATCGATCCGCATGCATCCGGACCAGGAAACCCTCAAAACCATGATGGAAACGGCGGGCCTGGAGCGCGTGCAGTACTACAATTTGACGGCAGGCATTGCCGCTTTGCACACCGGTATCAAGATGTAATGCATCAACGTTGGTGATTTTAGGAGATGGAATGAAATTGAAGAAATTTATGGTCGGCATGATGCTGGCCGCGACCACGGTATCCATGCTGGGCGAGGCGCTGGCCCGTCCCATGGGCGGTGGCCGTTCGTTTGGCCGCCAGTCGCAAAACGTGGGCCGTCAGGCGCCCGCACCTGCGCCGGCCCCGGCACCGGCCGCCGCGCCACGCCAGGCGCAACCTGCGCCGGCCCCCGCACCGGCACCTGCCGCCAAGGCACCGAGCCGCTGGAAGGGGTTATTGGGCGGCGCACTGCTGGGCCTGGGCCTGGGCGCCTTGCTGTCGCACTTTGGCCTGGGCGGCGCCTTGGCCAGCATGATCAGCACCCTGCTGATGGTGGCCTTGCTGGCCGGCGTGGCCTTCTTCATCTACCGCATGGTGCGCGGCAAGCGCGACAACAATACCAGCGGCAATGCGCCGTTCGCGGGTTTTGGCGGCAACCAGCCGGCACCGGCCGGTAACGTGCCCGACATCGGTTCGCGCATTCCGCCGCTGCCGCCGCTGCAGCCCGTGTCGTCCGGCGTCGGCCTGGACAAGCCGGTACCGGCTGCCGCGCCATGGGGCGTGCCTGCCGACTTCGACAAGGAAGCCTTCCTGCGCCACGCGAAAAGCAATTTCATTCGCCTGCAAGCGGCCTGGGACAAGGCCGACGTCAACGATATCCGCGAATTCACGTCGCCGGAAGTGTATGCGGAACTGCGCATGCAAATCCAGGAACGGGGCGCGCAGCCGGACTTTACGGACGTCGTCACCATCGATGCCGAATTGCTCGGCATCGAGACGAGCGTCAACGATTACCTGGCCAGCGTCAAGTTTACGGGCCTGATCCGTTCGGCGCCGGGCGCCGCGGCCGAACCGTTCGCGGAAGTGTGGAATATGTCGAAACCCGTCAGCGGCAACAGCGGCTGGGTCCTGGCAGGCATCCAGCAATTGAATTAATTGTCAAAACTTGCTGAATAATGGCTTAAGTTCATGCGCAATGCATGATGCTTGACAGATATTTCCTGCTGAACTGGTAAGATCGAAACCGCCCGCGTTGTCCTACGGGCGGTTTTTCATTTTTAGGGGCGCGTTTGGCGCGCAGGCATATGATGGCACCACTTTCCGATCTCTCCCTGATGACGCCCGTCATCGCGACTATCAACCATTTACTGGCGCAGGAGCCGTGGGCGCGCCAGCAGCTGGCCGTGCACGCTGGCAAGCTGGCCTGCATCGACACGGGCGCCGTGGCCTTGCGCCTGCGCGTCGACAGCGCCGGCATGCTGGAAACGGCGCCGGCCGACATGCCGGCCAGCGTCACCATCCGCGTCAAATTGTCCGATGTGCCGCTGATCCTGCAAAACCGCGAACGGGCGTTTTCCTACGTCAAGATCGAAGGCGATGCCGAGTTTGCCAATGCGATTTCGCAATTGAGCAAGGGCTTGCGCTGGGAAGCCGAGCATGACCTGGAGAAAGTCGTCGGCCCCATGCTGGCCACACGCCTGGTTTCCGGTGCGAAAGATGCCGCCGCCTTTGTGCGCACGGGCCAGCAAAAGCTGGCGGAAAACGTGGCCGAATATTTTCTCGACGAACAGCCCATGCTGATCCGTCCTTCTACCCTGCAAGAGTATTCCGCTGGCGTGACGCGCGTGCGCGATGACGTCGAACGCCTGGCCAAGCGCCTTGCCCGGCTGGAAAAGGCGGCCGCCGCCGCCCAGCCGCAGTCCTCCTTACCGGATTCGTCTACATGATATTGAAATTCCTGCGCCTGTTTAAAATCATCCGTGTTTCCATCAAGTACGGTCTGGATGAGATAGCGATTTCTGGTCTGCAAGTTCCCCGCACCGCCAAATTGATCGACACCCTGATTTTCTGGCGCGACCTGTCGTCGCCGCGTGGCTTGCGCCTGCGCCTGGCGCTGGAAGAGCTGGGGCCGATTTTCGTCAAATTCGGCCAGGTGCTGTCGACCCGGCGCGATTTGATGCCGCCCGATATCGCCGAAGAACTGGCGCGCCTGCAAGACCGGGTGCCGCCGTTCGATTCCGACCTGGCCATCGCACAGATCACCAAGTCGCTCGGCGCGCATCCGGATCAATTGTTTGCCCGCTTCGAGCGCGAGCCGGTGGCGTCCGCCTCCATTGCCCAGGTGCATTTCGCTACCCTGAAAGACGGCCGCGAAGTGGCCGTGAAGGTCTTGCGTCCAGGCATGAAAAAGCTGATCGACGAAGACGTGGCGCTGATGCACATCGCGGCCGGCTGGATCAGCCGCCTGTGGGCCGACAGCAAACGCCTGAAACCGAAGGAAGTCGTGGGCGAATTCGACAAATACCTGCACGACGAGCTGGACCTGATGCGCGAGGCGGCCAACGCCAGCCAGCTGCGCCGCAATTTCGCCAACTCGGACTTGCTGCTGGTGCCGGAAATGCACTGGGATTACTGTTCCAGCAGCGTCATCGTGATGGAACGCATGGTTGGCATCCCCGTGTCGCAGATCGATCGCCTGGTGGAGGCCGGCGTGGACTTGCGCAAGCTGTCCAGCGATGGCGTCGAAATTTTCTTCACGCAAGTGTTTCGCGACGGCTTTTTCCATGCAGACATGCACCCGGGGAATATTCTCGTGTCGATCGCGCCCGAATCGTTCGGCCGCTACATCGCGCTCGACTTCGGCATCGTCGGCACCCTGAACGACTACGACAAGGATTATCTGTCACAAAACTTCCTCGCCTTCTTCCGCCGCGACTACAAGCGCGTGGCCGAGGCGCACATCGAATCGGGCTGGGCGCCGAAAGACACGCGCGTCGACGAGCTGGAGGCGGCCGTGCGCGCCTGCTGTGAGCCGATCTTCGACCGCCCGCTGAAGGATATTTCTTTCGGGCAAGTATTGCTGCGGCTGTTCCAGACTTCGCGCCGCTTCAATGTGGAAGTGCAGCCGCAACTGGTGCTGTTGCAAAAGACCCTGCTCAATATCGAAGGCCTGGGCCGCCAGCTGGACCCGGAACTGGATTTGTGGCAAACGGCCAAGCCGTATCTGGAAAAGTGGATGAGTAATCAGGTGGGCCCGCAAGGCTTCATGGAGCGCCTGCGCGCCGAGGCGCCCCGTTATGCGCACATCTTCCCGCAGCTGCCGCGCTTGCTGCACCAGGCCTTGACCGTGCATGGCGAACCGCGCGAAAACGACGTGGAACTGATGAAAACCTTGCTCGCAGAGCAACGCCAGACGAACCGCTTGCTGAGCTTTATCGTGTACTTCGTGGGCGCCTTCGCGCTCGGCGCGCTGGGCTTGCAAGTGTTCATGCGCTGGCATCAACTGCCGTTTTAACTCGCTGAGGACGTAAGTGATGGCTGACTTCCATACCCGCGATCCGCTTTCGCCCGCCTTCTGGGACGAGCGTTTCGAGAAGCAATTCACGCCCTGGGACCACGGCGGCGTGCCTGCAAGGCTGCGCAGCTTCGTGGCCGGCAGCCCGGCGCCGCTGCGCTGCCTGATTCCCGGCTGCGGCTCCGCGTATGAACTGGTCTTCATGCTCGATCGCGGCTGGGACGCCACGGCCATCGACTTTGCGCCAGGCGCCGTGGCCGCCGCGCGTGCCCAGTTGGGCGAGCGGGCAGGGCGGGTGGTGGAGGCGGATTTCTTTGCCTGGCAGCCCGAGGCACCGCTGGACCTGATCTATGAACGGGCCTTTTTGTGCGCCATGCCGCGCACCATGTGGCCGCAAGTGGCGGCCCGCTGGGCGCAGTTGCTGGCGCCGGGCGCCATGCTGGCCGGCTACTTTTTCTTTGACGATAATGCCAAGGGGCCGCCATTCGGCATATCGCGTGAGACACTGCAGGAATTGCTGGCGCCGCATTTCGATTGCCTGGCCGATGAGGCAGTCGACGATTCCATCGCCGTCTTCGCCGGCAAGGAGCGCTGGATGAGCTGGCGCCGCCGGGCGGACTGAGGCGGCAACGGTCGCGGCCGGGCATTTTCCGCTGGGAATGGTGGAAAAGCTTTATAATTCAGGGTTTTTGATGATTTTCTCGGAGTAGAGATGCCGATTTACGCTTACCGTTGTGACGAGTGTGGTTTTGCCAAGGACGTCTTGCAAAAGATCTCCGATCCAGTACTGACGGTGTGCCTGTCGTGCGGCAAGCCCAGTTTCAAGAAACAATTGACGGCCGCCGGTTTCCAATTGAAGGGCACCGGCTGGTACGCGACCGATTTCCGCGGCGGCACGGCGCCCACCACGGCCATTCCGACGGGCCCGGCCGACAGCGCCAAACCTGCCCCGGCCGCCGAGAGCGCGCCTGCTGCCGCGCCTGCGCCCGCCCCGGCTGCCGCTGCGCCGAAAGCGGACTGAGAGCGCGCCGCGCCGAGACGATCCCTTACCGAGAAACCGATGCGTAAATACTTTATTACCGGATTACTGATTTTGGTGCCCCTGGCCATTACCGCCTGGGTCCTGAATCTGGTGATCAGCACGATGGACCAGTCGCTGTTGCTGGTGCCCGGCAGTACGAAGCCCAGCGTCTGGTTTGGCCGCCAGGTTCCCGCGCTGAGCACCATTCCCGGCCTGGGCACGGTATTGACGGTACTGATCGTGTTTTTCACGGGCTTGCTGACGAATAACCTGGTCGGCAATTACGTGGTGAAACTGTGGGAAAAGTTGCTGCAACGCATACCCATCGTCAATTCCCTGTATTCGAGCGTCAAGCAAGTATCCGATACCCTGTTTTCCCCGTCGGGCAATGCCTTCCGCAAGGCCGTGCTGGTGCCGTATCCGCACCAGAACTCCTGGACCATCGCTTTCCTGACGGGCGTGCCGGGCGGCGATGCGGCGAACCACCTGGTGGGCGACTTTGTCAGCGTGTACGTGCCGACGACGCCGAATCCGACATCGGGTTTTTTCCTGATGATGAAACGCAGCGATGTCGTCGAACTCGACATGAGCGTTGATGCGGCGCTCAAATATATCGTCTCGATGGGCGTGGTGGCGCCTGCGGAAGTTGTTGCTGTACCGGCCCCGGCAGCCAAAGAATAAAGGCAGGCGTCCCATGCGGGACGTGGCCGGATTGAACACTCACTAACCTGAACTGAGAATTTTATGTCTATGCGTACTGAATACTGCGGCCTCGTTACCGAAGCCATGCTGGGACAAACCGTCAGCCTGTGCGGCTGGGTACATCGCCGCCGCGACCACGGCAGCCTGATTTTCATCGACTTGCGCGACCGCGAAGGCCTGGTGCAAATCGTTTGCAACCCGGAACAAGCGGAGATGTTCAAGGTCGCCGAAGCCGTGCGCAACGAATTCTGCCTGCGCGTGACGGGCGTCGTGACCAACCGTATCGAAGGCACGATCAACAACAACTTGAAATCGGGCAAGATCGAAGTGGTCTGCTCGGAGCTGGAAGTGCTGAACCCTTCCGTGCCCGTGCCGTTCCAGCTCGATGACGACAACCTGTCGGAAACGACGCGTCTGACGCACCGCGTGCTGGACCTGCG
This sequence comes from Janthinobacterium sp. GW460-12-1-14-LB5, assembly GCF_059423585.1. Lineage (NCBI taxonomy): Bacteria > Pseudomonadati > Pseudomonadota > Betaproteobacteria > Burkholderiales > Oxalobacteraceae > Janthinobacterium > Janthinobacterium sp. GW460-12-1-14-LB5. The sequence continues at coordinate 102,136 of NZ_JBWKYD010000004.1, read as the reverse complement.
CCGCCCGCAAATGCAGAACAACCTGCGCCTGCGCTACAAGGTGACGATGGAAGTGCGCAAGTACCTCGACGCGCTGGGCTTCATCGACATCGAAACGCCGATGCTGACCAAGTCCACGCCAGAAGGCGCGCGCGACTACCTGGTGCCGTCGCGCGTGAATGCGGGCAGCTTCTTCGCCTTGCCGCAATCGCCACAGTTGTTCAAGCAACTGTTGATGGTCGCCAACTTCGACCGTTACTACCAGATCACCAAATGCTTCCGCGACGAAGACTTGCGCGCCGACCGCCAGCCTGAATTCACGCAGATCGATTGCGAAACCTCGTTCCTGACGGAACAGGAAATCCGCGACCTGTTCGAAGACATGATCCGCGTCGTCTTCAAGAACACCCTGAACATCGACCTGCCGAACCCGTTCCCGGTGATGGATTTCGCCGAAGCGATGGGCCTGTACGGTTCCGACAAGCCGGACATGCGCGTCAAGCTGGCCTTCACGGACTTGACCGAAGTCATGAAGTCGGTCGAATTCAAGGTCTTCAACGGCGCCGCCAACATGAAAGGCGGCCGCGTGGTGGCCCTGCGCGTACCGCAAGGCGGCAGCATGCCCCGTTCGGAAATCGATGCATACACGCAATTTGTTGCCATCTACGGCGCCAAGGGCTTGGCTTACATCAAGGTCAACGAGAAAGCCAAGGGTCCTGAAGGCTTGCAGTCGCCTATCGTCAAGTTCCTGCCTGCCGACGTGCTGGCCACGATCCTCGAGCAGACGGGCGCGCAAGACGGCGACCTGATCTTCTTCGGCGCCGACAAGGCGAAAGTCGTCAACGACGCCATCGGCGCGCTGCGCGTGAAAATCGGTCACAGCGAGTTCGGCAAGAAAGCCGGCCTGTTCGAAGACGTGTGGAAGCCATTGTGGGTGGTCGACTTCCCGATGTTCGAGCACGACGAAGAAGCGGACCGCTGGACGGCGACCCACCATCCATTCACGGCGCCGAAAGACGGCCATGAAGACATGCTGGAAAGCGATCCGGGCGCCTGCATCGCCAAGGCCTACGACATGGTCTTGAACGGCTGGGAACTGGGCGGCGGTTCGATCCGTATCCACCGCGAAGAAGTACAGTCGAAAGTGTTCCGCGCACTGAAGATCGATGCGGAAGAAGCGCAGCTGAAATTCGGCTTCCTGCTCGACGCCCTGCAATACGGCGCGCCACCGCATGGCGGCCTGGCATTCGGCCTGGACCGTATCGTGACCATGATGACGGGTTCCGAATCGATCCGCGACGTGATCGCTTTCCCGAAAACCCAGCGCGCGCAAGACTTGCTGACCCATGCGCCGTCGGAAGTTGACGAAAAGCAATTGCGTGAACTGCACATCCGTTTGCGCAGCGCCGAGCCAAAAGTAGTGTAATGAAGCATGCGGCTGCCCAGGTGGCCGCTGTTTGATCCACTATGCAAAAAAAGGCGCTGTCGTGGCGCCTTTTTCATTGTTGATATGACTCATAAAATCCCTGTTTCCGTGCTGGTCGTCATTCATACGGCTGACCTTGACGTCTTGTTGATCGAGCGCGCGGGCCAGCCCGGTTTCTGGCAATCCGTGACGGGTTCCGTCGATGCCGTTGACGAACCGCTGCTGCAGACGGCCGCGCGCGAATTGTTTGAGGAAACGGGCATCGTTGCCGATGGGAACGACATCGTGCTGCGTGACTGGAACTTGTCGAATGTGTACGAGATCTATCCTATCTGGCGCCACCGCTACGCGCCCGGCGTGACGCGCAATACGGAACACGTGTTCAGCGTGCAAGTGCCGCGCGACGTCGCCATCACCCTGAACCCGCGCGAACACTTGCAATACGCCTGGCTGCCCTATCTGGCGGCGGCCGACCGCTGTTTCTCCTCTTCCAATGCGGAAGCGATTTTGCAATTGCCGGCCATGACGGGCCTGGCGCGCCCCACCTGATTTCCCTAGAAAGCATTCCATGTTGAACTGGTTACATTTGACTGCACAGCAAAAACTGCTGGGCACCCTGGGCATCGTTTTTTGCCTGTGCTTCATTTTTCTGCTGTTTAGCTCCACCGTGCCTGGCCGCACGCCGCCCATCGGCATGCCGCTGATGGCGATCGGCTGGCTGCTGCACCCGGGTGCGTTTGCCAAGGGCAAGCGCACGGTGGCCTGGCGCGGCGCACCGTTGCTGGTCAAGATCGTCTGGGCGGCCGGCATTACCGCGCTGATCGTCAGCGTGACGGCGGGCGTGGGACGCATGCTGGCTTGACAGATCGCAAGCCATCGTCCGTGATGTTACTATCTAGTTAATGATGTCACGCGTGGACGAAAGGTTTATTGATATGCTCAATTGGACTCGACTTTCTTTATCGAAGCGCATGCTGGGGGCGCTATTTCTGTCGTGGGTCTTTGTTGCCCTGTCTGCCGTATGCTTCCCCGACCATCCGCCTGCCACCTTGCCGCAGGCGGGCTTGCCTTTGCTGATGCTGGGCTTTCTCCTGCATCCGCGCCTGTTTGCGGGTGGACGGGGCGCCTTCAGCTGGAGCAGCGCACCCATCGCGGTCAGGGTGTTGTGGCTTGTCGGCATCCTCGTTGGCAGCATCAGCGCCCTCGATAGTTTTCTGGCCTGAGCGTGACAAGCCTTGGCAGCCGGAAAAAGTCTGCATTAGGTGCGCACGCGCACCTACGCCGGCGCCGCGCGGGGGCCGTCTGGGAGTAGAATCAATGCATGAAAATCCGCGTAGCAACTTATAATATCCACAAGGGTGTCTCCTCCGTGCGGGGCTTGCCCCGCGTGCATGCTTTAAAACAGGCGATTGCCCTGTTTCATGCCGATGTTGTCTTCCTGCAAGAGGTGCAAGGCAAGCACGACCGCAATGCGGCCCGCTATGGCGCCGAGAAAAACGGCCACAAGCATTGGCCGGAAGCGTCGCAGCACGAGTTCTTTGCCGGCGCCGAACACCATTCCGCCTATGGCATGAATGCCGTGTACGACCATGGCCACCATGGCAACGCCTTGCTGAGCAAATTTCCCATCGCCTCGCAAACCAACCACGACGTGTCCGACCATGCCTACGAGCAACGCGGCATCCTGCATTGCGTGCTCAAGACGCCGCAGGCGGACGTGCACTGCTACGTGGTTCACCTGGGCCTGTTCGAATCGGGACGGGGCCGGCAGACGCAGGCGCTGATTGATGCGGTGATGGAATCGGCGCCGAATGGCGAGCCCGTCATCATCGCCGGCGACTTCAACGACTGGCGCAATACGCTCAGCGACAAGCTGCGCAATGCGCTCGGCGTGGTGGAAGTGTTCGACCAGCGCGCGTCGAATTCGGCCCTGGGCGACCTCGTGCGCACCCTGGCGCGGCGCCAGACGAAAACGCCCGTGCCCGTGCCGGCGCGCACCTTTCCCGCCGCCTTGCCGTGGTTCCGCCTGGACCGTATCTACGTGCGCGGTTTCCACGTGGAAGGCGCGCAAGTGATGCATGGCACCTTGTGGGCAAAATTATCGGACCACGCGCCGATAGTTGCCGCTTTGAAACTCGCGTAGACTGCCGGCATGCGCACAGTCAATTTCATCGCCCACAACGACATCCAGCTGCTGTATTGCGGCACCGATTACTTTCCCGCGCTGGTCCAGGCCATCGACGGCGCCCGCTCGGAAGTGTATTTCGAAACCTATATCTTTGCCGATGACGCCACGGGCACCCTGGTGCTTGACGCCCTGAAACGGGCGGCCGCGCGCGGCGTGCTGGTGTGCATGATCACGGACTGGTTCGGCACGGGCAACCGCCGCGTCAACGCCATGCATGCGCAGCTGGAAGCGGCCGGCGTGCACCACCGCATCTTCAATCCGTGGTTCCGGCGCGGCATCACGCGCACGCACCGCAAGATTTGCGTCGCCGATGGAGAAATTGCCCTGGTGGGCGGCATCAATATCAACGACGACATGTTTTGCGACTACGACCACAGCATCAGCTTGGAAGCGCCGCGCTGGGACTTCGCTGTGCAGGTGAAGGGCCCGCTGGTGGACGCCATCCATGAAGAGGCGCATGCGCAGTGGGCGCGCTTGGGCAAGATGAACCTGGTACGGCGTATCAAGCTGTACCGCAAGATGCGCGTCGTCAGCAAGGAGCTGGCGAAAAACCCCGTGGTGGCCGGCTTTGTCGTGCGCGACAACCTGCGCAACCGCCGCACCATCCAGCGCGCCTACCTGCAGGCGCTGGGCCAGGCGCGCAAAAGCGTGATGCTGGCCAACCCGTATTTCGCGCCCGGGCACAAGCTGCGCCACGCGCTGGCCCAGGCGGCCCAGCGGGGCGTCGACGTGGTGCTGCTGATCGGCGTGGGCGAGTTCCGCATGCAGGATGCCGTGGCGCACTCGTTTTATCCGAAGCTGCTGGCCGCCGGCGTGAAAATTGTCGAATACCGCAAGACGCAGCTGCACGCCAAGGTGGCCGTCGTCGACGATGACTGGGCGACGGTGGGGTCGAGCAATATTGACGCGCTGAGCCTGTTTTTGAACCAGGAAGCGAACGTGGTCATCAAGGACGTGGCCTTTGCGCAAAGCCTGCGCCAGCACATCGAGCAGGGCGTGGCCGACGGTATCGTCATTCACCAGGATGATTTCAAGCACATCGGCCGTTTTCGGCGCATCGGCTACGAAGCCGCGTTCCTCGCGTACCGGCTGGTGATGCGCATTTTTTCAGTAGGCAAGTACGCATGAGTGATATGACAACGGTCAGGCTGGATAAATGGCTGTGGGCGGCGCGCTTCTTCAAGACGCGCTCGCTGGCCAGCGAGGCCGTCGACACGGGCAAGGTCAAAGTGGGCGGCGAACGCGTGAAACCGGCGCGCAGCCTGCGCGTGGGCGACGAGCTGGCTATCGACAATGGTGCGGAGACGTGGGAGGTGGCCGTGCTGGGCCTGTCCGACAAGCGCGGCGCGGCGCCTGTGGCGCGCCTGCTGTATGGCGAAACGCCGGCCAGCATCGCCCGCCGCGAGCAGCTGGCCGAGGAGCGCAAGCTGTTCCGCGAACCGGGCAGCACCATCAAGGGGCGGCCGACCAAGCGCGACCGCCGTCAACTGAGCAAGGCAGGCGGCCTCGACTGAGGCACGCTTGTTGCTGTAAGGCAAGGGCGCGCGGCACTTTTGTCCGCCTGAAATCGTTATAAACACGCAGTCGAAAAATGCTGCGCTGCACCAATAGAACGCCGGCTCTAAAGTTCCCGTTTGACTTTTACGTGGTAGTGGATAATAGTACGAGCGTTCGGATTTTTTCGGAGCGTGCTTTTTTTTACCCTCGCTTCAGTCCGCCAAATCGGCAACATCACTTTTAGAACGGACCTCTTGAATACTTCAGTCAAATTCATGCGCAAGGGCGAACTGACCCGTGCAGCCATCCTCGACGTGGCGCTGGACCTGTCCAGCCGCGACGGCCTGGAAGGCCTGACCATTGGGCTGCTTGCGGACAAAATGAACATGAGCAAGTCGGGCGTGTTTGCCCACTTCGGCTCGCGCGAAGACTTGCAGATGGAAGTGCTGAAGCTCTACCACTATCGTTTCGAGCAAGAAGTCTTTTTTCCCAGCATGAAAGAACCACGCGGCATCCAGCGCCTGCAATCGATGTTTGCACGCTGGGTCAAGCGGGTCAGCGTGGAAATCGCTTCCGGCTGCATCTATATCAGCGGCGCCGTCGAGTATGACGACCGTCCCGGTCCCATCCGCGAGGCCCTGGTGGCCATGGTGCGGGCCTGGCAGGGCGCACTGCTGCGCTGTGTCGAGCAATCGATCGCCACGGGCGACCTGAAAGCGGACACGGACGCGCAGCAGCTGGTGTACGAGATGTATGGCCTGATCCTGGCCCTGCATCACGATGCGCGCTTCCTGCGCGTGCCGGGCAGCATCGAACGGGCGCAAGCGGGCTTTATCCGCCTGCTGGCGTCGTACCAGAATTGCGTCACAAGCAAATAAGCCGTCACGCAGTATCCGCAACAAACGCACACGCACTTACAAGTACAACACTTTAGCTAATCGCCTTCAGGAGAAAATTATGGGTCAATACGTCGCGCCAATCCGGGATATGCAATTCGTCCTGCACGAGTTCCTGCAAGTGGAAGAAGAACTGAAGCAAATGCCGTCGTACGCCGACGTCGACGCCGACATCATCAACCAGGTGCTGGAAGAGGGCGGTAAATTCACTTCCGAAGTATTGTTCCCGCTGAACCACTCCGGCGACCGCGAAGGCTGCCACCACGACCCCGTCACGAAAAGCGTGACCACGCCTAAAGGTTTCAAAGAAGCCTACAAGCAGTACGTCGAAGGCGGCTGGGCGGCTTTGGCTTGCGATCCGGAATATGGCGGCCAGGGCTTGCCTGTCGTGCTGAACAACTCGTTCTATGAAATGCTGAACTCGTCGAACCAGGCCTGGTCCATGTACCCGGGCCTGTCGCACGGCGCCTACGAGTGCCTGAAGGAACATGGCACCGACCACCAGAAGGAAGTCTACCTGCCGAAACTGGTGTCGGGCGAGTGGACGGGCACCATGTGCCTGACCGAACCGCATTGCGGCACCGACCTGGGCCTGCTGCGCTCGAAAGCGCTGCCTGAGGCGGACGGTTCCTGGACCATCACCGGCAACAAGATCTTCATCTCCGCCGGCGAGCACGACATGGCGGAAAACATCCTGCACCTGGTGCTGGCCCGCGTGCCGGACGCACCGGAAGGCTCGAAAGGCATTTCGCTGTTCCTGGTGCCGAAATTCCTGCCGAACGCGGATGGCACGGTCGGTGAGCGCAACCCGATCACCTGCGGCGCCATCGAAGAAAAAATGGGCATCCACGGCAACTCGACTTGCCAGATGAATCTGGACGGCGCGAAAGGCTGGATCATCGGCCAGCCGAACAAGGGCCTGAACGCCATGTTCGTCTTCATGAACGCAGCCCGCCTGGGCGTGGGCATGCAGTCGCTGGGTCTGACGGAAATCGCCTACCAGAACGCGCTGATCTACGCCAAGGACCGCACGCAGATGCGTTCGCTGTCAGGCATCAAGAACCCGGAACTGCCGGCCGACCGCATCATCGTGCACCCTGACGTGCGCCGCATGCTGCTGACGGGCAAAGCCTACGCCGAAGGCGCGCGCGCTTTCACCTCGTACGTGGCGCTGCAGATCGACCGCGAACTGCACCACCCGGACGCCGACGTGCGCAAGGAAGCGGCCGACGAAGTGGCGCTGCTGACGCCCGTCATCAAGGCTTTTATTACCGACAACGCCTGGATCGCCACCTCGGACGCGATGCAAGTGTTCGGCGGCCACGGCTACATTTCGGAATGGGGCATGGAGCAGTATGTGCGCGACGCGCGCATCAACATGATCTACGAAGGCACGAACACGATCCAGTCGCTGGATCTGCTGGGCCGCAAGATCCTGGGCGACAACGGCGCCAAGCTGCGCAAGTTCGGCGAAAAGATCAAGGCCTTCGTCGAAGACAATGGCACCGATGAAGCGATGAGTGAATTCGTCACGCCACTGGGCGACCTGGGCGACAAAGTCACCAAGCTGACCATGGAAATCGGCATGAAGGCCTTCCAGAATCCTGACGAAGTGGGCGCGGCCTGCGTGCCTTACCTGCGCGTCGTCGGCCACATGATCTATAGCTACCTGTTCGCGCAGATGGCCAAGATCGCCCTCGAAAAAGAGTCCAGCGGCGACAAGTTTTATACCGCCAAACTGGCTACCGCACGTTTCTACTTCGCCCGCTTGCAGCCTGAGACGGCAACCCTGATCCGTCAGGCGCGTTCCGGTTCGGCCAACCTGATGGCACTCGACGCAGACCTGTTCTAAGACTTGAGGAAAATATGACCAATTTCATCGTTAAAAAAGTAGCCGTCCTCGGCGCCGGCGTGATGGGCGCGCAAATCGCCGCCCATTGCATCAACGCGAAAGTGCCGGTCGTGCTGTTCGACCTGCCTGCCAAGGAAGGTCCAAAGAATGGCATCGTGCTGCGCGCCATCGAGAACCTGAAAAAGCTGTCGCCTGCGCCGCTGGGCAACAAGGATGACGCCGCGCTGATCCAGGTAGCCAACTACGAAGACAACCTGGACATGCTGGCCGGTTGCGACCTGATCATCGAAGCCATCGCCGAGCGCATGGACTGGAAACACGACCTGTACCAGAAGGTGGCCCCGCACATCGGCCCGAACGCGATCTTCGCTTCGAACACCTCGGGCCTGTCGATCACCAAGCTGGCCGAAGGTTTCGACGCCGACCTGAAATCGCGCTACTGCGGCGTGCACTTCTTCAATCCGCCGCGCTATATGCACCTGGTCGAGATCATCCCGACCGAGTTCACCAAGCCAGAAATCGCCGACCAGCTGGAAGGCTTCCTGACCACCACCCTGGGCAAGGGCGTGGTCCGCGCCAAGGACACGCCGAACTTCATCGCCAACCGCGTGGGCGTGTTCGGCATCCTGGCCATCGTGCATGAAGCCGAGAAATTCGGCCTGTCCGTGGACGTCGTCGATGATTTGACGGGCGCCAAGCTGGGCCGCGCCAAGTCGGGCACCTTCCGCACGGCGGACGTGGTCGGCCTGGACACCATGGGCCATGTGATCAAGACCATGCAGGACTACCTGCCGAACGATCCGTTCGCCGCCGTCTACAAGACGCCGGCCGTGCTGGCGCAGCTGGTGGAAAAAGGCGCGCTGGGCCAGAAGAGCGGCGCAGGCTTCTACAAGAAGGTCGGCAAGGAAATCCAACGCCTGGACTTCGCCACCGGTGAATACGTCGCTGGCGGCGCCAAGGCTGCCGACATCATCGCCCGCATCCTGAAAGAAAAGGATCCGGTCAAGAAGATGAAGGCGCTGCGCGAATCGACGAACCCGCAAGGCCAGTTCCTGTGGGCGATCTTCCGCGATGCTTTCCATTACATCGCCATTCACCTCGACACCGTGGCCGACAATGCGCGCGACATCGACTTCGCCATGCGCTGGGGCTTCGGCTGGAACGTGGGTCCGTTTGAAACGTGGCAGGCATCGAACTGGCTGCAAGTGGCCAACTGGGTCAAGGAAGACATCGACGCCGGCCACGCGCTGTGCAACGCACCGCTGCCAGCCTGGGTATTCGAAGGCCCGGTCGCCGAAAAAGGCGGCGTGCACACGCCGGAAGGTTCGTATTCCGCCGTATCGAACAGCTTCGTGCCCCGCTCGAGCCTGTCCGTGTATGACCGCCAGCCATTCCGCGCACCCGTACTGGGCAGCGGCGCCATCGACGGCAAGACTGCCGGCACCACCGTCTTTGAAGACGAATCCGTGCGCGTCTGGCATACGGGCGACGACGTCCTGATCATCTCGTTCAAGACCAAGATGCACGTGATCGGCGAAGGCGTCATCAATGGCCTGAAACTGGCATTGGCCGAAGCGGAAAAGAACTTCAAGGGCCTGGTGATCTGGCACGCTGACGCAGCCGAAGGCGGCGCCTTCTCGGCCGGCGCCGACCTGCAATCGGCCCTGCCGGCCTTCATGCAAGGCGGCGTGAAAGCCGTCGATCCGATCATCGCCGAACTGCAGAACACCTTCATGTCGCTGAAATACGCGAACGTGCCGGTGATCGCCGCAGTCGCTGGCCTGGCACTGGGCGGCGGTTGCGAGCTGGCGCTGCATGCATCGAAGCGCGTGGCCTCGATCGAGTCGTACATCGGCCTGGTGGAAGTGGGCGTCGGCCTGATTCCAGCCGGCGGCGGCTTGAAGGAAGCGGCGCAGCGCGCCTACAAGGAAGCCAAGGGTAACGACATCCTGCAATTCCTGAAAACGGGCTTCACCAATGCGGCCACCGCCAACGTGTCGAAATCGGCGCTGGAAGCGAAGAAGATGGGCTACCTGAAAGAAGACGACGTGATCGTGTTCAACGCCTACGAGCTGCTGCACGTGGCCAAGGTCGAAGCGCGCGCCATGTTCGACGCGGGCTTCCGTCCGCAGCTGCCGTCGCTGATTCAGGTCACGGGCCGCTACGGCTGGGGCACCATCAAGGCGCAGCTGGTCAATATGCGCGACGGCGGCTTCATTTCGGCGCACGATTTCAAGCTGGGCGAGATGATCGCCGAGATCGTATCGGGCGGCGACGTGGACCAGGGCAGTTTCGTCAGCGAACAGTGGCTGCTGGATATGGAACGCAAGGCATTCCTGGAGCTGTTGAACCATCCGAAAACCCAGGAACGGATCATGGGCATGATGCAGACCGGTAAGCCGGTACGCAACTAAGCACAGCGTCGATGACGATCCTGTCCCTCGTATTTAAAGTACTGCTGCGCGTGAGGCCAAGCATGGTGTATGACCGTATCAAACAACAGATGATGGACACCTTGCCCTTCGTGCGGCTGCTGGGGATCAGCATCGACGAGATCGGCGCCGGCACCGCGAAGGTGTCGCTGCCGGACGATCCCAAACTGCATAATCACCTGGGCACGCAGCACGCGGGCGCCTTGTTTACCCTGGCCGAAACGGCGTCCGGCGCGGCCATGGCTGGCGGATTCGCCGAGCTGATACTGGGCTTGCGCCCGGTGGCCAAGGAGTCGCGCATTCAGTACCAGAAGGTGGCCCGGGGCGCGACGCGCGCCGAAGGCCGCGTGCCGGGCGACCTGGCCGCACTGAAGGCGCAGCTGGCGCAGGATGGCAAGGTGGCGTTTCCCGTGACAGTCGATATTTTCGACTGTGAGGGCACGCTGGCGGCACAGGTGACGGTGGACTGGTATCTGTCGCAGAAGCGATAGACCGCCACCCCGGATACTCGACAGAACACGAACCTCGTTCAACATCTTTGAAAGAACAAAATGAGCAAACAACTTCAAGACGCGTACATCGTCTCTGCAACCCGCACCCCGATCGGCAAGGCGCCGCGCGGCATGTTCAGAAACACCCGCCCGGACGACCTGCTGGTGCGCGTGCTGCAATCGGCCCTGGCGCAAGCGCCTGGCCTCGACCCGGCATTGATCACCGACGCCATCATCGGCTGCTCGTTCCCGGAAGCGGAGCAGGGCTTCAATATCGCGCGTAACTCGGTGCTGCTGGCCGGCTTGCCGAAAACCGTCGGTGGCGTCACTGTCAACCGCTACTGCGCCTCGGGCATCACGGCCATCGCCATGGCGGCTGACCGCATCCGCGTGGGCGAAGCCGACGTCATGATCGCCGGCGGCATCGAGTCGATGTCGATGGTGCCGATGATGGGCCACCATCCATCGATGAACCTGGACATGTTCAGCGACGAGAACATCGGCATGGCCTACGGCATGGGCCTGACGGCCGAGAAAGTGGCGCAGCAATGGAAAGTGTCGCGCGAACAGCAGGACGCCTTCTCCGTTGAATCGCACCGCCGCGCCATCGCCGCGCAGCAAGCCGGTTTCTTCAAGGCGGAAACGACGCCAGTGGAAATCATCACGCGCACGCCGAACCTGGCTACCGGCCAGGTTGATGTGAGCCGCCGCACCGTCGACACGGACGAAGGCGCGCGCGCCGATTCGTCGATGGAGTCGCTGGCAAAACTGAAACCAGTGTTCGCCGCCAAGGGCACCGTCACGGCCGCCAACAGCTCGCAGATGTCCGACGGCGCCGGTGCGCTGCTGATCGTCAGCGAAAAAATCCTGCGTGAGCATAACCTGACCCCGCTGGCGAAATTCTCCTCGTTCGCCGTGCGCGGCGTGCCGCCGGAAATCATGGGCATCGGTCCGAAATTCGCCATCCCAGCCGCCTGCGCCGCCGCCGGCATCACGCAAGACCAGCTGGACTGGATCGAGCTGAACGAAGCGTTTGCCGCACAAGCATTGGCTGTCATCGGCGACCTGGGCCTGGATCCATCGAAGGTCAATCCGATGGGCGGCGCGATCGCCCTGGGCCACCCGCTGGGTGCCACTGGTGCCATCCGCGCCGCCACCGTGATCCACGCACTGCAGCGCACCAAGCAGAAGTACGGCATGGTGACGATGTGCGTGGGCGCCGGCATGGGCGCGGCCGGAATTTTTGAACGCGTCTAAGTTCGACGGGCTAAAGTAATACAACAGGGCGCTGCGGGATTACCTCGGCGCCCTTTATCTTTTTGGAGACGACATGGATATTTTGTGCAGCAAGAGCGAGGGCATTTTGACCCTGGAATTCAACCGCCTGGAACGCAAGAATGCGATCACGGGCGCCATGTATCAGACCCTGGCCGATGCGCTGGTGGCGGCCGAGACGGACGACGATGTGCGCGCCATCCTGATCTGCGGCAAGCGCGAGATTTTCACGGCTGGCAACGACCTTGATGACTTCATGAAGACGGCGCGCCCGAAGGATGGCTCGCTCGACCATGACCGTCCCGTGTTCCAGTTCATGCGCGCCCTGTACGGCAGCAGCAAGCCCGTGGTGGCGGCCGTTTCCGGCCCCGCCATCGGCATCGGCACCACCTTGCTGATGCACTGCGACCTCGTCTACGCGGCCGACAACGCCAGCTTCTCGATGCCGTTCACGCAGCTGGGCCTGTGCCCGGAATTCGGTTCCAGCCTGCTGCTCACGCAACTGGCCGGCTACCCGCGCGCGGCGGAGAAGCTGATGCTGGGCGAAGCATTCCCCGCCAGCGAAGCGCTGGAAATGGGCCTCGTGTCGAAAGTCGTGCCCCTGTACGACCTGATGACCTTCGCGCAAGGCCAGGCCGCCAAGCTGGTGGCATTGCCAGCCGCCTCCATCCGCGCCACCAAGCGATTGATGAAGCAAAGCCGCATGGAGCCGATGAAGGCCGCTATCGCCGACGAAAACAAGCTGTTCAGTGCCATGCTGGGCGGCGCCGAAGCGAAGGAAGCGTTTACTGCCTTCTTTGAAAAGCGCAAGCCGGATTTCAAGCAGTTTTCCTGAAGACGAATACGGTAAGAAAGGGCGCCGTCAGAACGCACAAGAATTATTGCGGCTGACCTGGCGCCTGTGTTTGCCCGCTGTTCGACCACAGCGTAATGCGCACTCGGCGGTCTGTCGCAGTGTCGTAGCTGAGGGGATTGACGCTGCCGTTCTTTTGATTTCTGGATACGAAGCGTTCACCCATGCGCTCCTGAAGAATGTTAAAGGCCCAGTCGGCTCTTGATTTGGCCAGCGCTGCATTTTTTTCTGCTGAGCAACGTGCCCTCATGGCAGGGACGAGTCTGGCCGGACAAGGCGGCGACTTGCGTGATGCATAGGCGTCGATTTCCAGGCGGACATCTTGCGCATGTCTGTAGAGAATGTCAGCCAGTTGCACCAACTGCCATTCAAGGGCCTTGTCGGTGTGTTGCCCCAGGGAAAAAGTGGCATCGAAATCCAGGGTCGCGCTATTGCCGATTCCGTCGCTACAACGGCTGCCCTTGATCTGGCTTACGATCTGCCGGCAGAGTACCTTGAATGATCCTGGCGTTTTTGGCGCCGTGGCCTTCAGTACGGCTTCCATTGCCTCACGCCAAGCCTTGGCGTCGCCTGCGCTGGGTGCGATGCTCAGTATGGCTGCAGGTGCGGCTGCCGGCGCCGTATCGATGGCCAGTTGCGCATGCTGTTGGCTCCCTGCATTGCGCAACTGCCGGGCCGCCAGCACCGCATCCATTGCGGCGCTGCCGCAGGCGGCGAGAGTGCGTTCCTTCAAGGCCTTGCCCGTTAGCCCTTCGCGCAGTACCAGTTGTTGTTCCACTGCGGCGCACAAAGCCACTTGTTGCAGCATGCTGGGTGCGCTCGGCGTCTGGCCATCCGTCGATTCGCTATCTGTCTGGTAGGTACTGCTGGCATCGTTTCGCAATGCAATTGTCAGGTTGCCGGTCAGGTCGTTGGTGTCGTTTTTCGCAAGCTGATCTGTCGTCTTGCCCAGCTGTTTTTCCCAGGCCTCGCGGGACTCTTTTAGCGTCATGGTATTTTTTTTGTCGCTGATTTCATATGCCACGCGTGTCAGGGTCGCATACAGAAATGGCGAAAACATGGAGGCGTTCTGGACTGGTGGGCCGTCTCCCATGCCCAAGCGCCTGCAGGCGGCCGATGCAAACGCGAGCTTGGCGCTGTTATTCTGGTAGCGTTCGTCGATGAGCTTGGTAAAAATGCGGTCGAATTGTTCCTGGATGTCACCGGAAAACACTTGCATCATGATCGATACGCCGCCGTAGGCGTGGTCGTCCACCTTGTCAATAGTGCGATCCAGTTGGCTCAGCATGCGGTCGATCACGCCGAGCAAGCGGTCCGCACCTTTATCGTAGAGGCGTGCCGCCATCAGTTCCGTGGCAGCGGTTTCGACATTCGGGGAAAACAGGCTGCCCAGGGTGCGTGTGCCGTTGTCCAGGCGCGTGCTCAGTTGTACCGCATTGTCGGCTAGTTGACGGGCATTTTTCTGCAGTTCCATATTGTTTGCGAGCAGTGCATTACTTTCAGCGTCCACCGCCTTGGGGACCATCCTGGGTAATAGTGCGCTGTGGCTGTTGGCGATTGCCGTGGCCCGTTGGCCAAGTTCGGCCAGACGCGCCGCCTGTGTTTTAAGCTGTGCGACGTGCGCTCTGATTTCTTCCTCACTGCTTGTCATTTGTTGTGCGAATGCCGCGATGCAATCGGTACGCTGGACACAGGCCTTGTTCTTGTAAACGAGAGGTGTGAGTCGCTCTCTTGTCTTGCGTAATGTATCGCGCAGATCCCTAAGCGATTGCGCCGTCACGTCGCGTGTTGTGCTGATATCCGCACTCAGCTGGTCGTAATCTGCCTTCAGCATGCCTACCGCTTTCTGTGCCTCTTTCCCAGCCTCCTGACCAACGTTTCTCAGCGCAGTTTGCTGTTTCTGCACGCTAGCCATTACCTCTTGGACAGAGCTGATCAGCGTGGACGGCATCTTCTCGCCAGGTGCGGGATTTAGGCATCGCTGATCGTCATCGAGGCAACTGCCGAGCAGGCGCAGTGCAATGGCGTCGATCAGGGCGTGTTCCAGTTTATCTTGCTTCATCGGCAGCGCCTGTTCGATGACGTCGCACTGCTCCTGGATAAGGATGGAGCGGTCCAGCGTTTTTTGAATTTGTGACGCGCATCCGCTTAAAAGCAGACTGAGCATGAACGGTGCAATGCGATAGCAGGTCGTGTTGAAAGACATGGACATGGCTTCCCCTGGCAATGGATACAGTGTAGACGTTGATACTGAGTAGTAAACAGAATAATGGCCGAGCAGCTCTTGAATCTATTGAATTGTTTCATTTCTGGAAAGTTTCGAGGATCCAGCTTGGGTTCATGCGGGAACGCGCGCAATCGGCTCGCGGCGTGGTGGGCAAGCCTGGCCCGGGGTAAAAGCATGATCTTCACGGTGAATGAGAGCGTCGCAGCCTTGCAATCGGTGCTTGACCCCTGTGGCCTGAGAGGACAGGGGCGGAGCGTATGCTGAACCGGCACCAGCGGTTGCTCGCCCCCCCGTCTATCAGCGTTCCGCCCGCATCCCCGCCAGGATCAGGCCGACCGACGCGTGCCATTGCGTCTCGCTGGCCGGCCGGCCAGCCAGCGCATAGCCGTGCAGGAAATCGACGATGGCGTCGCGGCCACGCAGCTGGATATTTTGCGGCAGATCAAGGTCCTCCAGGGCCAGCTCGAACAGCGCCGTAAAGCGCTCGGCCACATCGGCTTGCTCCACCAGCCCGCGCGCCATCAGGCGCACGAAATACGGCGTGGCGCTGACCAGTTCCAGGTACAGCGCGCATAGCGCCAGCAGGCGGCGCTGGGGCGTTTGGCGCCGCGTAAATGGCGGCTGGCGCGGATCGAGCGCGGCAAAACGCTGCGCCATCAAGGCCAGCAGCAATTCCTCCTTTCCCGCGTAATAGTGATACACGGCCATGGCATCGACGCCCAGGCTTTGCGCCAGCGCGCGCATGGAAAAGGCCTCGCCTTGCTCTTCCAGCAGGGCCAGTGCCGCCTGCAGGATGACGGCGTTGTCTAGTGCAGGCAGGGCGCGGCGCGGACGGCCAGGGCGGCGTGCCAGATCGGGTACAGCTTGAAGTTTTTGGGATTTCATGGGCATAATTCTACACCGTAGAATTAATTGAGGGAACATCCATGCAAAAACCATTCGTCAGCGTTTTTCTCGGCATCAGCATCGACGGTTGCATCGCGGGAGAAAACGGCGACCTGTCCTGGCTGGCCGAGCTGGCGCCCGATACGCCCGACGCTACCGGCTACACGGCATTGATGGATCAAGTCGATACCCTGCTGATCGGCCGCACCACATATGACGCCGTGCTGGGTTTTGAGCCGTGGCCGTATGCGGGCAAGCGCGTGGTGGTCTTGAGCCACCGCGACTTCGCGCCGCGCCATGGCGAGCAGCGCCGCGAAGGCAGCGTGCGGGAAGTGCTGCGGGAGCTGGCAGAGGAGGGGTGCCGCCACGTGTATCTGGACGGCGGCGCCGTCATCCGCGCCGGTTTGCGCGAAGGCGTCATCGACAGTGTCACCTTGTCCGTGCTGCCCGTGGTGCTGGGGCGCGGCGTGCGCCTGTTCGAGAACGGCTTGCCGCGCAGCGACTGGCGCCTGGACGGCACGCGCCCGCTGCCCAGCGGCGTGGCGCAGCTGCGCTATCGAAAAAATCAAGCCGCGCTGGAGACCTCGACGATGCAGTTGGGATCATAGCGGTCGTTTTCCGGCGTGCCATCGGGCCGTCTGTAGCCGCAGGGGTTGCACACGACGCGGCACTCCTGGATGCGATAGTCGAGCGAGGCGTGCATGTGGCCATGCACCCACAGGTCGGCTTGCGCCACCAGCTCGTCCAGCTGCGAGGCGAAGGCGGGCGAGCCGAGGTTCGTCGCATATTGCGCTTCCACCGACAGCATCGATGGCGCCATGTGCGTGATGACGACCGTCTTGCCATCGAACGGTTGCGCCAGCTGCCGTTCCAGCCACGAGCGGTGCTGCGCGTGCAGCTGCGCCGTGTCGTTGGCGCACAGCAGGCGCGGCGTGCCGCCGCCCGTGCTGATGCGCTTGTAGTCGGGCATGTAGGCTTGCGCCGCGTTGAGCGCTTCTTCCCGGCGCTCCGCGCCGAACAGCAGAAAATTCGTCCACAGAGTGACGCCGAGGAAGCGCACGCCATCGAGCGTCACGGCGTCGCCGTCGAGCAGGCGGATGTCGGCGCCGTGCGCATTGGCGCTGGCGCAGGCGTCGCGCACGGCGTCCTGCATGCGTTCGAGCTGGTGGCCGTAGCCTTCGTGGTTGCCGTGCACGTACAGCACGGGCAGGGCGCCGAAGGTGCGCGCGGCCCAGGCGATGGCGTTGCTGCCCGTGTCGATGTCGCCGGCCAGGATCACCACGTCGGGGCGGCTGGCGGCAAGGTCGATGGCGGGCGTATCTTCACCCCACACTTCCAGGTGCAGGTCGGACAGGATCAGCAAACGCATGGCAATAAGGCGACTAGGCGCGCGGCAGTCTATGGGCCTCTATCGTAGCGCAAGTCGCCGCGTCCGTCCGCTTGACCGCGCGGGGGGCGCGACGTTACTCTGTGGCATTGATTCATACCGCCTATTTTCCTGGAGCCGCATGCCGCCTTTCTTCCTTCCCAAGTCCCTGCTCAGCATCGCGCTGGCAGCCATGACGCTGCCGTTGACGGTGCATGCCGCCCCGCCCGCCATCGATCCATTGACGCAGCCAATCGCCTCGCCATATGCGGCGCAGTGGAACCGCCCGCAGCAGCCGGCGCGCATCCACGGCGACACGTATTACGTGGGCGTGGGCGGCTTGAGCGTGGTGCTGATCGACACGCGCGAAGGCTTGATCCTGATCGATGGCGCGCTGCCGCAATCGGTGGCCGCCATCAAGGAACATATCCTCGAGCTGGGCTTTCGCCTGGAAGACATCAAGTTCATCCTGAATACGGAAGCGCATTTCGACCATTCGGGCGGCATCGCCGCCCTGGCCCGCGACAGCGGCGCGCAAGTAGTCGCCAGTCCGCTCGGTGCGCAGGCGCTGCGCGCGGGCTCGGTGCTTGCCATGGATCCGCAGGCGGGCGAAATCGATCCCATGCCGGCCGTGGAAAACGTGCGCGAAGTCGCCGATGGCGAAACCCTGCAACTGGGCGAGGTGACCGTCACGGCGCGCTACACGCCTGGCCATACGCCGGGCAGCACCAGCTGGACCTGGGTGTCGTGCGAGGATGCCGAGCGCCAGGAATGCCTGAACGTGGTATTCGGCGCCAGCCTCACGCCGGTGGCGGCCGACGATTTTCATTACCTGGGCGATGAGCGCCATGGGGACCTGACGCCGGCCTTCCGCCGCGTCATGCAGGACTTCGCCAGACTGCCGTGCGACATTTTGATCTCGGCGCACCCCGACCATTCGGGCGGCGACCTTAAACTGAAGCAATTGCTCGAAGGCGTCACGCCGAATCCCTTCGTCGATGCGCAGGCGTGCCGTAATTACGCGGCCAAAAATGAAGTCAAGCTCGATGCGCGCATCGCGAAAGAAAAAGCGGCCGCGACAAAATAACAACGTTGTTGCATATGCCATGCAAAGCGCTTGACGCACTGCAGCATACGGCGCAGAATCGTCATCCGCAGTGCAGATCAACCATCAAATAGAAAGGAAACCCATGTTCGAGCAGGCTGGCAGCAAGTCGTACGACCACTAGCCCCGCGCATGACGCTCGGGGCCAACGGCAGCATTGCCGATCCCGGGCCGGTGTCCTTCAAACCCCGGTGAGGAAACTCGCCGGGGTTTTTTGTTTTGCACGACCGGGTTGAGAGGAAACAGCATGAAAATCAAAGTAAAAGCCGCGTCCAAGCCGCGCAATCCGCTGGTGGCGGCCGCCAGGCTGCGCGGCGGCGCCGGCGCGCACCAGTCGGAGGCGTGGCCGCGCGCGGCGCGGCGGGCCGGCAAGCACCGCCTGCAGCAATGGCTGGCGGGGCGTCTGAAGCCGGAGGATTAACGCGGGGCCAGCTCGACGATGAAGTTCGGATCAAAAGCGCAATTTTGCGGCGCGCCGCTGCGTGACTTGTAGCCGCAGGGGTTGGCCACGACGCGGCACTGGCCGATGCGGTAGTCGCGCGAGGCGTGGATGTGGCCATGCACCCACAGGTCCGCCTGCGCGGCCAGCTCATCGAGGCGCGAAGCGTAGGCAGGCGAGCAGCCCTCGCTGCCGTAGGCGTCGTCGACCGAGCGCAGCGACGGCGCCATGTGGCTGATGACGACGGTGTGGCCGTCGAACGGCTGCGCCAGTTCGCGCGCCAGCCAGGCTTTTTGCTGCGCGTGGAACATGGCCGTGTCGGCTGCGCGCAGCTTGCGAAAGCCCATGTTGGCCAGGCGGATGCGCTTGTAGTCGTTCATGACGGCTTCCGCGTCGCGCATGGCGGACTGGCGCGTATCGTCGCCCAGCAGGCGGAAATCCGTCCACAGGGTGGCGCCCAGGAAGCGCACCTGCTTGCCTGCCTGGTCGGTGATGAGGTGGGTATCGGCGTCGAGAAAATGCACGTTCGGCGTGGCGGCACAGGCCGCGCGCAACTCCTGGCGCACCTTGTCGAGGTGGTGGCCATAGCCTTCGTGGTTGCCGTGCACGTACAGCACGGGCAGGCCCGCAAACGCGGTGGCGGCCCAGGCGACGGCACGGGCGCCCGTGTCGATGTCGCCGGCCAGGATCACGGCGTCGGGACGGCTGAGCGCGAGGTCGCCCTGCGGCGCTTCCTCGCGCCATAGCTCGTGGTGCAGGTCCGATAAAATCAATAAACGCATGCGGCATCCAGGCGATTCGGGAATACGCCATCGTACCTGAAAACCGTCACTCTTCCTCCAGCGCGGCGAAGCTGTGCGCCAGGTAGTCGATCAGCGCGCGCACGGCGGGCAGCAGGCCGCGCCGCGACGGGAAGACGGCGTGGATGATTTCGCGCTGCGGCCGCCATTGCTCCATCAGCGGCAGCAGGCTGCCGTTGGCCACCTGTTCGGTAATCATCATGGTTGGCAGCTGCACCACGCCCACGCCAGCCACGGCCGCGTCGCGCAGTGTCAGCATGTCGCCCGTGACGAAGCGCGGTGTGTGGCGCAACTGGGCGCGCGCGCCGTCCGGGCCATATAAATCCCACTGGTAGTGCTGCTGCGGCATGCCCAGGGCCAGGCTGGGCCAGTCGGCCAGGTCGGCTGGCGCCTTCGGCAGCGGCGCGCCGGCGAACAGCAGGGGGCTGCCCACCATGCACTGGCTGCGTTCGGCCAGCACGCGCAGCACCAGGTCGCTGTCGGGCAGCGGCGGCGGGCGCACGCGGATGGCCACGTCGATACCTTCGGCCACCAGGTCGACGCGGCGGTTGCTCGCTTCCAGCAGCAGCGTGACCTGCGGATGCTCGCGCATGAAGCCGGCCAGCATGGGCGCGACCAGGGAATGCAGCAGGGCGATGGGGCAGGACAGGCGCACCGTGCCGCGCGGCGCGGCCCGCGTCAGTTCGATCGCTTCCTGCGCCGCCTCCGCTTCCACCAGCATCGCCTTGCAATGCTCGTAAAACGTCTGACCCACGTCGGTGACGGAAAAATGCCGCGTCGTGCGCTGCAGCAGGCGCGCGCCCAGGCGCTCTTCCAGCAGCGCGATGCGCCGGCTCAGTCTGGACTTCGGCATGCCCAGCGCGCGCCCGGCCGGCGCGAAGCCGCCATGGTCGACCACTTGCACAAAGTAATACAAATCGTTCAGATCCTGCATGCCGCCTCCTTGATCGTTCTATTTTTGGAACTCTGATGGCAAATTTTGCCGTCTACCGCCCCTATCGTTGCAAGAGTAACCTGTCTCCATCGTAATGCAAACCCCAACAGGAGATCGAGATGAACACAGTCACAGGTATCTACAGCGCACCCCGCCAGCACTGGGTCGGCGACGGTTTCCCCGTGCGCTCGATGTTTTCGTATAACGGCCATGGCAAGCAGCTGAGCCCCTTCCTGCTGCTCGACTATGCCGGCCCCGCAGAATTTGCGCCCGGCACGCGTCCGCCCGGCGTCGGCTCGCACCCGCACCGCGGCTTCGAGACGGTGACCATCGTCTACAAGGGCGAAGTGGCGCACCGCGATTCGACGGGCCAGGGCGGCGTGATCGGCCCAGGCGACGTGCAGTGGATGACGGCCGGCGCCGGCATCCTGCATGAAGAGTTTCACTCGCCTGCCTTCACGCAGTCGGGCGGCACGCTGGAAATGGTGCAGCTGTGGGTGAACCTGCCGGCGAAAAACAAGATGACGGCGCCCGGCTACCAGGCCATCACCAGCGACACGATTCCCACGGTGGCGCTGCCCGACGACGCCGGCTCGGTGCGCGTGATCGCCGGCGACTTCGCTGGCCAGCATGGCCCGGCCCGCACGTTTTCGCCGATGCGGGTGTGGGATGTGCGCCTGGCCCAGGGCAAGCTGACGGAATTGCCCGTCACGCCAGGCTGGAGCACGGCGCTGATCGTTTTGCACGGCACGGTGCTGGTGAATGGCGAAAGCGTGGTGCGCGAAGCGCAGATGGCGCTGTTCGGGCGCGATGGCGACAGCATCACCGTCGAGGCGAACAGCGACGCCGTGGTGCTGCTGCTGAGCGGCGAGCCGATCGATGAACCCATCGTCGGCCATGGCCCCTTCGTCATGAACAGCGAAGCGGAAATCGCGCAGGCGTTCGAGGATTTCAACAGCGGCCGCTTCGCCCGCATTGAGAAGTAATTTGTGCAGTACCCATGCCGCATCCCGCGGCATGGTTTTTCAGGAGACTACCATGAGCACCCCCGCCAACTTCCAAGGTTTGCCACCGATGATCGATCCCGACGATGCCGTCATGCTGCTGATCGACCACCAGAGCGGCTTGTTCCAGCTGGTGCGCGACATCGAGCAGCACGTGCTGCGCGGCCACGTCACGGCGCTGGCCAAGCTGTCGCGCCTGGCCAACCTGCCGACGTTTACCACCGCTTCCGTGCCGGACGGCCCGAATGGCCCCCTGATCCCGGAAATCCACCATTTCAACCCGGACGCCGTCTACATCCCGCGCACGGGCCAGATCAACGCCTGGGACAATCCAGCCTGGGTCGAGGCCATCGAAAAGACGGGCCGCAAGACCCTGCTGATCGCCGGCACGCTCACCAGCGTATGCATGGCTTTCCCCACCATCAGTGCGCTGGCGGCCGGCTACAAGGTGTTTGCCATCATCGACGCTTCCGGCAACTGGTCGAAGATGGCCACCGACATCACCATGGCGCGCGTCACGCAGGCGGGCGCCGTGCCGATCGATACGTATGCCGTGCTGGCTGAAGTGATGAGTACCTGGAACCGCGCCGACGCGATGGAGTTCGCCGCCATCATGACCGACCACATCGTGCCGCCGTACCGCGCGCTGATCGAAAGCTACGACAAGGCGCAGGGCGTGCAAAAGAGTGGCCGCGAAACCAAGCTGGAAATCCTCGAAGCGGCCAGCAAGGGCTGATCGTCTTACGGCGCGTCGTAGCGGGCGCGTATCGCCGCCAGCGCGCCGCGCTGCTCCAGGCGCGTGATGGCGGCGTTCAGGCGGGCCAGGTCGGCGGTGCTGGTCGTGTGCGCATTGAGCATCAGGTGCACGGGGGCGCGCAGGGCCAGGAAGGGCAGGGTGCTCAAGGCAACACCCTGCAGGCGCGCTTCGTGGCGCACGGCCAGTACGTCGCCCAGCAGCAGGTCGGCGCGGCCCGCATCGAGCATGCGCACGCCTTGCTGGAAGCTGCCGAAGGCATTCAGGCGGCCCGCCTTGTCCAGTGCGGGCCGGACCGCCGCGTACTGCGCGCCATACCAGCCCACTTTGGGCGCCAGCAAGGTCGACTTGCCGCGTGCGAGCTGCGCGAAGCTGGCGATCTGGCGCTGGCTGCCGGGCGCGCCGGATTTGCTGAAGAGGCCCACGGCTTCGTCGCGGTACGGGATGGAAAAGCGCGCATACGACTGGCGTTCCGGCGTTTCGGATGCGGCCAGCATCAGATCCAGCCCCCCTTTCTGGAACAGCAGCTGGCGCCGCGCCGTGGGCAGTTCCGGCAATGTCACGAGCGTACACCGCGCTTCCTTGAATATGGCTTTGAGCAACTCCAGGTCCAGGCCCGTATAGCGGCCCTGGGCATCGCGGTAGACATACGGCGGCCACTGTTCCAGCGCCATCGTCATGCGGCAGGCCACGGCGGGCAGGGCGGATATGCCGAGCACTGCCGCTAACAGGAGATGGCGCATGCGCATACGGGTGTTTCCCTGGAGTTTCAACTTGATATTCAATTTGCCAGAATGGCCACGGAAGTCAAGGGCTGTGGCGGCCGAGGGCCGGCCTGGCCCGCATTTTCTCGTTTTTTACGCGCTTTTTGCACTTTCCCGTCCGTATGCCGCCATTCCTGCACGGCGAACACCGTGCAGTGTAATCGGCTATAGTGGCGCGGTGCCACCACTGCCCCGCAAAGGAAGACCGCTTGACTGCTCCGCTCGAGATCGCCGCCAATGTGCTGATGACTGCCTCCATCATCCTGGCGGGACGCAATAATATTCATTCCTGGTGGATCGGCATGGTCGGCTGCGTGCTGTTTGCCGTGCTGTTTTTCCAGGTCAACCTGTACGCCGACGTGATGCTGCAGCTGTTTTTCATCGTCACCTGCGTCATCGGCTGGCTGCAATGGCGCCGCGGCGCGGGCGGCAAGCCGTTGCCGATCACGCGCACGCGCTGGCGCACCCTGGCCTGGGTGGTGCCGGCCGGCATCGCCTCCGTGGCGATCTACGGCATGCTGCTGCACCGCTTCACGAATGCCTACGCGCCCTTCATCGATTCGGCCGTGTTGGTATTTAGCATCATCGCGCAATTCCTGCTGATGAGCCGGCGCATCGAGACCTGGGCTTTCTGGCTGCTGGTCAACACCGTGGCCGTGCCCCTCTACTACAGCCGCGGCCTGCACCTGACGGCCGTGCTGTATGCGGCCTACTGGGTCAACGCCGTGATTTCCTGGTACTGGTGGAGCGTGCAGGCACGCCGTGCGGCGCAGGCGTCCGCGGCGATTCCCGACGCCTGATATTGCCACATACCAAGTCCTTAGATTCAAATCGTATATACAATCAATTTTTAATTCGTTCACGCCATAAAGACACCGGGATATAGTGGCCTTTCCCCGCTTACCGGTGTCTTTTATGTTGCGCTTTAGCCTTTCTACCTGTTTTTATGCCGCCCGGCACCAGCTGACCATGCAATGCATGGCGCAGTGGATGCCGATGCGTGCCCGTCCACGCATCCCTTAAGTCATTCCCATCCATTTCGTTGTCGTTTGCCCGCTGGCCTACCCGGTCCGCGTGCCCCTGCTCGGCCTTTTTTATCGAAAAAAGGCTGCAATCCCAAGAAGAGGAAACCATGTTCAAACCACTCGCCATCAGTCTTGCCATCGCCGCCGCCTTTCCCTCCGTCGCCACCATCGCCCACGCAGAGGAGGACATGCTGCGGGTCAACGTCACCGGATCGAATATCCGCGTCAGCGAAAAGGAGGGCGCCAGCGCCGTGCAAGTCATCACGGCCAAGGAATTGAAAGCCAGCGGCAAGACCAGCGTGTCGGACGTGCTGCGCGCCATCTCCGCCAACAGCGGCAACAGCTACAACGAACAATATACGGGCAGTTTCTCGGCCGGCACCTCGGGCCTGTCGCTGCGCGGCATCGGCCAGCAAAACACCCTGATCCTCGTCAATGGCCGCCGCGTGGCCAGCTACGCCACGGCGCAGGATTTGCAGCAGACCTTCGTCGACCTGAACAGCCTGCCGATGGCGGCCGTGCAGCGCATCGAAGTGCTCAAGGATGGCGCTTCGTCCGTCTACGGCTCCGACGCCGTGGCCGGCGTGGTCAACATCATCCTGTACAAGGAATTCACGGGCACGGACATCACGGCGCAATGGGGCGGCTCGACGCAAGGCACGGGCCAGCACGAAAAGAGCGCGGCGCTGCAGACGGGTTTCGGCAAGCTGGAGGAAGACGGCTACAGCGTGGTCTTCTCGGTCGATGCGCAGCAGCGCGACAAGCTGCAGCAAAGCGACGTGGCATGGCTGCGCGGCGCCGATTTCCGCCAGCAGCAGCGCGGCGGCCTGGGCTGGAACGTGACGAATTACGCCGGTGCCGATCCCACGCAGACCCTGGGCGGCGTGCGCGGCCCGCTGCAGCTGGTGCCGTACAGCGCCATCAACCCGGACGGCGCGGGGCAGGTG
This sequence comes from Janthinobacterium sp. GW460-12-1-14-LB5, assembly GCF_059423585.1. Lineage (NCBI taxonomy): Bacteria > Pseudomonadati > Pseudomonadota > Betaproteobacteria > Burkholderiales > Oxalobacteraceae > Janthinobacterium > Janthinobacterium sp. GW460-12-1-14-LB5. Next base: position 76,997 of record NZ_JBWKYD010000004.1, on the reverse strand, counting down.
CTGGCCTACAATCCGTCGCCCTACGAAACCCTGATCCCGGGCATCCAGCGCATCCACTCCTCGCTGCGCGGCACCGTGAAACTGAACGCGGACACGGAAGCCTACGTCGACCTGCTGCACAGCTATTCGCGCGCCGACCAGACCTTCAGCGCGCCGTTGACGGTGAGCAGCTCGCTGCGCGCGTGGAACAACGGCACCAAGCGGCTCGACACGATTCCCGTGGTGCTGCCCGTGGGGCATCCGAACAATCCGGGCGCGACGCCCCTGCCGTTCACGGCTACCCTGTTCGACCTGGGGCCGCGCCTGAAGCAGGACAAGGTGACGTTCTACCGCGCGCTGGCGGGCGTCAAGGGCACCCTGGCGGGCTGGGACTGGGATGCGGCCGTGGCCCATTCCAGCAGCAAGCTGGAAGAGACGGTGCAGAATTTCGTCAACCGCTACGAATTCGAAAAAGTGCTGGCCGACGGCAGCTACAATTTCTTTGATCCATCGCAAAACAGCGAAGCGGTGCGCAACCGCCTGCGCCTGTCGACCCTGCGCCCGGCCGAATCGACGCTCGACACGCTCGACTTCTCGGCGGCCAAGGATATCTGGAACTTGCCGGCCGGCCCGCTGGGCTTTGCCGCCGGCTTCCAATGGCGCCGCGAAAAGATGGATTCGCAAACCTCGACGGCCGTGCTGTCGGGCACGGAACTGCGTCCGGCGCTCAATATCATCGAGGGTTCGCGCAGCGTGTCGGCGCTGTTTGCCGAATTCAATGTGCCGGTGCTCAAGGACCTGTCCGTCAACGTGGCGGGACGCGCCGACCATTACAGCGATTTCGGCAATGCGTTTTCGCCCAAAGCCAGCGCCCGCTATCAGGCGGCGCCCTGGTTATTGCTGCGCGGCACCGTCTCGCGCGCCTTCCGCGCCCCGTCGCTGCCGGAAATCACCGACAGCACGGCCGTCAGCTATACCGGCGTGATCGATCCGCGCGACCCGTTGACGCCGACGCTGTCGCGCGGCGTGACGGTCATCACCATCGCCAATCCGGCGCTGCGCCCCGAGCGCTCGAAAAACCTGAACCTGGGCGTGGTGATTTCGCCCACCAGCAGTTCCAGCATCGGCCTCGATTACTACCGCATCCGGCAGGAAGGCGTGATCGGCACGGAAAGCGCCACCACCACCCTGGACAATGAATTGACGTCGCCGGAAAAGGTCGCGCGCGGCGCCGATGGCCGCATCACGACCCTGTACCGCCAGTTCCGCAACCAGGGCCAGCGTGACGTGTCGGGCATCGATCTCGACCTGCGCCAGCGCTTCGTCGACCAGGACTGGGGCAAGCTGACCCTGGCCGGCCAGCTGAGCCGCGTGCTGCGCTTTGCCGAACCGCTGTCCGACGGCGCGCCGCTGACGAACGGCGCCGGCACCAATTATTTCGGCTCCATCCCGAAATGGCGCGGCGTCACCTCGGCCACGTGGGAGCAGGGCAAGTGGTCGTCCACGCTCACCTGGAACTACGTGGGCAGCTATGCGCAAAACACGCACCTCGACGAGTCCGTGGCCGCCTTCAGCACCTTCGACGTGACCAGCAGCTGGCAAGTCACGCCAGCGGCGAACGTCACCTTCATCGTGCAGAACCTGGCCAACAAGCGCGCGCCGTGGGATTACTCGGCATCGGGCTTCGATTTTACCCAGAGCGACCCGCGCGGCCGCTTCGCGTCGCTCAAGCTGAACTACAAGTTCTAGGGTGCGAGGGGGCATGCGTGCCCCTCAGTGCCCGTTCGACACCTGCCGCTGGCCCGTCTGCTCCTGCAGGCGCTGGCGGTAGGCGCTGGGCGTGACGCCCATGCGTTCGCGGAAGGCCGTGGCGAAGTTGCCCGCGTTGTGGAAGCCGATCAGCAGGGCGATATCCTGCACGTCGATCTCGGTCTGTTGCAGCAACGCCACGCCACGCGCGATGCGCGCTTCGCGGATGAAGGCAAACACCGTCATGCCCGTCTGTTCGCGGAACATCAGGGTCAGCTTTTCGCGGTAAGTGCCCACGCTGCGGGCGATTTCGGACAGGTTGGGCAGGCTGGCCAGGTTGTCGAGGATAAGTTGCTTGACGGCATTGACGAACACCAGGTCGGGATGCTGCAGCTTGTCGCTGATCGGCGTTGCTGCCGGCAAGGTACTGTTGCTTTTACGCATCAAGCCCAGGTGGATATGGATACGCGCGGCCAGTTCTTCCGGCGTGAACGGCTTCGAAATGTAGTCGACGCCCCCCACCTGCAAGCCCATGATGCGCTCCTTGGCGGCATCGGCGCCGCTGAGAAAAATCACGGGAATGGATTCCGTTTCGGGATTCGCCTTGAGCAAACGGCACGCCGTGTAGCCATCCATTTCCGGCATGCGCACGTCGAGCAGGATCAGGTCGGGATGCGTGGCCAGCGCCAGCTGGTAGCCCTGGTAGCCATTGAACGCGATGCTGAAACGGTAGGGCTGCTCGCTCAGCAGTTCCATCAGCATGCGCTGCTCGAACGCGGAATCGTCCACGATCAAGATGTTTTTTTTGATGGTTTCGCTGGTCAATGGCATGGCATGGATGACTTAACCAAATAGCAAGTTGTGGCTTATTATGCCTCGCTTTTTCTTTTTTTTCTGCTTTTCTCGTGTTTCAAAAGATGTTTCTCCGCCAGAAGAAGCGCCGATTTCCCAGATCGCCAATAATTCACTCATGCATTGATTTTAAGCAATGTCGCTTGCCAAAAAATCTGTTTTGCCAATGCTGCAAAAAGTGCCGGAGTCCCCGGGTTCCTGACTCTCGGCGCGCGTAGTTTGTCGTCCTGGTTTGCGTGCCCCAGAAAACGCCGGCAATACCGTGACTATCCTCGAGCCCTTCATGCCGATGGGCGCATTAATGATGTTTCGTCATCAGGAGGTATCATGTTGCGAGTTATTTCACCCCGCTTGACCGCTGCCGCCAGTGTCGTCCTTGCCGCTACGGCCCTCCTGCCTGGCTACGCCGATGCCGCCGTGTATCTGAACGGCAGCAACACCACGACCTTTGACGTCACCCTGAAAATCATCGCCAATTGCACCATTGCGGCGGCCAATCTCGACTTTGGCCAAAGTCAGGGCGTACTGGCTACTGCCGTGAACGTCAATACGACCGTGAACGTCACCTGCACCAATACCACGCCGTACAACGTGGGCTTGACGGCGGGCACGGGCACGGGCTCGAGCGGCACCACGCGCTACCTGAGCGGCACCGGCGGCAACCTGGGGACGGTGCAATTTAACCTGTACCAGACGGCCGGCAGCACCTTGTGGGGCGATACGCAGGGCACGAATACCGTCGGCGGCATCGGCAACGGTTCGTCGCAGCCGATCACGGTGTACGGCAACATTCCGCCGCAAGCGACGCCGGCGCCCGATACCTACAAGTCGACCATCACGGCCACCGTTTACTTTTAAGCCAGGCGCTGCGTGAAGGCCGCTTCGAATTCCCTGATGAAAAGCGTGCTGGCGCTGCTGGCCTGCTGTGCTGCGGGCGCGAACGGCGCCAATCTGCAGATTTCGCCGGTGACGCTCACGTTGCGCGCCGTACAGAGTGCGGCCGGCATCAATCTGCAAAACCTCGGGGACCAGCCCATCTACGGGCAGGTGCGGGTGTTCGCCTGGGACCAGCGCGATGGCGAGGAAACGCTGGCGCCGACGCAGGAGCTGGTGGCCAGTCCGCCGATCGTCGAAATCGCCGCCAACAGCCGCCAGACCATCCGCCTCGTGCGTGCCCAGGCTGGCCCTGTCGCGCAGGAAAAGACGTATCGCGTGCTCATCGATGAAGTCAGCCGCGAAGATGATGCGGGCCGCAGCGGCGTCGATATCCGCCTGCGCTATTCGGTGCCCGTGTTCGTGCTGCCGGCCGCTGCGCCGGGCAAGGAAGTGCTCGACTGGCAAGTCTTCCGCGAGCGGGGCGAGTGGATGTTGCGTATCAAGAACAGCGGCAATGTCCATGCGCAGATCGGTGCGATGACGTTCACGAACCAGGCGGGCAAGGAGTTTACCGTCAGCAAGGGGCTGTTTGGTTATGTCCTGGCCGAACGCATGCGCGTATGGCGCCTGCCCGTCGCCAGGGAGGCCGAACTGGATGGGCCGTTGAGTATTGCGGTGAATGTGAATGCGAAGGCGCTCATTGCCAAGAATTCGACACCTTGAACATGGCCGCGATGGCGGGCGCGACCGGCGTGAAGCATGAAACGCGTGCTGGCAGCGTTGCTGTTGCTGGTCATGGCGCCGCTGGCCCGGGCCGATGGCGCGGCGGCCGTGACGGGCGCCGATCCGGGGCCGGCCAGCTTGCCCACCGATCCGGCGGCGCCGAATGAACTGTATCTGGAGGTAAGTGTGAATGCTGTTTCAACCGGGCTGATCTTGCGTTTTACCCAGGTGGGCAAGACCTTGCGCAGCAGCGTGGCGAACTTGCAGGAGCTGGGGCTGGACCCGGCGCGCCTGGTCGCGTCCGGTCAGACCGAGGTGGCGCTCGATGCGATTCCCGGACTCAGCTATGAATATGATGCGGCGCGCCAGAGCGTGTCGCTGCAGGTGGCGGACGACTTGCGTTCGCCTTACCGCATCAGTGCGCGCCCGGCGGCGCAGACGCCGCCATCGCGCGTCACGCCCGGCGCCGTCCTCAATTACGAAGCTTATACGGAATTGGGGCAGACGCGGCGTGCCGCCCTGTTCAATGATTTGCGCTATTTCAATGACAGCGGTGTTTTCAGCAATACCGGCACGGTGAACCTGGGCGCGGACCAGCGCAAGTACATGCGTTTTGACACCTTCTGGAGCCATGCCGATCCCGAGACCCTGCAAACGTGGCAGGTGGGCGACTTGATTTCCTCCTCGCTCAGCTGGAGCCGCGCCGTGCGCGTGGGCGGCGTGCAGTGGCGCAAGAATTTCCAGCTGCGCCCCGACCTGCTGACCTTTCCCGTCGCCTCCGTCGATGGCACGGCGCTGGTGCCGTCGTCGCTGAGCCTGTATGTGAATGGCGTGCAGCAATATTCGGCCAGCGTGCCCAGCGGTCCATTTGTCCTGAATCAAGTGGCCGGCATCAATGGCGCCGGACAAGCCACCCTCATCACCCGCGATGCGCTGGGGCGCAGCGTGACGACCGTGCTGCCCCTGTATGTCGATACGCGCATGCTGGCCAGCGGCTTGAGCGATTATTCGGTCGAGGCGGGCGCCGTGCGGCGCGACTATGGCCGCCGCCTGTTCGGCTATGAGCGGCAGCTGGTCGCCAGCGCTTCCGGCCGCCATGGCGTCAGCGATCACTTCACCATCGAAGGCCATGCGGAACTGGCGGCCGGCCTGTACCAGGCGGGGGCGGGCGCGCTGGTGCGGCTGGGCCAGGCGGGCGTGCTCAACGGTTCGTTGTCGGCCAGTGCCGGGCGCAGCCGCGGTGCGCAGCTGGGCGCCGGCTACCAGTACATGGGGCCGCGCTTCAGCATCGATGTGCAGAGCGTGCGCGCCAGCGCCCGCTTTGGCGACCTGGCCTCGCGCGACGGCAGCCCCGTGGTGCGCGCGGCGGACCGTCTCACCGTCAGCTTGCCCTTGCCGGCAGGAAGCAGCATCAGCAGCAGCTATATCCGCTACCGCACGCCCGGCGCGCCGCCATCGAAGCTGGCCACCATGGGCTATTCGGCCACCCTGTTTCACGGCCTGTTCTTCAACGCCAGCCTGTTCCAGGATTTGCGGCAACGCGAGAAACGGGGCTTTTACTTCGGCCTGAGCATGGCCTTCGACAACAATCTGGCCCTCAGCGTGAACAGCAGCCGGCAAAACGGCGAGAGCGGCCGCAGCGTCAGCGCGCAGCGCGCGGCGGACTTCGGCGGCGGCTTCGGCTGGAGCGTGCAGGCTGGCACGGCGGGCGGCAACGCCTACCGGCAGGCGCAGCTGGAATACCTGGGCAATGACGGCCGCGTGAGTGCGCGCACGCAAAGCAGCAGCATGGGCAATGCCTCCTCGCTGGGCGCAGCCGGCGCACTGGTACTGATGGATGGCCATGTCGAGGCGGCGCGCCAGGTGGGCAACGGTTTTGCGCTGGTGTCCACGGGCGGCGTGGCAAATATTCCCGTGTTGCATGAAAACCGCCAGATCGGCGTGACGGGCGGGAGCGGCTATCTGCTGGTGCCGAATTTGAATCCCTATGGCAACAACCAGATCAGCATCGCCACGGAGGAACTCGACGTCGACGCGCGCGTACCCGTGACAAATATCAATGTTGTGCCGCAACACCTGGCGGGCGTGCTGGCCGCGTTTCCCATCGAGCGCTACAGCGCGGCCACCGTCATCGTCCAGGATGCGCAGGGCAAGCCGCTGGCCACGGGCTTGCCCGTGCTGCACGTGCAAAGCGGCAAGCAGACGGTGGTGGGATTTGACGGCATCGTTTTCGTCGACGATTTGCGGGAACAGAATCAATTACAGCTGGGCGAGGGCGACAGCGCCTGCACGGTGCGTTTTGCCTATGCGCGTCCGGCGGCGGGCGGCTTGCCCGTGATCGGGCCGCTGCGCTGCGCCGCCGCCAGCGCCGGGGCGGGCCGCTGATGCGCCGCCTGCTGCCATGCCTGACCTTGCTGCTGGGCTGCGCCTGGGGCAGCGTGGCGCGGGCGGCCGATACCTGCACGGTCAGCATGACGAATATCGATTTCGGCACCGTCAGCCCGATTTCCGGCAGCGATTACGTGGCGCAGGCAACGGGCACCTTCAGCTGCCTGTTTTCCTCGCTGAACCTGGGACAGCTGCTCACGCCGAATGCGCAAGTGTGCATCTCGCTGGGACTGGGCACGAATTCCACCTCGGCCCTGCCGCGCAAGCTGGGCAACGGCAGCAACCGCATGGAATACAACGTGTACGTGGACAATTCGTATGCGACGGCGAAGATCTGGGGCGGCGCCGGCGTGGCGGGCGCGCCATCGACGTTCGGCATGATCCTGTCGGCCGGCCTGCTGGCCCCGCCCGGCACGTATTCCACCACCTTTACCGTGTACGCGAAGATTCCTGCCGGCAGCGCCCTGGCCGCCGTGCCCACGGTCGCCAACGCCAATACCGTCTATACATCGAGCTTTGCCGGCGTGGGCACGTACACCTACACGACGTATGGCCTGATTAACTTGCAGGGTTGCACGGCCAGCAGCGGCAGCTTCGGCTTTACGGTGAATGCCACCGCCGTCAACGATTGCACCATCACGGCCACGCCGATGGCGTTTGCCAACGCATCCATCCTGACGGGCAACTTGCGCAGCAGCAGCACCTTGTCCGTGCGCTGCGTGAACAACAATGCCTACCAGATTGCCCTGAACGGCGGCAGCGTGGCGGCCGATGTGGCCAACCGGCAAATGAAAAACATCTTAACGACGGACAAGGTCAGCTACCTGCTGTCAGCCACGCTCGATGGCCCGCTGTGGGGCGACGGCACGGCCGGCACCAGCATGGTGACGGGTACGGGCACGGGCGCCAGCGTGCCGCTGACGATTTACGGCCGCGTGCCGGCGCAGATGTCGCCGCGCCCCGGCGACTACAAGGACACGGTGACGGCAACGATTTATTTTTAGAACGTGATGGTAACGAGGCCGCTGTCCGATGGCGTCGCCTGCTGTTGCAGCAGATACGGCGTGTTGTGCTGGCAGCGCACCTGGGTGCTACCGCGCTGCGAGACGACGGTACACGCTTCGTGGACGACGAAGGTGGCCTGGAACGATGCGGAGGAAACGGTGGCGGCGGCGGTGGTCTGGCAGAGGGACAGGGTGAGCAAGATTGGCAGGACGGCAAATTTCAAAGGAGTCATCGTAAGCGTATCAGGTGAAAACGGACGGGAAACAACATTCTCTGACGCCGTTTTGCGCACCGGGATGGGAGAAGCTGGACTGGGCATGATTGTACTGGAGCAAGAAAAGTGTGAGTTTTCGCGTATTTTCAGGCGCTCGCCGGGGCGGGAGGCGGCTTGCAAAACGATAGTAACTAAGTTTCCGTGTGGCAACCGTAAGATTTTTTTTAATTGTTGTGTTGGATCAACGTGAGGAGACGGTCATGAAACATACCAACTTTAATAATTTGCCCTGCCCGATTGCCCGCAGCCTGGGAAAGGTGGGCGAATGGTGGAGCATCCTCATCCTGCGCGAAGCGTTTTACGGCAAGACGCGTTTCGACGAATTTGAAAAAAGCCTCAAGATCGCGCCCACCATCCTGACGCGCCGCCTGGCCGACCTGGTGGAAGGGGGCTTGATGACGCGCCGCCTGTATTGCGCCAAGCCGCCCCGCTACGACTATGTGCTGACCAAGCCCGGGCGCGCCTTCAAGCCCGTCTTGCTGGCTTTTATTGCCTGGGGGAATGAAAACTTCGCTCCGGAAGGCGCCAGCCTCGTCATTGCCAGCCGCGACACGGGCCTGGCCGCCGATCCGGTGCTGGTCGACGCCATGACGGGCTTGCCCATCAATGACGAGTACTACGCGTTCGCGCCGGGGCCGGCCGCCAGCGACAGCATGCGCAGCATCATCCTCGATGCGGAAAAAAGCAGCGGCATCGCGCCCAAGCCGAAGGCGCCGCCCGCCAACCGGGGCTGGGTGGCGGAAGGCCATCTGGCCTGAGGACGCGGCAGCGGGCGAGCATCAGGTTTGGCGCACAGCAAAGCGGACACGGCGGTATGGCGTTACCGTCGTATTACGGCAAGATTTTTTTGCGCGCTACGCGGCGCAGGCCCCGCTGTGCGGGGCAGGGCGCCATCCGTGATCCGATGTCCGTTGAAGGAGTACTGCGATGAGCACATTGCAACAACCCGTGCGCCGCGCCGCCATCGTGCTGGCGCTGGCCGCCCTGCTGGGCGCCTGTTCCCATGGTCCGCATCACCCGGGCGGCCATGATGTCACCTTGACGGGCGCGCAGGAAGTGCCGCCCAACACCAGCATGGCCACCGGCAGCAGCAATATCCGCGTCGCCCACGACCGCAGCGTCAGCGGCGGCGTGCGCTACACGGGCATGGTGGCCACTGTCGCGCATATCCATGAAGCGCCAGCGGGCGCCAACGGCCCCGTCATCGTGCCCCTGATGCAGACCAGCGCCGGCATGTTTGCCGTGCCGGCCGGCGCCATGCTTACGCCGTCCCAGTATGCGAGCTACCAGGCCGGCAACCTGTACGTGAACGTGCACAGCGCCGCCTATCCGGCCGGCGAGATCCGCGCCCAGCTCAAGCCCTAGCCGGCCATCCTCGCCATCACCTTTCCCTTTCGGCGGCCGTCAGCTGGCTGAGCTGACGTTGGCGGCGATCAGCGCGCCCAGCGCCTGCGCCGCGCCGGCTTGATGGCCCTGCGCCAGGCCCTGCGCCATGCTGGCCTGGTCCTGCAGGCTGCGGTTCTGCCCCAGCTTCCATTTGCCTTCCAGGCGCGTGAGGGGGATTTCGATGCCGACGATGGCTTTCAGCAGTTTGTCGATATAGCCGGCCGGCGCGTCGCTTACCTTCCACGGCGCGGCTTGATTGGCCTCATGGCGCGCCGTCAGCCGCTCCACCAGTCCCAGCAGCCATGCCGCATCGTCGATGGCGCGCAGGGGGCCGTGCGCGTGCACCACCGCATAGTTGAAGGTGGGGACTTCCTTGCCGCTGCGCTGCTTTTCCGCATACCAGGCGGGCGTGATGTAGGCATGCGGTCCCTGGAAGATCACCATGCAGTCGTCGCCCGCACCGGCGGCGCGCCACGCGGGATTGGCGCGTGCCACGTGGGCGTGCAGGATGCCGAACGGCGCGTCAAGCGTGGGCGCGGCGATCTCGAACGGCAGATGGTCGGCGCACAGGCCATCGGCGCCGTGGCGCACCAGCGCGCCCAGCGGATGCGCGTCGATCAGGCCATGCAGCACGTCGAGCCGCTCTTCGCGGAAGGAGGAGGGCGTGTGCATTCAGTGGACTCCTTGCACGACGACGTCGGCCGTCAGCGAATTGGCGATGTAGCAGCGCTCGTGCGCATCGTGGTGCAGGGCGGCCAAGGCCTCGGGCGTAGGCGGCGTTCCCGCGAAGGCGATGCGCGGGCGCAGCACGATGCGCGTCATGGCCAGGCGGCCTTGTGCATTCTTGCCCAGTTCGCCGACGGCATCGTCGCGGTAGTCGTCGATGACGTAGCCGCGCTGCGCAGCCAGCGACAGGAAGAACAGCATGTGGCAACTCGACGTGGCGGCCACCAGCGCCTCTTCCGGGTCGACATTTTCCGCCACCGACATGGGCAGCGGCACGGACAGGGGCGACGACGAGGCGGGCACGCGCAAACCGCCGTCGAACCGCCATTCATGGCCGCGGCTGTAGCGCTGGCCGGCGAAATCCTGGCCGTCGCGCTGCCAGGCCACGGTGGCGAAAAATTGATGCATGGGTGCTCCGCAAGAGTGAGGGGATGCGCCATCTTAGCGCCAGTCTTGGCTATTTAAAACAGCCAATAAGTGCTATCTTGAAGCTACCAATTTTAGAATGCCACCATGCCAGCTTCCCACCTGCTCCACATCATCGCCGCCTTGCCGCTGCAGCGCGGCGCGGCCGAGCCGCTGTTCCGCCAGCTGTATGCCGCCATCAAGGCGGCCATCCTCGATGGCAGCATGCATCCCGGCATGCAGCTGCCGCCCACGCGCGAGTTTTGCCGCCTGCTGGCCGTGTCGCGCCAGACGGTGCTCAATGCGTATGCGCTGCTGACGGCCGAAGGCTATCTCGATGGCGCCGTGGGGCGCGGCACTTTTGTCAGCGTCGACGTACCGCTGTCGGCACCTGCTCCGGCAGCGGCGCCCGGCCTGCTGCGGCCCCTGTCGGCGCGCGGGCAGGGCGTGGTGACGGCCATGCGCCAGGTGGCGTTTCACCGGGGCCCGCTGCGCGCCTTCCGCGTCGGCATGCCGCGCATCGACCATTTTCCATTCGACGTGTGGAACCGCCTGGAAGCGCGGCGCTGGCGCCGGCCCGACCACCAGTTCGGCTACAGCGACCCGGCCGGCTACCTGCCGCTGCGCGAACTGCTGTGCGTGTACCTGAAGGCGTCGCGCGGCGTCCAGTGCACGCCGCAGCAGATCGTCATCACGTCCGGTTCGCAGCAGGCGCTGTTCATGCTGTCGACCATCCTGCTGGCGCCGGGCGAGTCAGCCTGGATGGAGTCGCCCGGCTACCGGGGCGCCAGCGGCCCGCTGCGCGCGGCCGGCGCGCGCGTGTTTCCCGTCCCCATCGATGCGCAGGGGCTGGACGTGGCCTACGGCGTGGCGCACTGCCCGCAGGCGAAGCTGGCCTACGTGACGCCGTCGCACCAGATGCCGCTGGGCGTGAGCATGAGTTTGCCCCGCCGCCTGGCCCTGCTGGCCTGGGCCGCGCAAAACAAAGCCTGGCTGGTGGAAGACGATTACGACAGCGAATACCGCTACACGGGCGCGCCGCTGGCCTCGCTGCAAAGCCTGGACCGGGCCGGCTGCGTGGTCTACGTGGGCACCCTGTCGAAAGTGCTGTTTCCCGGGCTGCGCCTTGGTTACATGGTGGCGCCGCCCGCGCTGGCCGAGGCGCTGGTGCAGGCCAAGGCCGTGATGGACCGCCACACGGCCATCGTGCCGCAGATGGCGCTGGCCGATTTCATCGCCGAGGGCCACTTTGGCCGGCATATCCGCCGCACGCGCGACAGCAATGCGGAGCGGCGCGACCTGCTGGTGCGCGGCCTGGCAAACGAACTGGGCGACCAGCTCGCGTGCGGTCCGGCCGACAGCGGGCTGGAACTGTGCGCGTATTTTCGCGGCGATCACGATGAGGAAGCGGTGTCGCGCGCGGGACTGGCGCGGGGCATCGAATTGCGCCCGCTGGGGCACTATGCCGACCCGGCGGCGGGGCCCGAATGCGCCACGCCGCCCGGGCTGCTGCTGGGCTTTGCGGCCATTCCCCCGGCCGAGATGGCGCACGGCTTGCAGGAACTGGGGCGCATCCTGCGCGGCCGATAATCTATACTGGGACTTGCCTGCACATGAAGACGACGACCATGACTATTATCCGCTGCGCCTGGGCCAATCCGGCCAATCCCCGCTACCTTGCGTATCACGACACGGAGTGGGGCGTGCCCTGCCACGACGAGCGCCGGCTGTTCGAGATGCTGAACCTGGAAGGCGCACAGGCTGGCCTGAGCTGGGAAACCATCCTCAACAAGCGCGATACCTACCGCGCCGCCTTCGACGGCTGGGATGCGGAAAAAATCGCCGCGTACGGTCCGGACAAGGTGGCGCAACTGCTGGCGGACCCCGGCATCGTGCGCAACCGCTTGAAGGTGGCGGCGGCCATCACGAATGCGCAAGCCTACCTGCGCCTGCGCGCCGAGGGCCACACGCTCGACAGCTTCCTGTGGGCGTACGTCGATGGCCTGCCCATCGTCAACAGCTGGCAGCCGGGCGAATTCCCCGCCACGACGGCCCTGTCCGACAAACTGTCGAAAGACTTGCTCAAGCGGGGCTTCAAGTTCGTCGGTTCGACCATCATCTACGCCTACATGCAGGGCATCGGCATGGTCAACGACCACGCGCCCGCCTGCTTTTGCCGCGCGGGGCATTGATGCGCCGCGCACACGTCCTGCTCGACACGGATTTCGACGGCGCGCGCCTGCGTGCCGCCTGCGCCGCGCATGGCGGCCGCAAGCTGCATTACATCGCGCTGGCGCCGCGTCCCGTCGATGCCAGCCACTTGCCCGAGCCGTGGCGCGCACAGTGGCCGCCCTGCGTGCCGGGCCTGCACCGCATGGTGTCGCGCGACGGTCTCGTCACGCTCGATGTGCTGATCGGCGAGTCCGATGCCTGCCTGGCGCAATTGTCGGCGCGTGTCGATGAAGTACACCTGGCCTGGGTGCCGGCAGCCACGCCGGTGCTGGCGCGCCTGATGGCCGATGGCGCCCGTCTGCAAGCCGTGCACCTGGAGGAAGCGCAGCGCGCGGCCCTGCAAAAGCATGGCTTTGTGTTTGACGAGAGCCAGCTGCGCGCCGTGTTCTATGCACGGCGCGCAGAGCACGTGGCAGTTGTGGCGCCCGAGCGGCGCGCCATCGTCGTCGGCGCGGGCGTGGCCGGCGCCGCCGCCTGCGAACGGCTGGCCGCGCGCGGCTGGCAGGTGACCCTGATCGAACGCCACGCCCAGCCGGCCAGCGAAGCGTCGGGCAACCTGGCTGGCATCTTCATGCCGCAGTTGTCGAAGGACGACAATATCGCCACGCGCCTGGTGCGCGCCGCCTACCTGTACTCGCTGCGCTACTGGCAAGACCTGGGCGGCATCGGCGTTGCCTTTGACGGCGCGCAATGCGGCGTGCTGCAACTGGCGCGCGATGGCGCGCATGCGCAGGTGCAGCGGCAGATCGCCGGCAGCGGCCTGTATCCGCCCGGCTTCGCCCGCTGGCTGGAAGCGCCCGAAGCGGCCGCCATGCTGGGCGCGCCGGCGTCCGATGGCGCCTGGTGGTTCGCACAGGGCGGCTGGGCGCGCCCATCCTCCGTCTGCGCGGCCATGCTGGACGCCTGCGGCGCCTTGCTCACGCGGCGCTTTGCCAGCAGCGCCCTGCGCCTGGAGCGCGGCGACGGCGAATGGCTGGTGCGCGATGCGGACGGTGCCCTGATCGCCGCCGCGCCCACCGTCATCCTGGCGGCGGGCACGGGCGCTGTACACTTTGAACAGGCGGCCGGCCTGCCGCTCGACGCCGTGCGCGGCCAGGTCACGCACCTGGCCGAAGGCAGCTTGCCATCGCTGCCGTTCGTCGTCTGCCGCGAAGCCTATATGACGCCGGCGCACCAGGGCATCGTCTGCGTGGGCGCCAGCTACGACGCGGACGCGGACGCCAAGCTGCGCCCGTCGAGCCAGGAAGAAAATATCGCGAAGATCGCCGGCATCCTGGACGTGGCCCCGTTCGACGCGCCGCTGGCCGGCCGCACGGGCTTTCGCTGCGTGGCGCCGGACCGTTTGCCGCTGGCGGGCGCCTTGCCCGACCCCGGCGTGCCGGGCCGCTGCGAGCGCCTGCGCGACGTGCCGCGCTGGCCCGGCCTGCATGGCTTGCTCGGTTACGCCTCGCGCGGCCTGATCTGGGCGCCGCTGGCGGCCGAGCTGCTGGCTTGCCAGCTGGAGGGGGAGCCGCTGCCGCTGGAATCTTCGCTTGCCGCCGCATTGGATCCTGCGCGCTTCCTGTTGCGCGAGCGCCGGCGCGCTGGTTGAGCGTTGGTGCAGAGCAGGCGACGGCTGGGGTCAGACCCTCAACACCGCTGACGCAAAGCCTGGCGCCAACGCACATGAGGGTCTGCCCCCCTATGCGGACGCTCCGCGCGTCATCCCTATATCTGTTTTTCAGCTTTCCAAACTCTTTTTAATTTGTTTTCCGAACAACATAAGTTCGCTACAGTGGACTCGTGCTGGTTTTTGACGACGGATTAAAGAGGTGGAACCATGGCTGCTGCAGAACTGATTTTCGATCCCCGCGCCGCGCACGGCGAGGCGGCCTTTGACGAAGTGCTGAATCACGCGCGCGCCCAGGCGCAGGCGCAGGGCTTGCCGTATGCGGGCGTCGTCAGCGCGCAGGATGCGTGGCAACTGGTGCAGGCCGGCAAAGCCGTGCTGGTCGACGTGCGCACGAATGAAGAACGCACTTTTGTCGGCTACGTGCCCGCCTCGCTGCACGTGGCGTGGGCCACCGGCACGGCCATGAACCGCAACCCCCGCTTTGTGCGCGAGCTCGAAGCGAAGGCGGGCGGCAAGGAGGCCGTCGTGGTGCTGCTGTGCCGCAGCGGCAAGCGCTCGGCCGCAGCCGCCGAAGCGGCGGCCAAGGCCGGTTTTACGCACGTCTTCAATATCGCACAAGGCTTCGAGGGCGACCTTGACGCACATCAGCAGCGCGGCCACAGCGGCGGCTGGCGCTGGCATGCGCTGCCCTGGCTGCAAGATTAAACCTCTTCCCGGAACCACCATGAACCAGCGAGCCATTCCCCCGGCCTCCCTTGCCGCGCAGCCGCAATGGGAACTGCACCAGATCGTCGATGAATTGCGCGCCGTGCGCGCGCAGTGGCGCGAGGGGCTGGCCAGCAGCCAGGAATGCGGCGCGCGCGAATTTCCGTCGCGCCAGCATCTGCACGACATCATCAAAGCCCTGTGCGCGGCCCTGTTCCCCATGCGCCTGGGCCCCTCGACCTGCAGCAGGAGAGCGAGGATTTCTTTGTCGGCCACACGCTCGACACGACCTTGACGGGCTTGCACGAACAGGTGCGGCGCGAACTCAGTTACCACGCGCGCCAGCACGGCTTGCAGCAGGCGGTGTCCATCGAACAGCAGGCGCTGGCCATCGTGCAGCGCTTCGCCCGCGCGCTGCCGCGCATCCGCGCCCGGCTCGACACGGACGTGGCGGCCGCCTTCCATGGCGACCCGGCCGCGCACAGCGTCGATGAAGTGCTGCTGTGCTATCCGGGCATCCTGGCCATCATCCACTACCGCCTGGCGCATACCTTGTACGCGTTCGGCGCGCCGCTGGTGGCGCGCATCATCGCCGAAGTGGCCCATTCGCAGACGGGCATCGACATCCACCCGGGCGCCGTCATCGGTTCGAGCTTTTTCATCGACCATGGCACGGGCGTGGTGATCGGCGAGACGGCCATCATCGGCGAGCGGGTGCGCATTTATCAAGCCGTCACCCTGGGCGCCAAGCGCTTTCCCGTCGGCTTTGATGGCGTGCTGAAAAAGGGGCTGGCGCGCCACCCCATCGTGCAGGACGACGTGGTCATCTATGCGGGCGCGACGATCCTGGGACGGGTGACCATCGGCCAGGGCTCCGTCATCGGCGGCAATGTCTGGCTGACCCGCAGCGTGGCGCCCGGCAGCCACGTCACGCAAGCGCACAACCAGCAGGAAGCACCGGAGCCGCCGGCGCCATCCCACCCCGTCTTTGCCCACCACCCATGAGGACAGCATGTTGATCAAACAGTTTGGACTGGCCGTGCGCCAGTTGCGCGAAGGGCATGGCTGGTCGCAGGAGCGGCTGGCCGAAGCGGCCGACTTGAACCGTTCATTTATCGGCGAAATCGAACGGGGCGCCGCCACGCCGTCGCTGCTGACGGTGGAAAAGCTGGCCATCGCGCTGGGCGTCGGCCTGGCGGGATTGATGGCGCGCTGCGAACCGGAACTGGTGGATTAAAGCGGGTGGATTCAGCGCCACGATGATGGCGATAGCATGTTGAGAAGAATGGGGAGACGCCCGATACTTTATTTGTTTTTCAGATAAGCATATTCACTTTTCTCATCAGGAGTAGTCATGGCAGAAGCAACCGATAGCCAGTTTGCGCTGGGCGATAACGCCGCGCGCCAGCTGGCCAATGCAAGCAAGAGCGTCCCCCAGCTGTCCACGATCACGCCGCGCTGGCTCGTGCACCTGCTGCAATGGCTGCCCGTGGAAGCGGGTATCTACCGCCTCAATCGCGTCAAAAACCCGAAGGACGTGCGCGTGGCCTGCTCGCAGCGCGACGAGTCGGAACTGCCGCAAACCTTCGTCGACTACGACGAGCAGCCGCGCGAATATTTTCTCAATGCCGTCAGCACGGTGCTCGACGTGCACACGCGCGTGTCCGATCTGTACAGCAGCCCGCACGACCAGATCAAGGAGCAGCTGCGCCTGACCATCGAGACGATCAAGGAGCGCCAGGAAAGCGAGTTGATCAACAATCCCGATTACGGCCTGCTGGCCAGCGTGCACGACGACCAGCGCATCTTTACGCTGACGGGCGCGCCCACGCCGGACGACCTCGACGAACTGCTGACGAAAGTGTGGAAAGAACCGGGCTTTTTCCTCGCCCACCCGCTGGCGATTGCCGCCTTTGGCCGCGAATGCACGCGCCGCGGCGTGCCGCCACCGACCGTCAGCCTGTTCGGCTCCCAGTTCTTGACGTGGCGCGGCGTGCCGCTGGTGCCGTCCGACAAGCTGCCCATCGAGGACGGCAAGACGAAAATCATTCTGCTGCGCGCGGGCGAGCAGCGGCAAGGCGTGATCGGCCTGTTCCAGCCTGGCCTGGCGGGCGAGCAAAGCCCGGGCCTGTCCGTGCGCTTCATGGGCATCAACCGCCACGCGATTTCGTCCTACCTGATTTCGCTGTATTGCTCGCTGGCCGTGCTGACCGACGATGCGCTGGCCGTACTGGAAGACGTGGAGATCGGTAAATACCATGACTACCCAGACACCTACAAGTGATGGTGCGGCAGGCTTGCCTGCCGTCCCGTTTTTACCCGATGAAGCGACCCTGAACCGCCTGGCGGGCGAGTTTTTCGCGCGCTTGCCTGGTCTCGATAAATCCCCCAGCCTTGGCGGTTCCGGCAGCGTGCTCGATGCGGCGCCCCGCTACGTGAACCGTGCGCCGCCCCAGCCCGGCCCTGCGTTCGCCGCCATCGCTCCCGGCGTGGCGACGGCGCAAGTGCCGCCCGTGACGGCGCCTTTGGAAGCGCCCATCGCGCCGGCACCGGCCTCCGTGCCAACGCCGCGCTTGTCGGCGATCAATGCGCCTGCAGCGCCGTCGCCGTATTATTTTATCGGTGGCGCGCATGGCTATCCCGCGTCGAATGGCAAGCTCGATGGCCTGGCGCAGCAGGGGCTGGGACAAGCGGCCCCCGATGATTTAAGGGGGCTGTTTGCCACGCCACAGCAGGCACCCGCGCGCCAGCTGCCCGTGACGCCGCCCAACAGCCAGCCCGCGTTCTATTTCCAGACCGGGCTGCCTGCGCGGCAGCAAGGGCATGGGCAAACGCCGGCGCCATTCGACGTGCACGCCGTGCGGCGCGATTTTCCCGTGCTGGCCGAACGCGTCAACGGCAAGCCGCTGGCCTGGTTCGACAATGCGGCCACCACGCACAAGCCGCAATCGGTGATCGACCGCGTGTCGTATTTCTATGCGCACGAGAATTCGAACATCCACCGCGCGGCGCACGCATTGGCGGCGCGCGCCAGCGATGCGTATGAAGCGGCGCGCGCCAAGGTGGCCAATTTCCTTGGCGCCGCCTCGGCCAATGAAATCATCTTCGTCCGTGGCGCCACGGAAGGCATCAATCTGGTCGCCAACACGTTTGGGCGCAAGTACATCGGCAGCGGCGACGAGATCATCGTCTCGCAGCTCGAACACCATGCCAACATCGTGCCGTGGCAGCAGCTGGCGGCGGAAAAGGGCGCCACCTTGCGCGTGATTCCCGTCGACGACAGCGGGCAGGTACTGCTCGACGAGTTCCGCAAGCTGCTCAACGGGCGCACCAAGCTGGTGTCCGTGACGCAGGTGTCGAATGCGTTGGGCACGGTGACGCCCGTGGCGCAGATCATCGCGCTGGCGCATGCGGCCGGCGTGCGCGTGCTGGTCGACGGTGCGCAAGCCGTGTCGCATTTGCGCGTGGACGTGCAGGCGCTGGGCGCGGATTTCTATGTGTTTTCGGGGCATAAAGTGTTCGGGCCGACGGGCATCGGCGCCGTGTATGGCAGGGCGGACTTGCTCGAGCAATTGCCGCCGTGGCAGGGCGGCGGCAACATGATTGCCGACGTCACGTTCGAGCGCACCGTCTACCAGGGCGTGCCGAACCGTTTCGAGGCGGGCACGGGCAATATCGCCGATGCCGTGGGCCTGGGCGCGGCCATCGATTACGTGCAGCGCATCGGCCTGGAAAACATCGCCGCCTACGAGCACGCGCTGCTGGAATACGCGACGCAGCAGCTGCAATCGATTCCCGGCGTGCGCCTGATCGGCACGGCGCTGGACAAGGCCAGCGTGGCGTCGTTCGTGCTGGCCGGCTACGAGCCGGCGGAGGTGGGGCGCGCCCTGAACGACGAGGGCATCGCCGTGCGTTCGGGCCACCACTGCGCCCAGCCGATTTTGCGCCGCTTCGGCGTGGAAGCGACCGTGCGGCCATCGTTCGCCTTCTACAACACGTATGAGGAGATCGACCGCATGATCGCCGTGGTGCGCCGCCTGGCGGGCGCCCGGCGCTGATATTGTCGCCTTGTCATGCGAATGCCGCCCTTGCGTCAGCGGGGGCGGCATTGTTGCGTCAGATCACGGACTTTGCGCGCGGCTGGCTGGCGCCCGCAGGCTGGCGGTATAATTTATCCTTGGCAATATTCAAGCTGCGGCCCCAAGGAGATATCCAGTGGAAGATCAACACAGCTCGCCCGAGCTATTCCTGTTCCTGGCGTCGACCGTGCACGACATGAAAAACTCGATCAGCGTCGTCAGCGGCACGCTGGAATCCTTGCTGGCGGCCGAGCAGGCGAAAGAAGCCCCCCAGGCCGACCCCGCCTACCTGCAGATGGCGCAGATGCTGTACCAGACCAAGCGCCTCAACGATAACCTGA
Source organism: Janthinobacterium sp. GW460-12-1-14-LB5 (assembly GCF_059423585.1). Classification (NCBI taxonomy): domain Bacteria; kingdom Pseudomonadati; phylum Pseudomonadota; class Betaproteobacteria; order Burkholderiales; family Oxalobacteraceae; genus Janthinobacterium; species Janthinobacterium sp. GW460-12-1-14-LB5. Next base: position 57,665 of record NZ_JBWKYD010000004.1, on the reverse strand, counting down.
TCCAGCTGCTGGCCCTGTACAAGGAAGTGGGCAAGCCCGGCTACCCGTTCGACGTGCAGCCGCAGCTGGTGAGCCAGGTCATCGACCAGGTGGTGGACCAGGAAAAGATCCTGCTGGCCTCGAAAGGCATCCATCTGGAAACCGCCTGCCCGCCGGAGCTGATCTGGACCCTCGATGAAGACCTCGTTATCGGCGTGCTCGCGCATGCCATCAACAACGCCATCCGCTACACAAAGGACACGATCCGCCTGTCGGTGCGGGAGCACGAGGGCATGCTGGAGCTGCGCGTGGAAGACAATGGCGACGGCTATACGCAGGCCTTGCTCGACGCGGGCAGCGCGGCCATGGATGGTATGGCGGCCGGCGTGAATTTTTCCACCAACAGCACGGGCCTGGGCCTGTATTTTTCCAGCGAAGTGGCAAAGATGCACAAGCACAGGGGCAGCAGCGGCAGCATCGCCCTGGAAAACGGCGGCGCCCTGGGCGGCGGCTGTTTCATCCTGCGCCTGCCCTGAACGAGGATGCCATGACGACAGACAGCCACGCCACTGCCGCCGAAGCGGGCAGCACCGACTGGGCCGACAAGCATTATCTGCTGGTCGACGACTTCATCGGCATCCGCATCCTGCTGCGCGAATCGCTGCGCAACCTGGGCGCGCGCCATATCGACCAGGCGGCCAGCGGCGGCGAAGCCATGAAGCTGCTGGCCAAGACGCGCTACGACGTGGTGCTGTGCGATTACAACCTGGGCGAAGGCAAGAATGGCCAGCAAGTGCTGGAAGAGACGCGCGTGCGCAACCTGACGGCGCCGTCCAGCGTGTGGCTGATGGTGTCGGCCGAAAAAAGCGTGGAATCCGTGATGGGCGCGGCCGAGCACCAGCCCGACGCCTACCTGATCAAGCCCATCACGGAAGGCGTGCTGCTGACGCGCCTGAACCGCGTGTGGCACAAGAAGCAGGTATTCCGCGAAATCGACCAGGCCTGCATGGAAAAGGATTATCTGCGCGCGGCCAAGTTGTGCGATGCGCAGATCGAGGTCAACAAGCTGCACGAGCTGGAATTGCTGCGCATGAAGGCCAGTTTGCTGCTGAAAAGCGGCGAGCCGGAAAAAGCCCGCGCCGTGTACGAAAAAGTGCTGGCCGAGCGCGATTACAGCTGGGCCAGGGCGGGCCTGGGCAAGATCCGCATGAATAACGGCGAACACGAGGCGGCGCGGCAGATTTTCCAGGGCGTGATCGTCGAAAACAAGTACTACATCGATGCCTACGACCAGATGGCCGTCGCCTACCAGCTGATGGGCCAGCACGAGGAAGCGTGCGGCGTGCTGGAAAAGGCGGCGCGCCTGTCGCCCAATTCCGTGCCGCGCCAGCGCAACCTGGGCCTCGCTGCCTTAAAAATAGGCAATGTCAGCATGGCGGAAAAGGCTTTCCGCAAATGTATTTCCATCGGGGAATTTTCCGTCATGAAGACGCCGGATGCCTACCTGGGCCTGGCGCGCGTGTGCGGCTTGAAAAAGGATGCCAAGGAAGCGCTGCAATGGCTGCTGCTGGCGCAGCGCGAATTCTCGCCCGAGCAGATCGGCTTGCGCGCGAAGATCACGGAAGGCATGGTGCACCACGAAACGGGCGACTACCGGCGCGCGCGCAAGTGCGGCGACGAACTGGAAGCCATGCTGCTGGAAGACCCGGCGCGGCCTGAAAAAAGTATCTGCATGGAACTGGCGACCCTGCTGTTCGCCGTCGGCGTCAAGGATGCGCCGGCCGGCCTGCTGTGCTACGTGGTGAAGAACAACCACGACAACCAGGTGGTGCAGGACGAAGTACAGAAAATCTTCGACAAGGCGAAGATGGGCGACGAGGGCACGAGCCTGATCATCGCCTCGCGCAAGGAAGCGTCGGACTTGATGAACAAGGGCGTGCTGCTGTGGAAGACGGACAAGCTGAACGAAGCCGTGGCGTGGATGCGCGCGGCGCGCGAAAAACTGCCGAACAACCTGCGCATCCTGTTCAATTCCGCGCAAATCATCGTTTCCTTCCTGGAACAGCGCGGCTACCAGGCGGAGCTGGCGGCCGAAGCGATGGAAGTGTTGTTGTATGTAGACAAAATTGCACCAGGACAGCAGCGCTTCGCGCAATTGATGGAGCAACTGGTGCAGCTGACGCCCCCGCCCGGGCCGGAAGAGGCCGTCGTGGTGGCGGAAAAAGCGCCGCCGGCGCCGGAAAAAGGGGGAAAAGCCGTGCGGGAGCGTGCCGGATGATAAACTAGGGGCCAGCGTGGGTTCGCCTGCGCTTGAGTTGCTCTACAACAATAAGGAAGAAACTATGCGTGATGTGGTCAATGAAGTATACAAAAAAATGAAAGTCGGCGCCGTTGCCTGGGTACGCCCGGTGGCCGCCAAGGGAGACACGCTGGAAACATTCCAGTCTTCGTACGAGCACGCCAAGGCGCTGGCCGACGAAGGCCTGATCACGATCGGTGACGTAAAACGCCAGGCCGACAATCAGATCGAGGCGATCCGCATTCATCGTATCGCCTGATCATATCGCCTCTCCGGGCCGTCAGGATTTGCCTGGCGCCTTGGACTTGGGTGCCGCGCGTTTTGCCGGCGCCTTGCGCAGCGGGGCCTTGGCCTTGGCTGCCGTGCCTGCTTCTGCAGGCTTGCCCGCTGCCGGTTTGGCTTTGCTCGCGCTGCCAAAGCTGGCCGCTGCCGCGCTGGCGGCGTCGGGCGACATGGCCGTCGACACGGCTTGCTTGAACTGATCTTGTAACAAATTCCACCAGGCACTTGGATTGGCCAGCTGGGCTGCCGCCTGGCTGCCGGCATCGCTGGGCGCCGCCGCAGCCGGTTCCGGCGCGGGCACAGGTGCGGGAGCCGGTTTTGGTTCAGGTACAGGTGCTGCCTGCTGGAAAAACGCGGAAGCGTAGGGCACCGATTCAAACACGGTTTTCTCGCTGGCGCCGGGCTGGGTGATGGCCGCCGCCAGCGAAGCGCCCATCGATTTCAGGGTGGCGATGGTGCCGCGCTGCACTTCCAATGCCTGGATACTGCCGCGCAGCATGCTGGTATTGAGGTTCAGCCATGCTTCGACGGCTTTCAGGTCGCTGATTTTCTTGTCCAGCTCTTCCACCGACATGGTAGGCGCCGTGATGCCAGGCACGCCCATGCCGGGCACGCTCATGCTGCCCCACAGGTTTTTGACGAAGTCGAGCGTATCGGTCACAACTGCTGCGCCCGGCATTTGGGGCATTTGCGGGTTTGCCATGCGAAATCTCCTGGTAGATGGATAGCCTTAGCGTAGCAGATATCGGCTTGCAACTGACGCAATGCCACCAACATTTTCTTACATAAAACATCAAGAGTTGAGCACGGGCAAGAAGCGGGAAGCGGGGCGGAAGCGTTACACTACGGCCTATGATGCCTGACTCCTTCTTTTCGCCACCGCGCCGCCGTACCGTCGTCTTTGTCGCGGTCATCGGCGCACTGCATTACGTGGCGTTGGAATGGCTCACCTCGCATGCCGGCATGGTGCCGCTGGGGCAGGATCATGCGCAGATGGTCAGCATGGCCTTGATCGCCGAGCCGCCCAGGCCCGTGCCGGTGGCGCCGCCGCCGAAGCTGCGGCCCGTGCCCGAGCCCCGCTTGCCGCCACCGCCGCTGCCGACGGCGCTGCCGTCGAGCGAAGTGCCACAGTGGACGGCGCCTGCCAGCGACGCGCCGGAAGGCCCTGCCACCTCCGAGCCGGCAGCCGTGGCTGCCCCGGCCATCACGGCGCCCGCGCCAGCCGTGGCTGCCGCGCCCGCGCCGGCTGCCGCGCCGCCACCGCCCGTGGAGCAGGCCCGGCATTACAAGACGAACGCGCCTGCCTCGGCCCAGTTCGACCTGCACGTGGACCGGCGCGATGCGGACGGTACCAAGTGGCAGGGCGTGGCCGCCATGGCGTGGGAAAACCGGGGCGACACGTATCAGCTGAAGCTGGAAGTGGGCTTGAGCATGCTGATCACCCGCATCAACCTGCTGGTGCTGACCAGCGAGGGCTTGATCGATGGCAGCGGCATCGTGCCCGTCACGGCCACGGAAAAACGCAAGGGCCGCGCGCAAACGGCCACGCATTTCAAGCGCGACGCCAGGGCCATCACGTTTTCGGCCACGACGGCGACGGTGCCATGGCAGGAGGGGGCGCAGGACAAGGCGACCGTGCCGTTCCAGCTGGCCGCCATCGGCCGCGCCGACGTCAACCAGCTGGCGGGCAATATCGACATCCTCGTCGGCGAGGAAAAGGAAGCGACCGTGTTCCGCTTCCAGCTGGTGGGCGAGGAAGAACTGGAGACCAAAATGGGCCGCCTGGTGACCTGGCATGTGCGCCGGCCACCGAAGCCCGGCACGTATTCGTCGCAGCTCGATATCTGGCTGGCGCCGTCCATGCAATGGTATCCGGTACAAATACGCAATACCGAAGCGAACGGGGCGCTGACTACGCAAACCGTGACCCAAATTCGCGTCAATGACGCTACAGGAAAATAAATGATTACTTTGACTACTTTAAAACGCGTTGTGTTCGCCAGCCTGCTGGCCGCCACCCTGACTCCAGCCATGGCCGACGCGCCCGTGGAGCATCCCGTCATCAAGCGCCCGTACAAGCTGGCGCCATCGGCAGACCTCGTCTACTCGATCAAGGCCAGGCAGCGCGGCATTGCGCTGTCGGGCGAATCCGTCAGCAACTGGCGCGCCGGCGATGGCAAGTATTCGCTGCTGGCCGAAACCAAGGCTGCCCTGTTCGGCAAGATCCTCGAGCAGCGCAGCGAAGGCGCGGTCGACGATTACGGCCTGGCGCCGGTCCAGTTCGTGGAAAAACGCTTCCGCAAGGAAGCGGCCACCACCACCTTCAAGCGCGACAGCAAGACCATCGTCTTCAGCGAAGGCGATGACAGCTATCCGCTGAAAGGCGGCGAGCAGGACCGCAACAGCACCGTCTGGCAACTGGTCAGTGTGGCGCGCGCCGCACCCGAGAAATTCACGCCGGGCTCGGAATGGAGCTTCTTCGTTGCCGGCCGCCACGACGCCGAGCCGTGGACCTTCAAGGTCGTCAAGGAGGACAAGGTCGCCACCGGCCTGGGCGAAGTGGCCGCCATCCACCTGGTCAAGGCGCCGCCGCCGGACAAGAAGGGCCAGCAAGTGGACCTGTGGCTGGCGCCGTCGCTGGAATGGTATCCCGTGAAGGTGACGTTCGCCGATGAAGACGGCGATTACGTCGAACAAACCTTGCAGAAGATCAATAAAAAGTAAGTGCTCACCAGTGTGCGGGGCCAGGCAGGCAGGGTTTGCTTCCCTGTTTTGCCATTCTAGCCCGGCACGGCGCTGCGGCTGTGTTGCGCCGTGTCCGCACCTCCCCCTCCCACGCGCTAAATTGCATGTTAGAACTGATATACTGACGCCCCCGCCCCGCAGCGCCGCGTTAGCCCGCAGCGCCGCCCGCTGAACACTCATCCGGAAAAGAATGATTGATATAATGGCAAGTGCAGCCGTGGCAACGGATGCAAATCAGACAGAGCAGGAGCATCACGATTCCTTGCAGGCGCATTTCCAGCCCAATATTTCGGCCGACGAGATCGAGCAAGTCTTTCACTTGAAGCGGGCGCAACCCTTGCTGCAAGTGTTTACGGCCCTGTTCCATGGCGGTTTCGATGGCGTGCTGGTGCGTCTGCTGGTGTTGCGCGAGCTGGCGTCCGATGCGGCCACGTCCGCCTATACGCGCGCCGATATCAACACGAAACTGGCCTATCTGTTGCCGGAAAGCCTGGAAACGGTCTTGCTGCGCCTGCGCTCGAACCAGCTGCTGGCCTGGGATGCGCAGCAGGGCGTGTACCGCGTCACGCCCATGGCGCGCAATGTGCTGTCCGCCATCGACAGCTTGCTGGGGCTGGGCCAGACGGAAGACGAGGCCGAAATGGGCTTTTTGCTGTCGCAGGTGGCCGGCGCGCAAGCCGTCGGCGGCGTGTCCGTGGAACAATTGCAACATCTGCTGGGGCGCCTGGTCGACTTGACGGAGGAATTCTCCGACGCGATTGCCTCCGGTTCGGAATTCCGGCTGCGCACGGCGCAGGCGAAGTGGAACATGGCTTGCGACTGGGTCGAGAAGGGGTCCGAGATTCTCGTGGCCATCACCTCCGATGAAAACGCGGACAGCGCCACGCACAAGGCGGCGCAGGCGATTGGCCGCGCGCAAAGTAAATTGCTGAACATGCAAGGCATGTTTTCGCGCGCCCTGAACCAGATCGAGCGCCAGCGGGTGCACCTGGGCCAGTCGGGCCTGTCGACCACCGACATCAAGCGCTGGCTCTTGCTGCACGACGACCTGGCCAGCCTGGCCGAAGGCGCCATCGACCAGCCCGTCGTGCCCTTGTTCTCCACGCCGGCCGAAATGATCGACGTGGCCGAAACGGAACTGCTGTCCGAACGGGCGGCAGGCGTCACCAACACGGGCCTGCCCAGCGGAGAGGACGCGCCCACCACCATCAGCGACGGTCCCGCCATGCAGCTTGAACTCGATGATTTGCTCGAACGCCTGTCGAACTTTGCCAGCCTGGGTAATTTCCCCAGCATCGGCGAAGAGGGCCCGAAGAGCGTACCGGTGCAGGATTCGCTGCTGCCGGCCAGCTTTGCCGTGGCGTCCTACCGCGCCTCGATGCTGCCGCTGCTGGGCGACGTGTCCGAAGCGAGCTTGCAAGGCTCGACGGCCGAACTGGCCCGCTTGCCGATTACCTTTACACCGACCGACGAGATGGTCCAACTGACCGACCCCCACGTGGCGGCCATGTCGATCGCCTCGCTTTCACTGAATGTTTCACTTGATTTAGATAGCGGCACCGCCGATGAATGACGATTCCCAAATCCTGATTGCGCGCCTGCTCACGCATCAAACCCTGCGCCGCGACGACAAGCTCGTCAAGCGCGTGCTGTCCGACGAGCTGTTCCGCGCCGAAATCGATGCGCGCCTGCTGGCCTGCGGCTTGAAACTGCTCGACAACGTGTATGCCGACCATGTGACTTTGGCCCTGACGCGCACCATCGAGCCGAAGATCTTCGGCGCGCGCGACGTGTGGCAAAACAACAATTTTGGTTTGGCGCGCGATGGCGTGGCCTTGCTGGTGGTGCTGTGGGCGCAGATCATCCTGCCCAAGCGCGAACGCCAGGAAACGCACCAGCACGCCGATGATGATCAAAATGACATGTTTGGCACGGAAAAGCCCCTGCCGCGCGCGGAAGACGCGTCGATCGGCATTTCCTACAAGGCGCTGCTGTCCGACTTCGGCGACAAGCTGGGCAAGAAGACGCGCATGGACATGAATCTGGGCACCCTGGCCAAGCTGGGCTTCATCGAGCGGCGCGGCGACTTCATCCTGGAAGGCCCGCTGCTCGACCTGATGATGGATACCGACGTCCTGAAAGAGCGCATCATCAACGGCGCCCTGGCCGACGTGTTCAAGCGGGCGCCGGCGCGCCTGGTGGCCGTCGACCCGGATGCCGACCTGACAGACGACCTGTCCGCCGATATCGGCGACTTGCCAGACGCGGGCGACGAGCCCGTGTCCGACCTCCCTCACTGAAAGCGCCCATGTTTCATATCAAATCACTTGAACTGGTGCACTGGGATTACTGGCAGCGCATCAAGAATATTCCGCTCGACGCGAAGATCATCACCATCGCGGGGCAGAACGGCTCGGGCAAGACGACCTTGCTCGACGCCTTGCGCACCCTGTTCGGCCTCGATTGCTCGATGGGCCGCACGTATAAACACTATGCGCGCCATTCGGGCCAGCAGACGGCCTGGCTGCGCGCCGTGGTCGACAACAAGAACGTGGGCAAGCAGCTGTCGAACCGCCCGTTCCGCAGCTCCGGCTTCTTCAGCGACGATGAAGTGACCCTGTTTTGCCAGATCCAGAAGAACGGCGGCGACTGGAAGCGCCAGTATTTGATGCGCCCGGGCAATGTGCAGATCGAGGACATCACGGACGCCAACGACTGGCTCGGCGTGGAAAACTACCGCAAGCGCCTGGCCAATGCGGGCCTGTCGCCCGCCATGTCGAAAGTGCTGGCGCTGGAGCAGGGCGAGACGGATAAATTGTGCGAATACGCGCCGCGCCAGCTGCTCGACCTAGTGTTCCAGGTGTTCGGCGACAAGGAAGTGCTGGACGCCTACGACGAAGCCAAGCGCCACCAGCGCGATACGGAAGTGGAGCTGAAACGCTTCGAAACGGAACTGGAAGCGTCAAAGACCAACCTGGAAGGCTTGCGCTTGCGCGTGGCCAATTACCACCAGTGGGAAGGTTTACATAAGGAACGGCGCAACCTGCTGGAAGAAGTATTGCCCAGCCTGCAATACCACGAGGCGCGCGAAAAGGCGGCCATTGCCAGCCGGCAATTGCGCGATGCGCGTAAACCAATGGCGCAGGCCGACCAGCAGCTGACGGATAAACGCAATGCGCTGGCCGCGCAGGCGAAGGCCCTGTCCGACGCGCAGATGAATGAAACCCTGCTGGAGCAGGAGTCGATCGGCTTGCAGAGCCGTTTGTCCTTGATCAATGCCAAACTGAAACCGCTGGACAGCCTGCTGGAACAGAAGGACCGTTTGCACAAGCTGGCGGCCGACTCGGGCAGCGACATCGCCGAAGTGGCGGCCCAGTTGGAACAGAAGGAAGCGCAATTGCTGCAGCAGCGCCAGCAGCGCGACGCCCTGTCGGCGCGTATCGCGGGCGAGCAGGCAACGATTGCCGCGCTGCAAGGCAAGACGGCCATGCCGGAGCCGGACAATGTACGCGGCATGCGCCGCGCGCTGCGCGACGCGGGCATTGCCCACGCGATGCTGTCCGATATCGTCGAAGTGACGGACAGCCGCTGGCAGGGCGCCGTCGAAGGCGTACTGGGCGGTTACGCCTCGGTGGTGCTGCTCGACAAGGCCAAGGATGCGGCCGCTGCCTATCGCCTGGCCGAGAAGGAGCGCTACCGCCACTTCATCGTGCCCGACCTGGTCACGGCGCCGGTGGCGAAAGACGAGAGCCTGCTGGCGGTGGTGAAATTTTCCGCGCCCGTGCCCAGCTGGCTGATCGAGCAGCTGTCGCGCATTGCCCGCGTTGATTCCGTCGAAGCAGGCTTTAAATTGGGCAACCACGAGGAATGGATCACGCCCGAGGCGTATCACCGTGAACGCCGCGGCGGACGCTCGCTGTTCGTGGAAGCGTCGCGCTACCGCTTCGGCCAGGCTGGCCGCAGCGGCCGCCTGGAAGCGCTGCTGCGCTCGCTGCCGGGCCTGGAAGGCCAGGAAGACACGCTCACCCTGGCGATCTCGAAGCTGGCGGCGGAAGTGGGTGCGTTAAAAGCGCGCATCGCCGGCGTCGATGCCGCCAAGGAACTCAGTGCGCGCCAGGAAGAATTCGCCGAAGCGCTGCGCAATTCGAAGCCGCTCAAGGAAGAGCGCCTGGAAGTGGGCGGCCGTCTGGGCGAGTTGCAGAATCTGACGAAGAACGCCACCGTGGCGCGCACGCGCGCCGATACCGTGTGGCAAAACGCGCGCCTGGCCCTGTCCGAAGCGGAAGCGGGTGCGCGCCTTGGCTACAAGAAACAAATTGAACAGCGCGCCGAGCATGCGCGTGCCTTGCTGGCCCTGCGCCATGCGTGGCGCCATTTGCCGAAGAGCTGGCGCCGACCAGCGCGCCGCGCGGCGCTTGTCGCCGAGCACCAGAATGCGCACCAGGTCGACTTGCGCGTGGCCAGCCTGCAAAACAGCCTGGCGCGCGACGACTGGGAACTCGACGCCACGGTCATCGACCAGCACCACCGCCTGTCGGATCAATTGCATGGCCGCCAGTCGGAAACGGACGAGCGCCGCTACCAGAACAACCGCGCCATCGAAGCGACGGGCAATGCGCGCGGCGCCTACATGGAGCGCTTGCGCTATACCATCAAGACCTACAGCAAGAACATCAAGGAGCTGGGCGAGCTGGCCGGCATCGAAGTGCATGCCGACCCCGTGCGCCTGGAAAACGACGACGTGCAGCTGTCGCAGGCGGGCTTGCACGTGCGCTTCAAGTTCGATGGCAAGGGCGTCATCGGCATGAACGATGGCGAAGCGTCGGGCGGCCAGCAGGTGATGAAGTCGCTGGTGCTCTTGATTGGCTTGCTGAAATCGGAAGACGGTTCCGGCGGCTTCGTCTTCATCGACGAACCGTTTGCCCACCTCGATATCCGCAATATTCAACTGGTCGGCGAATTCCTGAAAAACACGGAAGCGCAATACCTGATGACGACGCCGTTGACGCACAACACGGATGTCTACGATCCATCGGAGCTCACTTTGATCACGAGCAAGAAAAAGAAGGATACCCAATGGGCGCAACCGATTTTCGTGCTGCAGCGCCGGATCGAACCCGCACCGGGCAAGGCAGCATGATGACCGCGCGCAAGCTCGTTCTGGCCGCGGCCATGGCGCTGGCGTGCTCGGCGCCAGCCATGGCCAACGACGGCATCGGTTCCGTCAGCGCGGGCGGCATCCTGTTCGGCAAGACGGACGCCGTGGCCATGAAAAAGGAAGTGCTCAGCGTGAGCACGGACTTGATCAAGGTCGAGTACGAATTCCTTAATGAATCGGCCAGGGACGTGGAAGAAACGATCTTTTTCCCGCTGCCCGAATACTCTGCCGGCTACCACGGTTCGCCCACGTATTATGGCCAGCCGCAGCAGTTTACCGTCGACGTGGATGGCAAGCGCAAGGACTATAAGACCACGTTTGTCGCCAAGATCGACAGCAACGACGTGACGGCCCGCTTGCGCCAGCTGGGTCTGTCCGACGCGCAGATCGCGTATTTCCCGTCGCACACGCCGTTCGACAAGAAGGTGGCGCCGTTGACGGCCGCGCAGAGCAAGATCATGATCAAGGAGGGTTTGCTGGCCCAGCTGTACGACGAGGAGTGGGTGCCGGCCTGGACCGTGAAAGTCATCTACCTGTGGCAGCAGAAATTCCCCGCCGGCAAGGTCGTGCGCGTGCGCCATCAATATGCGCCATTCGTCGCGGCCGGCCCCGGCGCTTCTTACCTGGGCGATGGCAACGAGTTCGAAAAGAAATACTGCGGCGACAAGGCGTTCTACAAGACGTGGAACCGCCTGGCGGCCCAGCAGGGCGAAAGCGGCTTCGTCAATGCCGTGTGGGTCTCGTACATTTTGACGACGGGCAACACCTGGAAGAATGGCATCGAGGATTTCACCTTGAACTTGATCAAGGGCAAACCGGACGAGCTGATCAGCCTGTGCTTCCCCGGCACGTTCACCAAGATCAACCCCACCACCTTGCAAGTCAAGCTGCGCAACTTCCATCCGAAGCAGGATTTGGACGTGTATTTCGGCAATGTCGAAGGCACGGTGAGCAACGACGGCGTGGCGCCGCAGATACGGCCATAGGAATGCGCACGCAGGAAGCGCTGGCCGCGCGCCTGCGCGCCATCGCCCGCGCCACGCCGTGGTGCATGCAGGCCCTGCAAGCCGTGGCGCAGCTGGGCTTGCCCCACTGCTGCATCGGCGTCGGCGCCGTGCGCAACCTCGTGTGGGATGCCTTGCACGGCTACGCGCAACCGTCGGCATTGAGCGACATCGACGTGGCGTATTTCGATGCGCACGATGTGCTGGCGGAGAGCGAGGTGCAGCTGCGCCAGCGCCTGGAAGCTGTGCTGCCAGGCCTGCCATGGGAAGTATGCAACCAGGCCCGGGTGCACCTGTGGTTCGAAGCTGAGTTTGGCTACGCCGTGCCGCCCCTGCTGTCGCTCGACGACGCCATCGCTACCTGGCCCGAATTTGCCACCTCGGTTGGCATCTGGCTGCAGCCCGACGGCGAGATCGGCATCGTCGCGCCGCATGGCCTCGATGACTTGTTCAATATGGTGATCCGGCGCAACCCCACGCGCATCAGCGAAGACGGTTATGCGCAGCGCCTGGCCGGCAAGGACTATGCGGCGCGCTGGCCGCGCGTCACCATCATCGCCCAGGTAAGTGTGGTGTAAAACGCAATTAAATGCACTGTGGATACAAATTGCCTATAATTGCCAATTTTCCAATAGTGTTTTCCTGATCCCATGTCCCTGTCAATTTCCATGCCGCTGCGCCGCCTCGGCCGCCTGTTCTGCCTTTCCTCCGTCCTCGTGGCGCCCGCCGCCTGGGCCGACAGCTATACCGATTTCCAGCAAGCCAGCGGCCAGCTGGAAGCGCTGATGGCCAAGGCAACGATGCAGAGCGGCTTGCCGCGCCTGGGCGATCCTGGCGTGGCAGCGTTGTTTGAGCGGATTACCGATGCGCCGCGCCTGTTCCAGGCGCCCGTCGCCGCGCTGCAGGACCTGAACCAGAGCGTGGCACTGTGCGAGCGGGCAACCAACATCGGCAAGGCGTATTACACGTTCGGCAGCGAGCGGCCGCTGCCGCTGTCCGGGGCCGAATTGCAGCAGGCGCGCACGGACCAGGTAACGCAGAACCTGGCCAATTATGGCGATGAAATGAGCACCTTTTTTGCCTTTGGCATGCATTGCCATGGTCATTTGATCGGGCTGATGGAGCAGGAATTCAGTGCCCAGCCAGCGGATGCGGTGAGCGGACCCGAGCGCATGCGCGCGCGCGCCTTCAGCAAGGGTTCGACCACCATGTATGTTGGCGTGGTGCAGTTCGTACAAGTGCCGTTCTGGAGCGTGGCGCAAAAGAAGCGGATGCTGGAAGCGGCGGCGCAGCACGCCACGGCCAATGTGGCGCTGATGGCGCCGCCGTTGCGCGAGCGTTTGCTGGGCAGTCTTGCGCAGGCGGACCAGGACCTCGATCCGGCCCTGGCGCCGGCGCTGGCGACGATACGCCAGGCGCTGTCGGTGACGACGTGTACCGGCTTGTGCCAGTACTACTGAGTTACTCGGCAGCCTGCAAGGGCTGGTTGCGCTGGCGCCAGCGCACCAGGCCCCACGCGTAGACGGCGTAGTAGCCGATGACGAGGCCATAGGCGGCCATCGTCAGCGGGCTCTGGCCGAACGGCGGCGGCGGCACGGGCACGTCGAGGCGCGAGTTCAGGTAGATTTCCATGCCGCGGTACAGCAAGCGGGCGATGAACAGCATCGTGATGGCCAGGCCCAGGTAGCGGTGCTGGGTAAAGAAGAAATCCTTGCCGACCTGCTCGAAGCGCGTCAGCTTCAGGCCCAGCACGCCCAGCCAGCCACCGGCCAGCGCCGCCGCGCCCAGGCTGGACAGGGGCAGGACGTCGAATTTCGTCGTCGTCGCCAGGAACAGCAGCAGCGCGGGAAACGCGATCGCCACCGTCCAGTGCCGCCACAGCTGCGACTTCTGGCGCGCCACCAGTTTCTTCAGGCGCGAATAAATGCGCCAGACCAGCAGCGGGACCAGTAACAGCAGGGCAAGGGTAGTGGTTTCCATGTAGGCATTCGGGTACGGTAAAACAGCGATTGTAAGCCAGATGGGGGCGGGCGGCGATGCTTGTCAAACGGTAAAAGTTGCTTGTTGACATTTACATGGCATGCAAGCACTATGCCCTGTCGCGCCATGCCGCCGTTCGCGGACGCCAGGCCGGCAGGCAAATATGGACAGGTGGCGGGCATCTCGTGGTATGGTCTTCTTTTGTCTGCAGGGAGGCCAGCCATGTCAGTCATCCATGCCCACCGCGCGCCCGACCCGGCGCCCGTCGATGAACCCATGCCGGCGCCGGAGCCGCAAGAAGCGCCCGGGCACCATCCGGGGCCCGTGCACCCGGTGCCGCAGGACGATCCCGTGCCGCACCCGCATCCCAGTTAATCTCGTCAAGAAAGGCTGTTTTAGATGGCAATTGTCAAGGAAGTCTACACACGCAAAGTCAGCGGAGAATCGTTCGACTATGAACTCGATTACACCCAGGGCGCGGACGTGGCCTGGATTGCGCGCGTGTACCACGACGGCGTGCTGAAAGGCTCGCCGCACGGCGCGCTGACGGCCAACGTGCTGTCCCGCCCCGCGCTGGAACAATACCTGCGCGCGTATGTCGAAGGCATGATCGAGCGGGGACTCGACGTGGCTGAGTAAGCCGTTGGCGTCCTTTGCCGCAAGAGTGCGGCGGGTTCCTGCCCCATCATTCCTTCCGATATGGGGGCGAAAATCCGGCCGTCATCGCGGCCCTGGAATGCATTTTTAAAAGTCCTGAAAAGATAAAGCCCGCGTAGCGGGCTTTTTTTACGGAACAACATGTCATTTTCCGGGTTCGGTGCTCATGTTTTTAAAAGTGCAATATTCATGCATGCCAAATGCATGCTGTCCCGTGCTTCACGATATTCTATTATTTCTGCGTAAATATTTTATGGGTAGCCGTGGCCAGTTCCGGGCAATTCCGGTCCGGTGGAGGAGCATGGCATTTGCATGTCTTCCGTGCGGTACGGTGTTTGTTCGCCCCAATAAATCATCCTGCCCGAGCAGGTGAACTCTGCGCCGCCTACGTAGTCCGAGTACGATGCATCGGAATAGTAAGTGTAGCTAATGGAATACATCGGCCGGGCGTAAGCCGCGGCGGCAACCAGCAATGTTGCAAGCGTAGCGGCAAAAGCAATTTTCTTTTTGGTTTTCATCTATTTTCCTTGATTATAAAATTCAAAAAAATATATCCCCATAAATTTGCTGCGAATTGATTGTATCTTAATAATTTATTTTTTTGGCATGATTCTCGGGAATTCTTGGTTGCGCCAATTTCGCCATTCTTTGTTTTTACGCCTATGCGTTTCGTGATCAGCCATCGATAAAAAAATGCCGCTCAGTTTGCACTGAGCGGCATTGATTACCGGCTGTCCGTATTGTCGAGCGGTCGGACGGTCAATCGAACGCCCACGTGTACAGCACGTCGAGCGCATTGTTCGTGCCCGTCTGGAACTGCAAAGTGATGCGGCGGTTCAGCTTGTAGCGCAGCTTGACCAGGCTCGTCGCCGTGCTCGTGCCTTGCTCGAACGTCAGGTAGGCGCGCGACGAAAGCCGCTTGCCGACGGTGACGACCGTGCTTTCCAGCCCTTGCGCCTGCGACAGGCCCACTTCGTCCAGGCCCAGCGAATTGGCCAGCTTGCCCTGCAAGCCGCCGCCGGAGCCGCCGAAGAGGGCGCCTGCGGCCGTCGTCAGCAAGGCCATTTCATCGCCGGCCGCCGTTTCCGCGCCGTGGCCGAGGATCAGCCAGGCCAGCTTGTCGCTGTCCGACACGCTCGGCGTGGACACCAGCTTGGCCGTCGGCGCCTGGGCCGTGCCGCGCACTTCCACGCCCGCTTCCACATTCGTTTCCGACAGGGCTTCGCCTTCGGGACGCTTGCGCACGGCCAGGATGTTCAGCGACGGGTTGTCGTAGGCGCCCGTGAAGGCGATCAGGCCCCGCTCGATCGACAGTTTCTGGCCGTAGGCCGCGTATTGACCTGTGACAACCTTGATGCTGCCCGTCACGCGCGGCGCGGCGCGGTTGATGACCCTGGCGCGCACATTGCCGGCCAGGTCCGCATCGAGCCCCATGCCGCGCAGGTGGAAGTTGTTGCCCAGGTCAAATTCCAGGTCGATATTCAGGGGCAGCGAAGGCGCTTCCTTGCCACCCTTGGCTTCCTTGCCCAGCACCACCACGTCATTGCTTTGCGTCGGGGTATCCTGCGGCGCCAGTTCGATCAGCGCGCGGTTGGCCTTGAACTTGCCCTCGAAGCTGAAGCGCTTGTCGTTGCGTACCAGGGTGCTGTTGCCGGACAGGATCAAGGTGCGGTCGGGACGCGACAGCGCCTGCAGGCGGTCGGCCATCAGCTTCAGTTCCAGGCTCGCCTCGCCATTTGCAAAGCGTACCCAGCCATCTGCCTGCACCTTGCCATCGCCGCCGTCAAAGCTCAAACGCTGCAATTGCAGTTGATCGCCGGCCAGCTTGGCTTGCAGCACGCCATTGCGCAATTTCAAGCCCTGGTCGGCCCAGTTCACCAGCAGCTTGCTGCCGTTGATGTCGCCATTCAATTGTGGCGCGCCGATGGTGCCGCTGCCGGCCAGTGCCACTTTCAGGGCGCCGCCCAGCTCCAGGCCTGGCTGGCCCGTCAGCGGCGCCAGCCAGGCCAGTGAATCGATACTGGTGGTACCCGTCAGGGACAGGGCGCTGTCGTTGCTGATGCGCCCGTTCAACATTTGCACAGTGGCATTGATATCGCTCTGGCCCGCGCGCGCGCCATCGAGTTTCACGGCCAGGCGCAGCTGCTGGTTGGCGACATCCACGCGGGCATCGAAGGTGCGCAGGCCCAGCGCCAGCGGCTGTTCCACGCCCACCGTCACGTCGCCTTTTTCGCGGTAGATGTGCAGCATGCCCGCCAAAGACGGGTCTTTCTGCTTCGCCGTCGGCACCTGCATGTCGAGCGACCATTGCGCGCCCAGGGTCAGGTCGCTGCGCGCATTGGCTTGCAGCGAGGGAATCACTTGCGCCAGATAGGTCAGGGCCACGCCGGCCGCCTGGCCGGAACTGGTCCAGCGGGGGCCGTTCTTGACCAGGTTTTGCATGGTGATGCTGCCTGCCGGCAATTTGATGACGGTGTTGCCCACGCTGATCTGTTCCGGCTGGCCCAGGCCCGCCACGCCGCTGCCGGCTGGTCCCGCCACTTTCACGGGCACGGGCGCCTGCAGCACGAGCGCGTAGCGGCCCTTGTTTTGCAGGCTGTCGATGCTGCCCGTCCAGGCGGCGCCGCTCTGGCTGCCCTTGACTTGCACGGTGGCATCGAAATCGTCATTGCGCGCCGTCAAACTGAGCGTATGGCTGCCGCGCGTGCCCGTCGTGCCCAGGCGGGCGCTGGCCAGCTTGAAGGTGGGTGTGGCGTAGCCCGTGATCTCCAGGCTGCTGACCATGGGGTCGAGCGCGCCCTGGCCGGCGCCCACGCTGGCGCTGCCTTTGACGGCTTTCAATTGCTGGTCGCCAAAGAAGGTCAGGTCCTTGCCATCGAGGGTCAGTTGCGCGGCGGGCGCGTCCATCTTGCCCGAGACGGAACCGGCCGCATGCAGCACGCCGGCAAAGCGGGGACCCAGGATCGACAGTTGCGGCGCATCGAGTTTCCACGTCAGCTTGTCGGTGGCGCCGCCCAGCGCACCCTTGGCCAGCAGGCTGTTCGGCCCCAGGCGCAATTCCGTATCCACGCTGTCGATGCGTTTCGCGTTGGCCGACAGCTTGGCGTAGCCGGCCAGCGGGGCGTTTTGCAGGGTCGATTCGCGCAGGGCCAGGTTGAGGGCCACTTGCCAGTCGCTCGTCAGGCGGCCGCTGCCGTTGAAATCCGCATTGACGTTGCCGTTGGGCAGCGATGCGCCAAATGCGGCCGGGTTGATCTTTTGCAAGGAACCCGTCATTTTCAATTCCGCCTGCTGCGTCGGCCCCGTCAAGCCCACTTCGCCGCTGGCGTGGATGGCGCTGTCCGCTGCCGGGCGCTTGCCGCTCGTTAAACCCAGTCCTTTCGCATCGGCCACAAAGCTCGTGCGCGGCTGCTGCACGGTGCCTTGCACCACGCCGCTGGCCTGCACGGCGCCCAGCAAGTCGCTTTTCAGGGCGGAAAGCTGGCGTGCATCGACGTTCCAGTTGAGTTTTTCGCCGGCGCCGCCAAAGTTGCCTTTCGCCGTGACGTTATTCTTGCCCAGCGCCAATTGCACGTCGATGCCGCTGAAGTGGGCCGCGTCCGCCGTCAGCTTGCCCTTGCCGGACAGGGGCTGATCGAGCAGCTTGCTGGGGCGTACGGTGAAGTCCGCATTCGCCAGCCACTTGGGGGCCACGTGGCCGTTGGCGCGCACGTCGAGGTTCAGGTCGGCCACGGGGAAGGCGCCGAAGTCGGCGGGATTGAGGCGGCTGGTGCTGGCCACGGCCTTGAACGGTTGCTCGTCCTTCAGGCTGATCTGGCCCGTCGCATTGACGCTGCTTTTGCCTGCCTGCAAGGTGGCCTTGCGCAGTTGCACCAGAGAGTCGGCCAGCGTCGCTTCCACGTCCAGGCGCAGCTTGGCTTCGCCCAGTTTGGCGCGCAGGGTTTGCGTCTTGCCGTCGCTGTCGAGCACGATATCGCCGACGATCTTCGTGCTGTTGATGCTGCTGTAGATGTGCTGCAAGTCGATCTTGTCCGTGTGCAAGGTCAATTGCGCATTGCCGATGGGGCCATCGACGGCGTCGCGGTTGAGCTTGCCGCTGCCCGTGAACTTGCCCGCGTTGCCGAAATCGATGATGGCCGATTCCAGGGTCGTGGCCGTCAGGGTGCCGCCCAGGCGCGCCTCGAACTGGCGCAGCGGCAGCTTTTGCTGGTCGATGGGGCCCGGCGTCGCGTGGTTGAGGATAGCCAGCTTGCCCGACACGGTTTGCCTGGCCGGCCGGGTGTCGATGGCGGCATCGAGTTCCAGGCTCAGGTCCGCCTGCGGCAAGGTGGCGTCGAACTTGCCCGGATTGATGTTGCGGCCCTGAATGCTGGCCGAGCGCAGGATGATGACGGGGTCGAACGGCGCCAGCGCCAGCCGGGCGTCGGCCATGGCCGCGCCTGCGCTGCCCTTGGCCGTCACGTTGAGCAGGTTCAGGTCGCCGCCCAGCTGCAGCGCCAGGGCGGCCGGTTTTTCGCCGGCGGCAGGATTGACCTGCGTCAAGCCCGCCTTGCCTGACAGTTTGAACGGTTGCGTGGCGGCAATCGTCGCGCTGGCCGTGGCCTGGCCGAACGGCGTCAGGGCCGAGGCATCTTCCAGCTGCCATTGCGACTTGTCGCCCGACAAGGTGAAATGGATCTTTTCAAACACCGTGTTGCCGCCCGCGCTGACGAGGGTCACCTTGTCCAGGCGCGCGTCGGCAATGCCGATTTTAAAAGGCGCGGCCAGGCTGGCGGGCATGGTCGACGGTTCCTCGGACGGCGCCGTGCTTTCCACGGCCAGGCTGGCCACGTGCAGTTCGCTGATGGCGATGCCTTCCGAAAAGAACTGGAACGGCGACCAGTTGATGTCGATGTTGTCGGCCGTGATGTGCTGCGTCTTGCTGCGGTAGCTGACGTGGCCCAGGTGCATGCGGTTGTACAGCGAGCCGGACACGCCCGACACTTCAATGTCGCCGCCGCTGGCGCTGGCCACTTTTTGCACCAGCATCTGCAGGGTCGATTCGCGGCCCAGGAACCAGAAGGCGCCACCCAGCAGCACGGCCAGGCTGGCGACGGCGATCAGCACGTAGTGGGGCCAGCGGCGCGGTTTTTTCGCCGGCGGTGGCGGCGCGGCGCCGTTGGGGGACTCGGTAGAAATATCGGACATCAGAAAGTGAATCCCAGAGAAAAGTGCAAACGGTAGGCGTGGACGGCGTGGCCATATGCCACGTCGACATTGATGGGACCGACGGGGCTCTTGTAGCGCCCGCCCAGGCCATAGCCCGATTTCGGCGTCAGCGCCTTGACGGTATCGGCCGCGTTGCCGGCGTCGTAGAAGGCGGCGATGGCCCATTTCGGCTTGAACCAGTACTGGTATTCGGCGCTGGCGGTGGCCATGTAGCGCCCGCCGACGGTGGCGTCGCCTTCCTTGACGCCCAGTTCCTGGTAGGCATAGCCGCGCACCGACTGGTCGCCGCCCGCGCGGAACAGGTAGACGGCCGGCACGCCGCGTTTTTCCTTCGAGCCCAGCGCGCCCATTTCGCCGCGCACGATCAGCTCGCCCTTTTCGCCGAGCGGACGGTAATACACGGCCTTGCCGGCCACGCGCACGAAGCGCTCGTCCGTCAGCACGGGCAGCAGTGCGCCGCCCACCTGGGCATTGATGACATAGCCCTTGGTGGGGAACAGCAGGCTGTCGAGGCTGCGCTTGGTGATGGCATAGGTCAGCGGCAAGCTCTTGCTGCGCGTCTGTTCCAGGCCCACCACGGTCTTGTCTTCGCTGAGGAACTCGAACGTCAGGCTGCGTTCGAGGTTGGTGCCGCCCCAGTTGCGCTTGGCCGAGATGGTGGTGACGGCCGTGATTTCGTTGGAAATGTCGCTGCGCTCGAACGAGGCGCCCGCGCTGTCGTTGTAGCCGCGCTCGGTCGTCGGAAAGTAAAAATTGGCGTGCGCCGCCTGTTTCTTCGTTTCCATGGTGAGCGCGCTCTTGAAGCGCGTGCCCCACACGTTCAGGTTGTCGTAGTTGAGCTGGGCACGATTACCCGTATTCGTACTGAAACCGAGACCGGCGCTGACGTTCTGCTGCTTGTTTTCCGTCACGCGCACGACCAGCGGCAGCAGCGGCGCGGGGCCGCGGTTGGCGGGCTTGGTTTCGGCGGCGGCCCCGGCGCTGGCACCTTCGGCCTCGGCTTGCTGGCTTTCCTGGCCTGCCTCGATCTGTTCGCCCAGGATGCTGCTCATGTCGGCGCTCACTTCCACGCTGGCAAAGTAGCCCGTGTCCTGCAGGCGCGCCTGGAACGATTGCAGCGCCGATTCGCTGTAATAGTCGCCCGGGCGTATCTTGTCGAGGTTGCGGATGATGCTGGCATCGTAGCGCTTCAAGCCTTCGATGCGCAGCTCGCCGAAGCGCAGCTCGGGGCCGCTGTCGAGCACCACCAGCAAGGACACCTTGTGCGTTTCCGGGTCGACCACGGCTTGCGTATCGACCAGCTGGGCGCGCGGGTAGCGCGTCTGCACCACTTCGCGCAGCAGCGCACGCTTGGCGGACTCCCATTCCGCTTGGCGGAACACGCTGCCCGATTTCAGCGACCAGCTGCGCTTCAGGGCTTCCGTATCGAAGGGCTCGGAAGCGGCCAGCGGCGGCGTGGGGTCGAAACCGCGCAATTCCAGCTCGACCTTGTCGACGGTCACGGGCTGGCCTGGGTCGACGTCGACGATGACGACGGGTTTGGCGCCCGTCGTATCGACGCGCACCGTGACGACGGGCGTGTAGTAGCCGGCCGTGGCGATGAGGTTCCTGGCTTGCTCGGGCGTATCGCGCACGAGGCGCTGCAATTGCTCGCGGTCCATGCGCGGGTTGCCGCGGAAGCGTTCCAGGTCCAGGTTTTTTTCCAGCAACTCATCGAGGTCGCCGGGCGCGTTCACCTTGACCTCGTACTGCAGCGGGGCGGGCGCCGCTTCCGTGGCGGGGCTGTCCGCAACGGCGTCTTGCGTGCGTTCCTGCGTACCCTCCTGCGCGCCGGCATGGGCGATGGGAAACAGCGAGATGACACTGCCGGCGGCCGCCAGTGTCAGTTGACCCATTGCTTTTGTCACTACTTGTGCCAAAATTCGTGGTCGTATCGCCTTGCCGGCAGCTGTATGCCGTATGGGTCGTGCAGAAAACATGGTGCTCCAGATGAGTAAATGCTGACTGCATGTTACCGGAATAGGTAAACTGATGGCGGACGAATAAGTATTTTTTGCGCAGGGAATTACGTTTCCCCGCGCACGATTGCAACAGAGTAAAACTGAAAAGAAAGAAATTATGCTAGCAACTGACTCCGCACTGGTGCTCTTTAGCGGTGGGCAAGATTCCACCACCTGCCTGGCCTGGGCCCTCAAGCACTATAGCCGAGTGGAAACCATCGGTTTTGACTATGGACAGCGCCATGCGATCGAGCTGACCGTGCGTCCCGGCGTGCTGGAACAGATGCGCCGGCAGTCGCCTGAATGGGACAGCCGCCTGGGCCAGGACCACATGATCGACCTGTCGCTGATTTCCGCCATTTCCGATACGGCCATGACGCAGAACGTCGAGATCGTCATGCAGGAAAACGGCTTGCCGAACACTTTTGTTCCTGGACGCAACTTGCTGTTCATGACGGTGGCCGCCACCGTGGCCTACCGCCGCGGCTTGACAGTGCTGGTGGGCGGCATGTGCGAGACGGATTTCTCCGGCTACCCGGATTGCCGCGACGACACGATGAAGGCGCTGCAAGTGGCCCTGAACCTGGGCATGAATACGCGTCTGAAGCTGGAAACGCCGCTGATGTGGCTGGACAAGGCGCAAAGCTGGGATCTGGCGGAAGACCTGGGCGGCCAGCCGCTGGTCGACCTGATCCGCAGCGGCACCCACACGTGCTACCTGGGCGAGCGGGGCCAGCTGCACGACTGGGGCTATGGCTGCGGCACCTGCCCGGCCTGCGCCCTGCGCGCGAACGGCTACCAGCAATACGCTGCGCGCAAGGCCGCCAAGTAAGTGGTGTTGCGCCGTTTCTTCAAGCGGCGCGGCAGGGGGACAAGCCATGCTGTGGTTTTTGCCACAGGAGCATCTTGTTATGACATCCCTCTTTGCCGCGCTGTACGGCCCCGTGTTCTGGGCCGGCTTCATCGGCGCCGCCAGTTATCTGATTGCGGTTAGCCAACATTCCCTCTGGGTCTTGCCGCCCTTGCTGCTGCTGGCCCTGCTCACCTCGTTCCTTGCCGAACGGTATCTGCCATACGATGGCGCGTGGAACCACGCCCAAGGCGATGGCTGGCGCGACGCCGTGCATGCGCTCGTCAACGAAGCGCTGTACCTGCCGGGCCTGGCGGCCTTCCCCCTGCTGGCGGGGCACCTGGCGCTGGGGCCGTTCTGGCCCGTCGCCTGGCCGTTCTGGCTGCAGCTGCTGCTGGCGATTGTCATTGCCGACTGCGGCATCACGCTCGTGCATTACCTGAGTCACCGTTATTACTTTCTGTGGAAACTGCATGCCGTGCACCACAGCGTGCAGCGCCTGTATGGTTTCAATGGCTGGATGAAGCATCCGCTGCACCTGCTGCTGGAAGCGGCGGGCGGCATGCTGCCCTTGTTGCTGCTGGGCATCCCGGAGCGTGTCATGGCCGTGCTGGCGTTTGCCGTGGCGATTCAGCTGCTGCTGCAGCACGCGAATGTGGACATGCGCATGGGGCCGCTGCGCCACGTGTTTGCCTGGGCGCCCGTGCACCGCTTTCACCACATGAAGTACGGCACGGCGGGCGACGTGAATTTCGGCCTGTTCTTTACCTGCTGGGACCGCTTGCTGGGCACCCGTTTCGACGCACCGGATTACCGCATGCGGGGCGAGGACCTGGGCATCGGCAGCCGTCCCGATTATCCCGTGGCCTACCTGCCGCAATTGCTCGAACCGTTCCGCGCGGAAGAGGGCGTGCGCGCGCCCGAGCTGCCGGACGGCTTGAAGCAGGCGCTGAAGTGAACACTCAATCGAGCAGCTTGACCTTGAGCTGGCGCAAGCTGCGGTCGGCGCGCACGCCGAACAGGCTGCGCATGGTGCGCGAAAAATGCGCGGCATCGGCAAAGCCGGCACCGTGGGCCGCCTCCGTCAAGGTACTGCCGAGCAAGATGAAACGGATGGCCAGGCGCAAGCGGCGCCACAGCACCAGCCGCCGCACGGGCAAGCCCAGCTGGGCGCTGAACAGCCGCTCCAGCTGGCTCAGCGACAAGTGTGCCGCTTCGGCCACGGCGGCCGCACTGACCTTGCCCGACAGCAGCGCATCGACCTGGTCCAGCGCCCGCTGCAGGCGCGCGTCGGCCAGGATCTGGCGCGGCTGTGCCTGCAGCGCGGCGGCGATGCCGTCCAGGGTGGGTGCGCCTGCGCCGCCGGCGGCCGCCAGCAGGGCCGCACCGCCCAGCCGTTGCGGTTCCGCATAGATGGTCAGCATGGGCGCCGGCGCGGCCAGGATGGCGTGCGGGCGCAGGCTGTCGACCAGCAAGTGCCGCGCCGTGTGGACGATGCCGTCGAGCTCGGCCGTGAAGGGCGCTCCCGTGCTCAGCATCAGCTGGTGCGCATAATGGGCGTGGCTGGCCGTGGCGCCCGCTGCGCCATGCAGGATGGCAAAGTCAGGCGCCAGCCATAGTGTTCCCTGCCAGCTATCTTGCTGCAAACGCGACTCCTGCGTGATGGTTTCTACGGCATCGAATTTTCCCGAAGTACACATTATTGCATTTACGAAATTTGTGATTTTTTTCATACAATATTCAGCATTGCAAGGCTGCCCGCTGTAACGTACTATCATTCTCATCGACTACCGATGGTAATCGTGCAGCCCGCTGCCAGCCATGTTGCTGGCCGTGTAGCGGTTGGATACCCGTTCTGCTTGTCAGCCTGCCATGCCTACACGCGCGTCTTCGTCGTGGTTTGCCCGGCCAGTGTCGCACTGGGTGGGACCGCGCGTATTGGCCACGCTGGTGCTGGCGCTGTGCCTGGGATTGACGTATGGCGCCTGGCGCAATGCCCGCGACGCCAGCGAACAGCAGGTGCAGGCCGATTTCGATTTCCGCGTGCGCGAACTGGTGAATAACATCGTCGGCCGCATGCAGACCTACATCCAGGTGCTGCACGGGGTGCAAGGGCTGTATGCCAGTTCGCAGGAAGTCACGCGCCGCGAATTCCACGCCTACCTGGCGGTGCAGCAGGTGGACCGCCACTTTCCCGGCATCCACGGCATCGGCTACCTGCCGCTGTTGCCCGGCGCCGCCCTGGCGCGGCACGAGGCCAGCGTGCGCGCGGAAGGCTATCCCGGCTATGCCGTGCGTCCGCAGGGGCAGCGGGCCTGGCACGCGCCCATCACCTATCTGGAACCTTTGAGCGAGAGCAACCTGCTGGCGTTCGGCTATGACATCTGGTCCGAGCCCGTGCGCCGCGCCGCGCTCGAGCAGGCGCGCGACACGGGCCAGGCCGCCATGACGGGCAAGATCCAACTGGTGCAGGATGGCGGCAGCGCCCAGGCGCATGGCTTCCTCGTCGTGCTGCCCGTGTATGACAATGGCTTGCTGCATGCCAGCGTGGCGCAGCGGCGCGCGGCCTTGCGCGCCTGGGTCTTTGCGCCGTTCCGCATGGGCGACCTGATGGCGGGCGTGGGCGGCGAGGGGGCGCGCCAGCTGGACCTGGAAATCTATGATGGCGCGCAACTGGCCGAGGCGGCCCTGATGTATGACAGCTTGCCGGGCCCGCTATCGTTTGCCGCCTCGGACAGCCTGGTGTCGCAGCAGGCGATCAGCATCGCCGGCCATGCCTGGACCTTGCGCGTGCGCGCCCTGCCGGGCTTCGATGGCGAGCTGCTGGCGCGGCCCCGCCTGGTGGCCTTGACCGGCTTGCTGGCCAGCATCGTGCTGGCGCTGGCCGCCTGGCTGCTGGCGGCGGGCCGCGCCCGCGCGCAGGCGGCACTGGCGCGCTCGAGCGAGCTGACGGGCCAGCTGGAGCAGGGCCAGGCGAGCGTGCTGGCGATGGCCGAGGCGGCGCAGCGCAGCCAGGCCATGTTGCGCAGCATCCTCGATTCGACCATCGACGGCATTCTGGTCGACAACATCGATGGCCGCATCTTCACCTCGAACCGGCGCTTCCGCGACCTGTGGCAAGTGCCCGACGCGCTCGACTGGCAAGCCGATGGCACGGCCCTGGTGCGCCATGTGGAAAGCCAGCTGGAGCAGGCGGCGCCTTTTCTGGGCGCCCGCGCCCATGCGCCGCACGGCCACCGCGAGCGGCGCGACGTGCTGCACCTGCGCGATGGACGGGTGGTCGAGCAATATGTGCGCAGCATGCAGCTGGGCAATGAGCAGGCACGCTTGTGGACCTTCCGCGACATCAGCGAGCGCAGCCAGATGGAACGGCGCGAGCACACGCGGCGGCAAGTGCTGGAAATGCTGGCTACGGGCGCGCCGCTGGAACGCGTGCTGGAAAGCGTGGTGCTCAGCGTGCAAGCCGACCATCCCGCCATGCTGTGCAGCATCTTGCTGCTCGATGAAAGCCGCCACCGCCTGGTGCTGGGCGCCGCGCCGGGCTTGCCTGCGTTTTTCAACCTGTCCAGCCATGGCCATGGCCTCGACACCCTGCAAGGCGTGCATGGCATCGCCGTGCAAGCGCTGCGCGACGGCCAGCGCGTGATCGTCGGCGACCTGCATGCCGCCGCCGATACGCAGGAAACGATGGAACTGGCGTGGCGGGCCCAGCTGCAATCGTGCTGGGCCGAGCCCGTGCGTGGCGGCTCGGGCAAGCTGCTGGGCGTGCTGATGGCGTATCACCGCCAGCCCACCTTGCCGGGCGCGGCGCATCTGGCGCGGCTCAGCGAGGCGGCGCACCTGGCCGGCATGGCCATCGAACAGGCGCAGGTGGCGCTGGCCCTGCGCGCCGGCGAAGCCCGCTTCCGCAGTCTGTATGACCATGCGCCCGTGGCCTTGTGGGAACAGGACTGGTCGGCCGTGCGCGCCGCGCTCGATACGCTTGAGCAAGGGGGCGTGCGCGACCTGGGGGCGTACTTCCAGGCCAATCCTGCTGCGCTGCAGCAACTGGCGGGACTGGTGCGCATCATCGACGCGAACGGCGCCGCGCTGGCGCAGGTGCGCGCCAACGAGGACGACCAGCGCCGCGGCGCGCTGAGCCTGGCGCAGAATTTTGACGACAGCGCCTTGCCCCGTTTCGGCGATGCCCTGCTGGCGCTGGCTGGCGGCGCCCACCTGTACGAGTGCGAAAGCAGCTTCGTGCGCCTCGATGGCGCGGCGCGGCAAAATGAGTTGAGCTTGCTGGTGATGCCCGGCCATGCGGACAGCCTGGACTTCATCATGGTTTCCTCGCTCGATATCACCGAGCGCAAGCGCATGAATGCGGAACTGCTGCAGCTGGCCACCACCGATTTCCTCACCGGCTTGCCGAACCGCCGTCACTTCATGGCGGCGCTGGAAAACGAGCATGCCCGGCTGCAGCGCGAACTGGCCAGCTGCGCCAGCGTGCTGATGCTCGACATCGATCACTTCAAGCGCGTCAACGACGAGTACGGCCACGCCGTGGGTGATGCCGTGCTGCGCCACCTGGGCGCGCTGATGTGCCAGGCGCTGCGCAAGGTCGACGTGCCGGGCCGCGTGGGCGGCGAGGAATTCGCCATCTTGCTGCCGGGCACGGATCTGCCGGCGGCGGCCGTGTTTGCCGAACGGCTGCGCCGGCGCGTGGCGGAAAGTTCCTTGACCACCGATGGCGGCATCCTGATCACCATCACGGTGAGCATCGGCATGGCCGCCATGGCCGGCACGGATGCCGATTGCGACGCCGTGCTGGCGCGCGCCGACGAAGCGCTGTACCGGGCCAAGCGTGGCGGGCGCAACCGCATCGAGCAGAATGACGGCGGCAGCGACGGCGTGCTCAGCAAGTTCATGGCGCAGTGATTACAGGCTGTGCTGACGCGCTTGCGCCTGCTTGCGGTTGCGGCTGACGATCAGCCAGACGATGGCGACGGGTATCAGCAGCGGCAGCAGCACGGGCGTGCTCAAGGCCAGCGCCAGCACCACGCACAAGGCCACCACGGCCACCAGCACCACGCCCACGCCGGCCAGCACGACGCCCGTGACGACGGCGGCGCACACCAGCGCGATGGCGGCGATCAGCAGGCCGCCGCCGGCAAACACCAGACCGAACAGCCATTCCAGCGGACCGTCGATATCGTCGCCGTGGAACTGCATGTGCATGTCGCTGCCGGCTATCTTGTCGAGGAACAGGCAGGCGAGCATGACGATGAGTACGAAGGTGAGCAATTTTTTCATGATGGGCCTCTGTGGATGGGGGATGGGGTGTTGCATGCTCACACTGTAGGGGCACGCCCCTCTGGCCGCCAGCGGCGTGCGACAGGCGGTCATTTTCACGGTATGGAAGGTCTGCACGGGCAGGAAACACTGATCTGCAACAAGATTTCTTTTCTTGTAATACGCGCAAGCCGTCCTATACTGAACACCTCAGTCTCGCAAGGAGGGCAACATGCTTTTGTTTGCAGATACCGGGGATCAATCGCTATCCCTTTCCCACCATCGAAGCACGCGCCAGCGTAGCGCCCCGCAGTCCTGTGCCGAGCCCGTCGGCGCGCCATCGGCGATACCGCCGATCATCATCAACCCATTCAATTACCATGCGCCGCTGCCGGCCATCGATCCGCGCTGGGTACCGCCCGGCCCGCCGCTGACCTGGCCCAACCGGCCTGCCATGTCCATGTGCTGAAGCCCGCGCCGTCGCTGTGCGATGGTTGCCGTAAAAAAAAGCCCGCGTTGCGGGCTTTGGCTTGATCACGGCATGTCTTGGACGACGCTTGCTACGACGCTTTGCGGCGCAGCATGAAACCCAGCAAGCCCAGGCCCGCCAGCAGCATGGCATAGGTTTCCGGTTCCGGCACGGCGGCGATGAAGGCGTGGTTGTCCGTCTCGAAGGCATTCGAGCTGGAGTGGAAGGCCACCGAGGTGATTTTTTCCCCCTCGCCGGCGAAGGCGTTTACGTACATGCCCACCGATTGATTACCATCGGGCAAGTTGCCGGCCAGGCTGGCCAGTTCCGTGCCCGTCAGGGTGGTGCTGCTCTGGTCGGCAAAGGTGTAGGTCACGCTGTTGTAGCCGTCTGGCGAACCCATGTAGAAGCCGAAATAGCTGAGGCCGCTGGCGAAACTGGCCGTCACGAGCGGGTGCTGGTCGGACGAAATGCCCACGGACAAATACATGCTCGTGTCGCCGGGAGGGGCGGCATGGTTGCCGTCCGTGCCCGTGAACAGGGCGCCGTCGATGTAGTTGGCTGGCAAGATCCCGCTGTTGAAATCGATCGTGGTGGCGCCTGCAACCGACGTCACCAGGCCTTCACCGGCCAGTGCCGTGCCGCCGGCCGTGAAGGTGGGTAGGGCGCTGGCGCTGCCGGCGGCCGCAGCGAGCGTCGCCAAGGCCAGAGTGGACAAGATTTTCATGGTGGTTCCCTCGAATGTATATGGTGTGCACAGCTATTTTTATCAGGAAAGACGAAAGTGCCCGGCGTGACGAAGCAGTGCGGCGTGCAGGGGCGAG
This sequence comes from Janthinobacterium sp. GW460-12-1-14-LB5, assembly GCF_059423585.1. Classification (NCBI taxonomy): domain Bacteria; kingdom Pseudomonadati; phylum Pseudomonadota; class Betaproteobacteria; order Burkholderiales; family Oxalobacteraceae; genus Janthinobacterium; species Janthinobacterium sp. GW460-12-1-14-LB5. Next base: position 28,939 of record NZ_JBWKYD010000004.1, on the reverse strand, counting down.
GGACGTCGCATGGTCAAGGAGTTACTTGAGGCCAAGCATTACTACGTGCAATATTTAAATACAAAAAACACAATTCAGATTGCAAAATAATAATAGTCTTGCTTGAGAAATATCAAAGCCCAATTGCTAGAATAAAGCTACTAAATTGATAGCTTGTCTTCTTGCCGGGATCGACTACGGCGGGCCGCGTCTTACCTTGCGGCAAGGCGGCACGGGTGGGCATTTTCGACTATCATGCTAGCCCCGACCTTCCATCACGAGCACCGCCATGAGTACCGATTTTCCCGATTTTTCCGATTTTTCCGATGAATCCGCCGAGCCGGACAATGACGCCCCGATCCAGGAGCCGCGCCTGTGGGTAGGCAATGGCTGGACGGCGCGCGTGATCAAGAACGAGGAAGATGAGGGCTGGGCCGTGGCCATGATCAAGGATGGCGAGCCGGAGCCGGCCCTCGTGGGCCCGTGGACCATGGGCCGCGACAAGAAAAACCCGAAGCCGCTCGACGTCAACGCCTTCAATACCCTGGTCAAGACGGCGTCCGAGGTGCTGCGCCGCCACGAGCAGCAGCTGCATGCGCAACTGCACAAGAATGTGTTCGTCGCCACCGACGAGGGGCAGATCAAGGTGATGTTCGACATCGTGCCCGACGAAGACCACCCGTACGCGGAATTGAGCGCCTACGACGCCGACGGCGAACAGATCGCCAAGGTGCGCACCTCGGCCGCCTTCAAGTTCAACGCGACGTCCGCCGCGAACTGGATCGAAGGCGGCTACCGCCGGCCAGGCTAGCAAAATCTACTGCGCGGCACGCTTTGCGGCCTCCGATGCTCGCTGTACTTAAGTAAAGCTGCGCTTCTCAGCCACAAGGGGGCGCCGAGCCTCGAAGCCGCTCGCTACGATTTTGCTACGCCTGGTTCCAGGATTACACCGCCGCGCCTTCGGGCGCGGCCTGCATTTCCACCTCGTCTTCCTTACGGTACGCCAGCCGGTACAGCAGCGGAAGCACCAGCAGGGTCAGGGCCGTCGACGATAAAATGCCGCCGATCACCACGGTGGCCAGCGGACGCTGCACTTCGGCGCCCGTGCCCGTGGCAATGGCCATCGGCACGAAACCGAGCGACGCCACCAGCGCCGTCATCAGGACGGGCCGCAGACGCGTGATCGCTCCCTCGCGTATCGCCTCCTGCAAGGGCATGCCCTGTTCCCGCAACTGGCGGATGTAGGCGATCATCACCAGGCCGTTCAGCACGGCCACGCCGGACAGGGCGATGAAGCCGACAGCGGCCGAGATCGACATGGGGATGTCGCGCAGCCACAGGGCGACGATGCCGCCCGTCAAGGCGAACGGGATGCCGCTGAAGACCAATAAGCCATCCTTGACGTTGCCGAACATGGCGAACAGCAACACAAACACGAGGGCCAGCGCCACGGGCACGACCAGTTCCAGGCGTTTCGTGGCCGACTGCAGCTGCTCGAACTGGCCGCCCCAGCTGGTCCAGTAGCCTGCGGGAATGGCCACCTGCGCCTGCAGCTGCTGCGTGGCGTCGGCCACGAACGAGCCGATATCGCGCCCGCGCACGTTGGCGCTGATGACGATGCGGCGCTTGCCGTCTTCGCGGCTGATCTGGTTCGGCCCCGGCGCCACTTGCAGGCTGGCCACTTCGCCGAGCGGGATGAAGCGCGCGCGGCCTTCCGCCGCCGCGCCCAGGGGCAGGGCGATGGGCAGGCGTTTGAGTTGCTCCAGGTCGCTGCGCAGGCTGTCGGGCAGGCGCACGACGATGTCGAAGCGGCGGTCGCCCTGGAACAGGGTGCCCGCCTCTTGCCCGCCGATGGCCGTGGCAATCGCCGCTTGCACGTCGGCAATGTTGAGGCCATAGCGGGCCGTCTGCTCGCGGTCGATCTGCACCGTCAGCATGGGCAGCCCCGTCGTCTGCTCGACTTTTACCTCTGTCGCACCGGGTATCTTGCCCAGCACGCCGGCGATCTTCGCCGCCGTGCTGTCGAGCACGCCCATATCATCGCCGAACAGTTTCACGGCCACGTCGCTGCGCACGCCGGAAATCAGTTCATTGAAGCGCAGCTGTATCGGTTGCGAAAACTCGTAGTTGTTGCCTGGCAAGCTGGTGGCCGTCGCTTCGATTTCCGCCAGCAATTGCTCGCGCGACTTCTTCGGTTCTGGCCACTCGCTGCGGGGTTTCAGCATGATGTAGCCGTCGGAAATATTCGGCGGCATGGGGTCAGAGGCGATCTCGGCCGTTCCCGTGCGGGCGAACACGCGCGCGATTTCCTTGTGGTTTGCCATCAGCTTGCTTTCCAGCTGCTGCTGCATGGCCAGCGATTGCGTCAAGCTGGTGCCGGGGATGCGCAAGGCCTGGATGGCAATGTCGCCCTCGTTCAGGCTGGGCACGAATTCGCTGCCCATGCGCGTGGCCAGCAAGCCTGACAGTACGACGGCCACCGCCGCGCCCGTCAGCACGACGGGCGTGTTGCGCATCACTTTACCGAGCAGCGGCGCATACCAGCGCTTGGCCGCGCGCATGATGGCGTTTTCCTTCTCCGCTACCTTGTCGCCGATAAACAGCGCCACGGCGGCCGGGATGAAGGTGATCGACAGCAGCATGGCGCCGAGCAAGGCAATCACTACCGTCAGGGCCATCGGCGTAAACATGCGGCCTTCCACGCCCGTCAGCGCGAAGATGGGCAGGTACACGACCATGATGATCAGCTGACCATACAGCAAGGGCCGGCGCGCTTCTTGCGATGCCGCAAACACTTCGTGAAAACGCTCTTGCAAGGTCAAGGGTCGCCCGAGTTTCTGCTGCGCATGGGCCAGGCGGCGCACGCAGTTTTCCACGATCACCACGGCGCCATCGATGATGATGCCGAAGTCCAGCGCTCCCAGACTCATCAGGTTGGCGCTCACATGGTATTGCACCATGCCCGTAAACGTGAACAGCATGGCCAGCGGTATCACCATGGCCGTGATGACGGCCGCGCGGATATTGCCGAGGAACAAAAACAAAATGGCGATCACCAGGACGGCGCCTTCCAGCAGGTTTTTCTTCACCGTATTAATCGCCTTGTCGACCAGCACCGTGCGGTCATACACGGTGACGGCGTGCACGCCTTTCGGCAGGCTGCGGTTGATTTCGATCATCTTTTTATCGACGGCTTGCGACACGGCGCGGCTGTTCTGCCCGATCAGCATGAAGACGGTGCCGAGCACCACTTCGCGGCCGTTTTCCGTGGCCGCGCCCGTGCGCAGCTCGCGCCCCAGCACCACGTCGGCCACGTCGCGGATGCGGATCGCCACGCCCTGCACATTGGCGACGACGATGTTGCCGATGTCATCCTTGGACGCCACCTGGCCCGGCGCGCGTATCAGCAGTTGCTCGCCCTGCCGTTCGATGTAGCCGGCGCCCACGTTGCTGTTGTTGCGCTCGAGCGCCGTCACCACGTCTTGCAGGCTGATGCCGTAGGCGGCCAGTTTTTCCGGATACGGCGCCACCTGGTATTGCTTGGCGTAGCCGCCGATGGCATTGATTTCCGTGACACCCGTGACATTGCGCAACTGCGGCTTGATGATCCAGTCCTGGATTTCGCGCAAGTCCGTCGGCGTGTACGGCGTGCCGTCAGGCTTTTTCGCGCCGTCCTGCGTTTCCACCGTCCACAAATAGATTTCACCGAGTCCCGTGGAGACGGGCCCCATCTTCGGCGTGATGCCGGCCGGTAAGCTTTCCTTCGCTTCCTGCAGGCGCTCGTTGATCATCTGGCGGGCAAAATAGATGTCCGTGCCATCCTTGAAGATCACGGTCACTTGCGACAGGCCATAGCGCGACAGCGAGCGCGTCTGTTCCAGGTTCGGCAAGCCGGCCATGGCCGTCTCGATGGGGAAAGTGACCCTTTGCTCGGTTTCCAGCGGCGAATAGCCGGCGGACTGGGTATTGATTTGCACCTGCACATTGGTGATGTCGGGCACGGCGTCGATGGGCAGCTTTTGATAGCTGTAGATGCCCAGGCCGGCCATCGCGGCCACGGCCAGCATCACCAGCCAGCGCTGGTCGATGGCGAAGCGGATCAAGCGTTCAAACATGATGGTTTCCTTAGCTTTGACGTGATCAATGTTCGTGGCCGGCGGAGTCTTTGCCCAGCTCGGACTTCAGGACAAAACTGCCTTGCGCCGCGTACGGCGTGCCGGCGGCCAGGCCCTGCTTGATGTGCGTCAAGCTGCCATCGCTGCGGCCCAGCACCACGGGCGTGGCCTGGTAGCCATCCTTGATTTGCACGAAGACGACGGGCTTGTCTTCCACCGTCTGGATGGCCGTGCTGTGCACGGTGACGGGCGCGTCCGCTTCGCCGGACACCACTTCCACACTGACGAACAGGCCCGGGCGCCAGGCCATGTCCGGGTTCTGCAAGCTGATGCGAGCTTTCGCCGTACGTGTCTGCTCGCCCAGCAGCGCGCCCACATAGGTGATCGTGCCTTGCGCGCTGGCGTCAAACGCGCTGGCTTTCACCTCCGCCTTGCCTCCCATGCGCACGGTGGCCAGGTCTTTCGCCGGCACGGCGATTTCCGCCCACACGGTCGACAGGTCGGAAATGACGAAGATGTTCGCGTCTTCCTTGACGGCTTCGCCCAGGGTGATGTGTTTTTCCAGCACCATGCCGTCGAACGGCGCGCGGATGTCGTAGCGGTTCAGCGGCCCCTTGGCAGCGCCGCTGGCGCCCAGCGCGCTGAGCTTTTGCTGCGCGTTCTGCACGGCGATTTCCGCCTCGCGCCACGCTTGCTGGGCCTGCAGATAATCTTGCTCCGCCGAAATTTTCTCGCGCCACAGTTTTTCTTCGCGCTCATACGTGGAGCGGGCCAGCGATAGCCGCCGCTGCGCCGACAGCAGTGCGCTGCGCTGTTCCGACAGTTCCGTGCTGGCGATGACGGCCAGCACTTGCCCCTTTTTCACCAGCTGGCCCAGGTCGGCCTGCACGGCTTCCACCACGCCGGCCAGGCGGGGCACGACGTGGGCCGTGCGGTCTTCGTTGAAACGGATTTCGCCGGGCAGGGCGACCGTCGTCTTGATGCGGCCGGGCGCGGCCGTGGCGATGACGACGCCGGCTGCCTTGCTTTGCGCAGCCGTCAATTCCAGCCGGCCTTCCACTTCCTCGTGGCCGTGTTCGTCTTTCTTTTCAGCATGGGCTTCCACCTTGGCGGCGGCGGGCGGCGCGGTCTTGGAATTGCCCGTGCCGAGGATGAGGGTAGCGAGCACGATGCCGGCGGCCGCGATGGAGGCGATGGCGATCGCCTGCTTTTTGTTGAGTGTGATATTCATCAGGGATTCCTTACAGGGAAGCAGAGGCGCCAAGCAGGCGCTCGATCTCGGCGGCGGCATGCTGCGCTTCCGTCAGCGCGCGCAGGTATTGGTTTTTGGCTTGCAGCAAGGTGCGTTGGGCATCGAGCACGTCGAGGAAGGCGAACTTGCCGAACTCAAAGCCCTTGCTGGCCGCGTCGTAGGCGCTCTGGGCGCCGGGCAAGATGTCCTGGCGTAAGCTTTCCACGTCGAGCCGGGCCGTGGCCAGCCGTTCGCTGGCGGCGCCCACGGCCGTCTGCACGGCGATGCGGGCGGCGGCCAGCTCGTCGCTGGCCTTGTCGCTGCGGCGCAAGGCGTCCAGTTTGTTGCCCGCATTGCGGTCGAACAGGGGCAGCGGCAGGGCCAGGCCGATGATGGCCTGGTTGCGGCCCAGCTCTTCCGAGCGCTTCATGCCGATGCTGAGCGTGACGTCGGGCGTGGCGCGCCGCTGTTCCACGTCCAGCATGGCTTGCCGCTGGGCAAGCGCGCTGCGGGCCTGGCGCACGGCCGGGGCTTGCTCCAGCCGTGCCGCCAGTTCGCTGCCTGGCGGCAACTGCGGCAAGGTTTCCAGGCGGCCTTCGGCCACGCTAAAGCGGGGCGCGGCATTGCCCCACAGGGCGGCCAGGCGCTTGCGGGCGCCAGCCAGCGTGCTGCGGGCCAGGTTCAGCTCCAGCCGCACGCTCGCTTCGGCGACCCTGGCGCGGGTTTCCTCGACGGGGGAGGCCTTGCCGGCTGTCACCCGGCGCGCCGTGATGTCGCTGGCGCGCGCGGCCAGCGCTTGCGCGCTGTCAGCCAGGCGCAAGCCTTCCTGCGCCGCCAGCACGTCGACGAAGGCGGACGTGACTTGCGCGCGCGTGTCGGCTTGCTGCAGTGCAAGGCCCGCTTGCGCCAGGTCTTCGCCGCGCTGGGCTGCGGCTGTACGCGCGCCCCGTTTGCCGCCCAGTTCTATGAGCTGGTTCAGCTGCACGGTGGTGCTGCGCGTGGCGCGCCGCGTGTCTTCCAGCACCGTTTGCAGTTCCGGATTGGGCAGCGCGCGCGCCTGCTGCAGGGCGCCGCCCTGGGCCGCCAGTTCATGGCGGGCGGCCGACAGGGTGGCGTTGCCGCTTTCGGCCAGCAGCAGGGCGGCGGGCAGGGTCAGGGGCGCGGCGGGTTCTTCAGGTGTTTGCGCGTGCGCAAAGTTGCCGGCCAGCAGGCCAGCGGAAAATAACAAGATGATTCGGTACATCGAATTCTCCAGGGAATGGAAAAAGAATTCGACGGGACGCGCAGGCTGGCGCCTTCTTTAGTCAGGCCCGCATATTGCGATCAGTGAAAGTAACGTCCCGTCGGCCTAGGTGGCCGACGACCAGTCAGGGCGCTTGGGAGCGTCCGGGATGTGGGAAGCGTAAAAGAAGGGGGACGTGTCCGCATTGACGGAAGTCATGTCGCCGACGGGCAGGCTGGAGCCGGCCGGCAGCCATGCGTGGCCGATGCCGTGGCAGACGTTGCAATCGCTGTGCGGCTGGCCTTTTTTCTGCTGCTCAGCTTTATCGCCGGCGGGTTTTTTGTCCGCATCGGCCTTGTGCTGGTGGCTGTGGTGGCCCAGGTGCTGGGCCGCCTTGCCTTCCTCGTGCAGGCAATACGCGCTCGCCGCGGCCCAGGACATCTGGAGCGGAAGCACGAACAGCAGCAAAATGAGGAAGAATTTACGCATGGTGACGGCTATTGTACAGAAAGTAGCGCTTAGCGTGGCTGGGCGCGCCACGCCTTCAACTGCGCGGCAATCGCCTTGCCCTGGAACAGCTGCGGTTCGGAATGCTCTTCCGCCTCCATGCCGCCTTCGAGGAAATCGGCCTCCTCGCGCGCCTGCACCAGCACCTTGGCCTTGTCGAAGGCTTCGGCAAAGCCGGTACTCTTGGGCAAGGCTTCCTTGAAATACGCTTCGCTGAAATACGTAAAATCGTTCTGGTCGTCGCAGCCGAACGAGGTGCGGTCGCTGCGCGCGGCCGTGATGATGAGGGTATTGTCATCTTTTAATGGTGCAATGAAGCCGCCCGCATAGCAGGCCGAGATCACGATGACCTTCCAGCGGATGCCGCTGTGCTTGAGCATGGTGGCCAGCTCTTGCGCGGGCAGGCTGTGCAAGTCCATGCCGTTTTGCGCCAGCGCCAGTTCGTGCTCGGGCGAGCCGTGGCTGGTGAGGAATAAAAACAGGATGTCGTTCTGCTTGTCCATCTTTGTACCGAGGCTGTCGAGGCTGGCGCGCAGGCTGGTCAAGGTCGCCATCGGCTGCTGCGCCACCGTGTTGCGGCTATTGACCAGCATCAAGGAGCGGCCCACGGTGCCGTAATCGCGGTCGAACTGGCGCTGCACGAAGGCCGTTTCGCGGTGAAATACTTCCTGTGCGCCGTCGCCGGCCACGCCCAGCAGGTAGAGATTGATCTTTTTCGTTGCATCGCGCGGCGCGATGCGGGCCAGGGCGCCGTCGAGCAGGGTGCGCTGGTTGTACAGGGCCAGTTCGATATTGTCGCGCGTGAGCTTGTCTGCGGCCGGGTCGTCCAGCTGGCCTTCTGTCCAGTTGCCGCTGTCTTCGCGCCGGCCGTCCGCCTGCGCCACGGCGTAGCGCAGCACGCCCTTGCCGTCGAACTGGCCATTCTTGAAGCCGCCCCGGTATTCGTCGCCGTCGGCCGTGCGCAGCACGCCTTCGCCTTCGAATTTCCAGTCTTTCAGTTCGCCTTCGTAGTGGATGCCGTCGCTGGTGGTGACTTTCGCCTTGCCCTGCACCTGGCCCTGGACGAAGTCGCCTTCGAAGACGGTGCCGTCCGTGTCGGTCAGCTTGCCGGCGCCGTGCGGGCGCCAGTGCTGGAAATGGCCTTCGAAGGTGGCGCCATCGGCGCCCTGGAAACGGCCTTGCCCCTCGAAGCTGCCGTTGACGAAGCTGCCTGTGTAAATCTCGCCCTTGGGCGAGGTGTAGCGGCCGATGCCGTCGAAGGCGCCCTGGCGGAAGGCGCCCGTGTATTCGACGCCGGACGCCTGGCGCAGCTTGCCCTGGCCGGAAAACACGCCGCGCGCGAAGCCCCCTTCGTAAAACGCGCCGCTCGCGTATTCGAGCCGGCCCTGGCCATGCATCTTGCCCGCGACGAGGGGGCCGAAATAGCGTCCGCCATCGGCCGTTTCCGCCGTCGGCGCCTTGGCTGGCGCGGCGCACAGGGGCGGCATGCCCAGCGCGGCAAAGGCCAGCAGGCCGGCGAGGGTGTAGGGGCGAAGCGAGGCGCGTAGCGTGGCGGTCATGAGGACGGTCTGGTCTGTAGGAAGGGGCCTAGTCTGCCACTGTATCGCCAAGGTGGCAAATGCGCGCGTGGCGTGTGTTGCTCCACCTCAAGGCAAGATTCTGCGTTTTATGCCGTGCCAAGGCGGGACTGAACTGATAATATTGATTTTCAGAACATATACTTGCACAAGGTACATAGTAACCCATGGAAAGCCGTCTCAGCCGCCTGGAAGCCGTTCAAACCGTGTTGCTGGAAATCGGGCAGCGCTCGAGCACCTGCAGCGATATCAGCGAATTCCTGCAGGCGGTGCATGCGGCGCTGGGGCGCATCATGTATGCGGCCAACTTTTACGTGGCGCTCAGCGACCGCGACGACGGCCTCGTGCGCTTTCCGTATTTTGTCGACGAATTCGACGCCGCGCCCGACCCGGACGAGGGCGTGCGCCTGGCCAGCGCCGCGCAGTCGCCCACGGCCTGGGTCATCGTCAACCGCAAGCAACTGGTGATGACGGCCGACGACGACGCCATGCGCGCCATCGGCGGCGGCGCCTGGGGCGGCGGCACGGCGGCCGAGCACTGGATCGGCTGTCCGCTGCTGGACCAGCAGCACCAGGTACTCGGTGCCATCGTCATCCAGAGCTACGACGCGCAGCACCGCTTCAGCCTGGAAGACCAGGCCCTGTTCGCGCTGATCGCCACGCACGTGTCGAGCGCCCTGCAGGGCATGCAAAGCATGGACCGGCTGGAAAAGGCGGTGCAGGAGCGCACGGCCCTGCTGGCGCACGAGGTGGCCGAGCGCCGCCGCGCGGAAAACCTGCAGCATGCGCTGTATGAAATCGCCAACCTGTCGGCGCAGGCGGCCGACGCCACCACCCTGTATACGCGCCTGCACGCCATCATCAGCGAGCTGGTGACGGCGAAGAATTTCCTGATCGCCCTGTATCACCCGGACAACAAGGACATCACGATTCCGTATTTCGTCGATGAAAAGGATGCGCAGGCGCCCGTAAAACGCTTTCATTACGGCATCGGCATGAGTTCCTATGTGCTGGCGCGCCGCCAGGCGTGTCTGCTCGATGCCGGCAGCTATGCGGCGCTGGTGGCCAGCGGCGAAATGGAAGAGCCGCTGGGCAATACCAGCATCGCCAGCTGGATGGGCGCGCCCATGCTGCTGGGCGACCGCAAATATGGCGTGATCATCGTGCAAAGCTATGACACGTCCGTCGTGTATGGCCAGGCGGAACTGGACGTGCTGGCCTTCATGGCCAGCCACGTGGCCGTGGCGATGGCGCGCATCCAGGCCGACAGCGCCATGCGCCGCGCCAAGGAAGCGCTGGAAGAGCAGAATGCGGCCCTGAACAGCGCCCTGAACGCCTTGCAGGAAGCGCAGTCGGAACTGGTGCGCCAGGAAAAGCTGGCCTCGCTGGGCCGGCTGGTGGCGGGCGTGGCGCATGAAATCAATACGCCGCTGGGCATATGCGTGACGGCCACCAGCCACCTGGTGCAGGAATTGAAGCTCACGCGCGAAGACCTGGAAGGCGGCCAGCTCGATGAAGATGGCTTGCGGCAATTTTTCGACATCATCGACCAGACCTTGCGCATCATGACGACGAACACGCAGCGCGCCGCGGCGCTGGTGCGCAGCTTCAAGCAGGTGGCCGTCGACCAGTCTTCGGACGAATTGCGCAGTTTTAACTTGCGCAAATACCTCGATGAAATATTGCTTTCATTGCAACCAAAGCTCAAGGGCAAGCCGATCAAGGTCGAGATCGATTGCGCGCCCGAGGTGCAGCTGCGCAGCTATCCGGGCGCCGTTTCGCAGATCGTCACGAACATGGTGGTCAATTCACTCGTGCATGGTTTTGTCGAAGGCGAGCCGGGCAAGATCAAGATCAGCGTGCGGACGGCAGGCGACATGCTGGAACTTGACTACAGCGACGACGGCATGGGCATGGATAGCGCCACCCTGGGCCAGCTGTTCGACCCCTTCTTCACGACCAAGCGCGGTTCCGGCGGCAGCGGCCTGGGGGCGCATATTCTGTATAACCTGGTGACGGGGCCGCTGGGCGGGACGGTGAAGGTGGTCAGTGCGCCGGGGATGGGATTGCATTACAAGATCCGTTTCCCGCTGGAGCCGAAGAGTGCTTGAAATTTGAAACTTGAAAACGGTGGGCCGGAGACGCGGGCCTGAGAAAATGCCGATGGCGGCGTTGCGGCTCCTTGCCGTACATGCGTACTGTCTGCGTCGCCGCGCCTTGCCCTCGACATTTTTCAGGTCCGCTTGGCCCGGAATGCCCAAGTTGGGGTCTTGGGCCGCAGCGTGATTTGCCGGTGTGCGTATTGCTTAGGGGGTCAGACCCTCAGGGTCTGACCCCGGTATTTGTTCTTGGGTTAAATCTGGAGCCTAATCCGGGAAACGTTGATTTAACGCAAGCGCTGCATCGAGGTTCGCAATCAGCAACTCCACATATTGCGGATCGAGGTGGCTGCCGCTCACTTCGCGCAGGTAGCTGACCACGCGCTCCAGGGGCCAGGCGTCCTTGTAGCAGCGTTTGTGCATGAGGGCGTCGAAGACGTCGGCGACGGCGGCGATGCGCGCGTATTTGTGGATGTTTTCGCCGACCAGGCCTTGCGGATAGCCGCTGCCGTCGTATTTTTCATGGTGCTGGTGGGCGATCACGGCGGCCGCCTTCAAGAGCGGGCGCTGCGAGCCGTCGAGGATGGACATGCCCACCGTCGGATGCTGCTTCATGATTTCCCATTCGGCCGCGTCGAGCTTGCCCGGTTTCAGCAGCACGGCGTCGGGCGTGGAAATCTTGCCGATGTCATGCATGGGGGCCGCGTGGCGCAGCACCATGGTTTCTTCTTCCGACATGCCGGACGCCTGCGCCAGCAGCTGGCACACTTCGGCCATGCGGCGCACGTGGTTGCCCCCTTCGTGCGAGCGCGATTCGACCACGTCGCCCAGGCGCAGGATCAGTTCGGCCTGGGTATCGGTGATTTCCTGCGTCAGCAGGATGTTGTCGAAGGCGATGGCCACGCCCGAGCAGAACACTTCCAGCAATTGCGCGTCGAGGTCGGAAATCTCTTCCACGCCCTTCAATACCAGCAAGGATGCCTTGCCGCTGCTGTTCGGGAAATAGCCGACATAGGTGTCGCCATGCAGGCGAGAAATCTTGTTGCTCTTGGCGTGATCGAGCTGCGACAGCAGGGAAGGGCTGAGCATGCCGCCGTCGGCGTCCAGGTCGCCGATCTGCGCGAGGATTTCATAGTCCTGCTCGCCCGTGATGGCGCTGGCGCCGCGCAGGCGCAGCAGCATGCTTGTTTCCAGGCGCAGCAGGGCGACGACTTGCTGCAGCAGGCCGCTGGCGAAGTCGCGCAGGTTGCGCTGCTTGAAAATGTGCGCCGAGGCGGCGATGACGCGCTCCAGGCCTTCGCGGTAATGGAGCTGGGCCTGGCGCGCCTCTTCCACCTTCATGATGTCGCGGTAGGCGCGCAGGGCGGCAAAGGTGGTGGTGAACAGCTTGGTGCGGTCCAGTTCCGTCTTTTCCTTGTAGTCGTTGATGTCGTAGTTGACGATCACGCGCTCTTCCGGCGCCTGGCCCGGCTGTCCCGTGCGCAGCACGATGCGCGTAAACTGGTTGCCCAGGTCTTCGCGCATCCAGCGCGCCACTTCCAGGCCGCTGTCTTCGCGTTCCATCACCACGTCGAGAAACACCAGCGCGATGCCCTCCTCGCGCGCCAGCACCTGCTTGGCCTCGGCGCCGCTATACGCGTGCACGAAGCTCAGGGCGCGGCCTTCGAGGCGGAAACGGCTCAGCGTCAGTTTGGTGATGTCGTGGATGTCGGGTTCATCATCGACGAGCAGGACTTTCCAGGGAGGTAACTTGGGCGATGCTGAAGACAAAAATGACATAGGGGCGAGTTCCGCTAAAAGGCATAACTGACGCAATGCTGAAACGCCCGCGCCAGGAATTCCTGTGCGCCACTACCGGCGTTGCGCGTTTTTCGGGCGCATTTTGTCGATTGTAGACCGACAGCTAAGTATTAACAATAAGCAAGAACAATTGACTAAAATCATGCAACATAAATGTCAAAAAGATATTTTAAATTTATGTTGGCAACATCATCCATACTTTATCGCTTAGGCAACTATATTTTCAAGACAATACTTTGTTTTAATTAATATTGCCAATGAATCTGTAAAAAAAGTCTGTGGGCGAACCCCCTGTTCGTTACGCGGTGCAAGAAAAGTAACAATGTATTAGTTTCCCTTTAGAATGAAACGCATCGCGCTATATTAGAACGTAAAAAGTGGCCCGAGCGCCATCAACATTCTTGAAAGGACTCATCATGAAAACGAAAACGACGCGTACCTTCATTGCTGGTCTGGCCTTGCTGGCGAGCAGTGCCGCCTGGGCGGGCACGGAAGTTCATTTCACCAAGCCGGAACAATTCACGGACTTGTCTTTCGATCAGACGGAGCGTGACAAGGTGCTCAAGGACCTGGCTGCGCATTTCGAGAAATTGGGCGAGTCGCTCAAGCCTGGACTGAACCTGAAGATCGACGTGACGGACCTGGACATGGCTGGCCGTGAAAATCCCGCCATGCGCTCCCTGCAGGATTTCCGCGTGATGACCGGCCAGGCCGATTGGCCGCGCATGCGCCTGCATTATGTGCTGGAGCAGGATGGCAAGGTCATCGGCAGCGCCGACGCTGCCCTGTCCGATATGTCCTATCTGACGCGCATCAACCGTTATTCCAGCGGCGACAAGCTGCGCTACGAGAAACAGATGATCGATGACTGGTTCTCGAGCACGTTCGGCACGCAAGTGAAGCGTCCGGCACGCAAATAAGCATGCCAGCCGGGAGGGCGGCCGGCGATTCCGGCCCATTCCGGGCGCGGCAAGTCCGCCATGACCTTGCCGCCGCGCGAAGTGCAGGTAAGCAAAGCAGGTAATCAGCGCAAATAAGCCTGTTCGATGCGCGCCAGCTGGCCGTTCTGGCGCAGCGCCAGAATGGCGGCATTCATCTTCTCGATGAAATCGGCCTTGTAGGCGGGCGTATTGCGCGCGCTGTAGGCGATATAGGTGGCTTCGGACGACAGTTCCAGCACTTCGTGCAATTCAAAGCCGTAGCTGTCCAGTTCGCCTTGCAGCTGGCGCGCCGTGTGGCGTGCCGCGCCGCGGTCGCTGGCGTAGCAATCGATGCGCCGCAAGGCCAGTTTTTTCAGATTGGCTTCATTGCCCTTGGCCGCTTCCAGGCGCAGCAGTCCTTCGCGGGCCGGCGCCATCAATTTTTCCGACAGTAAAAAACCCGTGTTGACGCCGATGGTCAGGCCGGCAAAGTCGGCGGGGAAGCGCGTGCGCGGCGTGCGCATGACGGCGTCATGGCAAAACAGCACCACCGATTCGCGGTGCAGCATGGCCGAGTACGGTTGCACGTACGGCCGTTCCGTTTTGCGTCCGGGTGGAAACAGGCCGAAAACCTGGCCCTTTTCCAGCGCATCGAGCCCCCGTTTCCAGGGGCGCGGCTGCAATTCCAGCCGGTAACCGGGCATCGAACTGGCCGCCAGGCGCAGGATATCGATGTACATGCCCTTGAAGACGCCGTTTTCCACATAGCTGTACGGCGCATAGTCGTCGTCGCCGTACAGGATGACGGTTTGCGGCGCGGCCAGGACGGCCTGCCACACGCCCAGCAACGCCAGGGCCAGGCACAGTCTTGCCGTTTTCGCTGATTGCATGCCGCTCCAGGTTTAATATCTTCCTGGCAAGCATACAGCATGGCGGCAAGCGACCCGCTTAATTTCCCCTTTAATCGATCCAGTTCACCTGGGGGAACTTGCTGCCGAAATCTTCCGCCATGGGCACGACCTGGCTGAGCTTATAGTTGAAAAACACAAAACCGGACTTGGCCATGGCGATCAGGGTGTTGTCGCGGGGGCGCGTGATGCGGAAGGTGATGTCGCCGCCATACTTGTTGAAATCCATGACGCCCACTTCGAACAGCAGCTGGTCGCGCGCATGGGCTTCGGCGCGGTAGGTGGTGGCCAGGTCGGTGACGATGATGCCGGTACCGTCCGCTTCGATGTCGCGCACGCCATATTCGAACAGGAAGCGGGCGCGCGCCTCGGAAATCATGGAAATCATGGAATCGTTGCCGAGATGATTGCCGGCGTTGATGTCCGTCGTGCGTACCGTCAGTTGCGAGGAATAGCAGTACTGGTCTTCAGGAAATTCAAGTTTCAAACGGGCCATGGTGTTCTCTTGGGCTGGGGCGCAGGGGCGCGGCGAAAATTCAATTCTAGCCGGTTCCCCGCGACCCGTCGAAAAACGCTCCCAGCCGTGCGCCGTCATGCCTGCTTGCGCACGCTTATTTGCGTGCAATCCGGTACACCTTGCCCGTGCCGCTCAGCATGTACAGCTCGTTTTGCGCATCCTGGCCGAACGACAGGATATTGCCCACGTTGTTGATGCCCCAGTCCGTCACGGCCGAGGCCGTGCCATTGCTGTAGCTGAAACTTTTCAGCCAGCCGCTGCAGTAGTCGGAATACAGGTACTGTCCCGCCAGTTCCGGCAGGGCCGTGCCGCGGTACACATAGCCGCCCGTGATCGAGCAGCCGCCAGCCGCATCGTGGCCATATTCGATGGCGGGCAAAACCAGCCCCGCCTGGTTGCAGCTGGCGCTGTTGTAGCAATGCAATCCTTCCATGATGTTCCAGCCATAATTGTTGCCCGCCTGGCCCACGGGACGCACGTCGACCTCTTCCCAATTGGCCTGGCCCACGTCGGCGATATACAGCAGCTGGGCCGGCACGTCGAAGGCGTAGCGCCACGGGTTGCGCAAGCCGTAGGCCCAGATTTCAGGGCGCCCCCCTGCCGTGGCAAATGGATTGCCGGGTGGAATGGCGTACGGCTGGGCTACCGTGCTGGCGTTGACGTCCAGGCGCAGCAGCTTGCCCAGCAGCACCTGCGTGTTTTGCGCATTGCCGGGCGGATCGCCCGCGCTGCCGCCGTCGCCCGTGCCTGCATACAGGTAGCCGTCCGGGCCAAAGCTGAGCAAGCCGCCATAGTGGTTGCTGAACGTGGGGTGGGCAATCGTGAGGATGGTCAGGGCGGACAGGGGATCGGCCACGTTGGCGTTGCCGGCCGACACTTGCCGGCGCTCGATGACGATATCGCCGGCCAGGTTGGTGTAATAAATGAAGAAATAGCCATTGCTCGCGTATTGCGGATGGAAGGCCAGCGACAGCAAGCCCCGTTCGCCGCTGGTGGTGGTGAGGGGGCTGATGTCGAGGAAGGGCGTGGCCAGCAGGCTGCCGTTCTGCACCACGCGGATGCGGCCGGGGCGCTCGACAATGAAAAGGCGGCTGTCGCCGGGCGGCGCCGTGAGGAAGATGGGCGTGCTCAAGCCGCTGGCCACCTCTTGCAGGGCCAGGGCCAGCGGTGCCGTGGCTGCATAGCTGACGCTGGCGCTGGCCGTGGCCCCCGCATTCACCTGCACCTGCTGCGTGACGGGCGTGGGCGCCAGGGTTCCCGTGCCCTGCGCCACGCTGGCGGCATTGATGGCGTAGGCGCCGGGCGCCAGGCCGGTGAGCGTGGTGGTGGCCGTCAGCGTCTTGCTGTACGACGCGGGCCCCGTGACGGTGACGGCGCCCGCCACGCCGGCCGGCAAGCCGCCGATGGTGACTGTCAGGCTGCCCGTGGTGGCGCCGGGCGCAGGGTGGTGATGGCCGCCGCCACAGGAGGACAGCAGGGCCAGGCAGCAGGCCAGCAGCAGGGCCAGCCAGGGCAGCGGAAAGCGGGAAAGGTAATGGCGCATGTCAGTCTCCTGCGGAAACGCGGCAATCGCTGCTCAATAGTGCTGTGGTGCGTGCCAAGAATGCGCCTCTTGAAGGGGCGAAGATTGAGCTGGCGCAAACGTGCGGCGGCATCGGACAAATGCGCCGCGTTTTCAGACAAGCGCCGCGCCAGCCGCGCCGTCACGTCCGTTGCTGTCAGATAATGGCGCATCTGAAACCGAGCAGGAAGACACCCCATGAAAACCAAAGCCGCGATTGCCTGGAAGGCGGGCGCCCCGCTGACCATCGAAGAAGTCGACCTGGCCGGCCCGCGCGCCGGCGAAGTGCTGGTCGAACTGAAAGCCACGGGCATTTGCCATACCGATTACTACACCTTGTCCGGCGCCGATCCGGAAGGCCTCTTCCCCGCCATCCTCGGCCATGAAGGCGCCGGCGTCGTCGTCGACGTGGGCCCGGGCGTGACGACCCTGAAAAAGGATGACCACGTCATTCCCCTGTACACGCCGGAATGCCGCCAGTGCAAGTTCTGCCTGTCGCAAAAGACGAACTTGTGCCAGGCCATCCGCTCCACGCAGGGCCGCGGCCTGATGCCGGACGCCACCAGCCGCTTTTCGCTGAACGGCCAGCCGCTGTTCCACTACATGGGCACGTCCACCTTTTCCAATTACATCGTCGTGCCGGAAATCGCCCTGGCGAAGATCCGCGAAGACGCACCGTTCGATAAAGTCTGCTACATCGGCTGCGGCGTGACGACGGGCGTGGGCGCCGTGCTGTTCTCGGCCAAGGTCGAGGCGGGCGCCAACGTGGCCGTGTTCGGCCTGGGCGGCATCGGCCTGAACGTGATCCAGGCGGCGAAGATGGTCGGCGCCGATAAAATCATCGGCATCGACATCAACCCGGCGCGCCAGGCCATCGCGCGCAAGTTCGGCATGACGCATTTTATTAACCCGAACGAGGTGGAAAACGTCGTCGACGCCATCGTGCAGCTGACGGACGGCGGCGCCGACTACAGTTTCGAATGCGTCGGCAACACCAACTTGATGCGCCAGGCGCTCGAATGCACGCACAAGGGCTGGGGCAAATCGTTCATCATCGGGGTGGCGGCGGCCGGCCAGGAAATTTCCACCCGTCCATTCCAGCTGGTGACGGGACGCGAATGGCGCGGTTCGGCCTTCGGCGGCGCGCGCGGGCGCACGGATGTGCCGAAAATCGTCGACTGGTATATGGAAGGCAAGCTCAACATTGACGATCTGATCACGCACCGCCTGCCGCTCGAACGCATCAACGAAGGTTTCGACCTGATGAAGAGCGGTGAATCGATCCGTTCCGTCGTGTTGTACTAATTTTATCGGATGTACTCATTGCGCAACACTTGACGGACGGGGCAGGGCGGCAGGCTGTACTTCGCTGCCTGCCCCTGCTAGTGTGAAGACATACCGCCTTGCTTTGGGAGCCGTTCATGTTTGCCACTGCCTACCTCGCGACCCTGCGCCGCATGTTGCCCGTCTTCCTCGGCGCGGCCCTGTCTTCCCTGCTGGCCTTGTGGTGGAGCAATGCCGCCAACCTCGCCACGCCCGCCATCTGGCTGGCGCTGCTGGCCACCTACCTGCTGTGTGCGCTGATGTTTACGCCGCTGGCCCGGCAGAGCCGCCAACTGGCCACGCGCCACGTGCGTCACGGCAAGTTGCGCTGAGTCTCGCGGACCTTCGCTGCGCCTAGCGCGCCGTGCTGGAAAAGCGCTCGCGGTAGTCGCGCGGCGTGATGGCGAGCTTCTTTTGAAACAGGCGGCGCAGCCTTTCCTCGCTGTGCAAGCCCGCCTGCACGGCCACCTGTTTTAAGGAAGATACATTGTCTTCCAGCAAACGGCGCGCCACTTCGAAGCGGGCCGTTTCGATGAATTCCGTGGGGCTGGCGCCCGTTTCGCGCTGGAACACGCGCGTAAAATTGCGCTCGCTCATGGCCAGCCTGGCCGCCAGCAGCGGCACCGTAAGCTCGTCGGCCAGGTGTTCCATGATCCAGCCCTGCAACTGACGGATGGTGGGATGCGTCGTCATCTGGCTCGACAGGTGCACGGAGAACTGCGACTGGCCGCCCGGCCGCTTCAGATACACGACCAGGTCGCGCGCCACTTCCAGCGCGATATCGCGGCTGAAATCGTCTTCCACCAGGGCCAGCGCCAGGTCGATGCCGGCCGTCACGCCGGCCGACGTCCAGAATTTGCCTTCCCGCACGAAAATCGCATCGGCATTGACCTGTATCAAAGGATAGCGCTGGCGCAGGCTGTCCACGGCGCTCCAGTGCGTGGCCGCGCTCTTGCCGTCGAGCACACCGGCCTCGGCCAGGAAGAAGCAGCCCGTGCACAGGGCCGCCAGCGTATCGATGCGCGGCGCCGCCTCGGCCACCCAGGCGGCGAGGGCGGGAATGTCTTGCAAGACTTGCTCGACGTGGTGGCAGCCGACGATGACGGCCAGGTCGGGCAGGCGGTGCGCATCGAGCGCCTTGCTGGCGTGCAGCGACATCAGCGTGTCCGACTCGACCGGGCCGATGGCCGTCGATACGATGCGCACGTCGTAGCCGCCGGGCAGATTGCGCAGGCGCAAATGGGTGTTGGCGTAGTCAAACACTTTCATGGCGCCGATGGCTTCGAGCGCCTTGAAGCCGGGATAGACGATGATGTCGACGGTGCGCAGGGGGAATTCTTTGGGACTTTGCTTGATCATGCGATATGCGCGAGGGGGATAAATACTGCCATAATGCAACAACAGCGGGGACGTAGATTAGCATGGAAATATCCACGCGCCGGCTGGCTTCCCACACATCAGACCCCAGGACATCGTGCGCCTATTCCATTTTCTTGTTGCCCTGACATGCTTGCTGGGCACATCCCTTGCCCATGCGGCCACGCTCAATTTTAATGGCGGCAATGTTGCCGGCTGTACCATCAATGGCGCGCAATACACGTGCGCCTCGCTGGCGCTGGGCTCTACCGACGTCATCGTCATCGGCAGCGCGTATGCCGTGACGGTCAACAGTTCCCTGGCGATGAGCTACAACCAGGGCTTGACGATGAGCGGCAATGCCGCGCTGACGATCAAGGGCAATCTCGACATCAAGGACATCAAGCCATCGAACCTGAATGTGACGGGCGGGAACTTGACGGCCGAGGGCGGCACTTTCCTCATGGGCGCGCAGGAACAGACGATTACGGCGAATATTTCCGCCACGACCATCAAGATGGGCTCGAACAACGTCACGGTGACGGGCAAGATCAGCGCCAAGGGCCCGGTGGAAATCGCCTCCGGTTCCGTCATCAACGGTCCGATCAGCGGTACCGTCGTCACTATCCTGCCCGCCAGTACCCGCATCCAGGGCGATATCACGGCGACCACCTCGCTGACCATCGGTTCCGGCAGCCAGGTGACGGGCAACCTGAAATCGCCGACGATCGACTTGAAGGCATCGGGCCTGCTCGTTACGGGCGACGTGGAGGCCAGCAATTCTTTGTCGATCGCTTCCGGCAATGGCATCAAGGGCAATGTCGATGCCGGCGAAGTCACGCTCGACTCGTCCAACGCCTACATCACGGGCAACGCCAAGGTCGACCACATCACCCTGGGATGGCAGGGCCGGGTGCAGCAAACCATCACTTGCAAGGCCTATACGCCGTCGAACCCGTGCAGCTGCGTGACGAACAACAGCGGCTGGGCTTTCAATGAGCCGATGGGGCCGAAGTGCGGACCCGGTACGCCGAGCGGACTGCACCATTTCCAGATAGACCACCCGCTGACGGCGCTTACTTGCCAGGTACCCACGGTGAAAGTGACGGCCTGCGCCGATGCCAGCTGCAGCGCGGTCTACAAGGGTAGTCCCAGCCCCAGCGTCACCGTCAGCCCGGGCGGCGTGCCGACGCAGATTGATACCAGCGGCGTCAACGCCAATGTCGCGGTGCGCCAGACCACGGTGGGCATCGCCACGCTGAGCCTGGTCAGCACGCCCGCCACGACGGGGGCGCTGGTGTGCAAGAGCGGCGGCAATACGAGCAATTGCCAGATCAGCTTTCTCTCCAGCGGCTTCCAGGTGAGCGGCATTCCGCGCTACGCGGAAGAAGCGGGCGAACTGGAAATCAGCGCCTTGCAGACCTCGTCCGGCAATCGGGACGTTTGCGTGCCCATGTTCGGCGGCCAGAAGAAGGACTTGACCCTCAGTTGCGCGTACAGCAATCCGGATAAGGGGACATTGCCAGCGCGCATCTTTGACAGCGCCACAAATAGCTATGTCGCCCTGGCGGCCAACGACCAGAGCAGCTGCGCCGGGTCGAGCACCAAGGTGACGGTAACCTTCGGCGCCAATGGCGTGGCCAAGCCGAACATGCTGTATGCCGATGCGGGAGCGCTGGTCCTGACGGCTGCCTACAATCCGAAAAGCGGCAGCGATAGCGGCCTGGACATGAGCGGCAGCGGCACGGTCATCGTGGCGCCAGCGAAATTTCTGTTCACGCGGCTGGCGCCGACGCAGCGCGCGGGCCTGCCCGCCGCACCCTTGACGCCCGGTGCGACCATCACGTTATCGGCCGTCAACGCGCTCGGTGCCGTGACCAAGAACTTTGGCAACGAAAGCGGTGTCGCCGTGCAAAAAGTCGTGCTCAATCGTATCCTGCTGGCGCCGCTCTATACAGGCGTAGCCAATCCGGAAGTTGGCGGCGATCTCGATTTTGTGAAAAAAGGGGGCGTCATCACGGCGCCGCCGCTGGTCTGGCCCGAAGTGGGCAAGATCAACTTCACGGCTGCGCTGCAAAACGGTTATCTGGGCAGCAGCCTGACGTCGCCGGGCGCCAGCGACCCCGTGCTCTTTTACCCGCATCATTTCGTGACGGAACTGGTCATCAAGCAAGTGGATCTCCCGGGGGGGGCGAAGACGGAGTTTCCTTTCCCGTGCAGCGCGCCGCTCGCCTGCTCAGGCAACCGCGCCGTGTATTCGCGCCAGCCCTTCGATCTGACCATCCGCGCCCAGAACTCCGGTGGCGTGGATACCAAGAATTTCGACGCCAGGAATGACGACATCAACAAAACGCAAGTGACGCTGCTACCGTATGACGCGGCCACGGGAAAGAACAGTTATCCGCCCACGGCGCCATCGGGCAGCACGCTGACGGATGGGGCAAAAGCACCTGCGGCCGTGACTGGCGTCCCCGTCACCAGTTTCAGCAATGGCGTCGCCACGCGCCCCATCGCCTACAGCTTCCCCGCCGCCTACGCCGTGCCCAAGGAGACGAAAGCACTGGCCTCGCCGACGGGTCTGCTGTTGCGCACGACGTATGCCTATCCGGCTGCCGGGAATGTGAGCTCGGCGCCGGCCGATGGCCAGGAAGCGCAATTGACCGTGCTCACCGGCCGCCTGATGGTGCCGCATGACTACGGTTCCGAGCGCTATCCCGTGCGGCTGGCCGTGCAGACGCAGTACTGGGACGGCAAGACCTGGGTCACCAGCCTGCTGGACAGCATCAGTGTGTTCGACAACACGCTGGTGGTGTTTGCCAATTGCAAGAAAACCCTGGTGTGCAAGGACTTTGCATTCCCCGCTGGCACTACTATTACTTATACGGTCGACAAGGGCGTCTTGCCGCCGAATAGACGCCTGATCCTGGCGGCGCCCGGCGGGGGCAAGACGGGCAGCGTCGATGTTTCCGTGCCCGGCATTACGTACTTGCCCAGCACGGTGGGCACCGTCGTCTTCGGCGTCTTCAAATCGGGTCCCGTGATTTACCTGCGCGAGATGTATTGAGCCAGAACAAAGGGTGGGCGCAGAAAGGGGGAAAAACCAGTAACATGCCTGGCTGTGGCATTTCCCCCAACCTCAGACTGGAGTTTCTATGAGCACAACTTCGCAGTGGATCGATATCGCCGGCCCGGACGGCAGCTTCCAGGCTTACCTGGCCGTGCCGCACGTGGGCAAGGGCCCTGCCATCATCCTGTTGCAGGAAATTTTCGGCGTCAACGAGCACATCCGCGCCGTGGCCGACCAGTACGCGGCCGATGGCTACGTGGTGCTGGTGCCCGACCTGTTCTGGCGCGCCGGCGCGCACATCGAGCTGGGCTATGACGCGGAGGGCTGGAAGCGCGCCGTCGAACTGATGCAGGCCACCGACAATCCGCACGCCGATGCCGATATCGCCGCCACCGTCGCCGTCCTGCGCGCGCGTCCGGAAGTGACGGGCAAGCTGGCCTCGGTCGGCTACTGCTTCGGCGGCCGCTTGTCGTTCCAGACGGCCGCGGCCGGCCTGGTCGACGCCGCCATCGCCTATTACGGCGGCGGCATCCAGAACAAGCTGGACCTGGCCGACCAAATCAAGGTGCCGCTGCTCATGCATTTCGGCGGCCAGGACAGCCATATTCCGCCGCAAGCCGTGCAAAAGATCGCCGAGCGCTTCGAAGACCGGCAAGACGTGGAAATCCATATCTACCCGGGCGCCGAGCACGGTTTCAACTGCACCCACCGCGACAGCTACCAGCAGCGCGCCGCCGCCCACGCGCACGGCAATTCCCTGATTTTCTTGGCGGAAAATCTGTAAGAGAGCCAGCCCAGGCTGGCCGGTTGCCATGGTTTGCTCAGCAGCAAAGCCGCATGGGCGCTAAAATAGCGGCTGTGCCGGGCAACTCCGGCCGGCCGGGCGCGGCGCCCGGCAAACCTGGATGAGGAACCGAATTAAAGATGGCCCAAGTAATTGTTTCTGTAACATTGGCGGCAAGCGCCGAACGCGTGTGGGATTTTATCGGCGGCTTCCAGTCGCTGAATGAATGGTCGAGCTCGATCAAGACCAGCCTGTCCGAACATGGCGGCCGCGTGCGCCGCCTGAAAACCACGGACGGCGCCATCATCGCCGAACGCCTGCAAAGCTACAGCGAAGCGGACAAGAGCTACAGCTACACCATCGTCTCGGGCCCGATCCCCGTCAAGAACTACCGTTCCACCCTGCGCGTCACGGGTGAACCGGGCGGCGCTTCCTGCGTGGCGGAATGGTCGAGCGAGTTCGACGCGGCCGAAGGCGTGGAAGAAGTCATGATCGGTGCGTTCCAGCACCTGTATGAGACGGCATTCGTCGACCTGAAACGCATCATGGCCATTTGAATCACCAAACCCCATAGCAAATGCCGGGGGCGGACCCTGAGGGTCCGACCCCAGCCTTTCTGCTTTGCGGGTTAAAACGTTGTTACCCTCCTAGCGTTTGACTTTGCCAAACGCCTCGCCCTTGTTCCACGTCGGCAAGTTCTTGTCATTCGCCACTTCATAGCCGAGGTTCAGGGTGAATTGCGCCTGCTGCAGCATGCCGGACAAGTCCCACGACGGGTGGTATTCATCCGTTACCTGGTGGTAATCCTTTTTAAAGGCCACCAGGCGCTCGCCCGACGCTTTCGGCTCCTTCACGAAATCGAACGAGCCGTCGCCGGAAAACACGGCCGAGCCCACGTTGAAGGCGGGCACGCCAGCCTTGGCAAACGCAAAATGGTCGGCCCGGTAAAACGCGCCGGACAGGTCGGGAATGGTGGGCGCCAGGCGCAGACCCATGCGTTTGGCGACTTTGGCGGCGCTCGCGTACAGGCTGCTGCGCTCGGCGCCGGCCACGCCGATGTCGCGCGTCTTGCCGACGAAATTCATGCTGTCGAGATTCAGGTCGGCGGCCGTTTTCGCCAGCGGCCACAGGGGCTTGCGCGTGTAGGCCGTGCTGCCCAGCATGCCCGTTTCCTCGCCGGCCGGCCACAGGAAGATCTGCGTGCGCCGCGCTGGCTGTTTTACGGCCACTTGCGCCATGGCCAGCAGGGCCGCCGCGCCCGAGGCATTGTCGATGGCGCCGTTGTAGATATGGTCGCTTTGCCCTGCGCGGGCGCTGCCTTCGTCATCCTTGCCCAGGTGGTCCCAGTGGGCCGAGTAAATGACGGCTTCGTCCTTCAGCTTCGGGTCCGTGCCCGGCACGATGCCGGCCACGTTGAATTGCTCGATGCTGCGGATCTGGCTGTTCAATGCCACCTTGACCGTCGCGTTCAGGGCCACGGGGCGGAAGTCGCGCGTTTCCGCCTGCGCGCGCAAGGCGTCCAGGTCTTGCCCGGCTTGCTGGAACAGGGCGCGCGCCATGTCTTCCTGCAGCCAGCCTTCCATCGCATTGCCCGCGCCGGCCAGGCTGAAGCGCTCGTGGCCGAAGCCGTTGGCCGGCACCGACCATGGGTAAGAAGCGGACTCGGTCGTGTGGATCAGCAGCACCCCGGCGGCGCCCTGGCGCAGCGCTTCCTCGTACTTGTAGACCCAGCGGCCGTAATACGTGAGCGACTTGCCGGCAAAGCGCTGCGGCTCGGCGGCGGTCGGCTGCGGGTCGTTGACCATCATGATGACCAGTTTCCCTTTTAAATCAACGCCCTTGAAATCGTCCCACTGCTCTTCGGGCGCGCGGATGCCGTAACCGGCAAACACCACGGGGGCGTCGAACGCCACTGTCTGCTGGCCATTCGCCGCGCCAAAGACGATGTCCTTGCCGAAGGCGGGAGACAAGGTCTTGCCGCCCGCGCTGAACGTTACCGTGCTCGATGGCAATGCCTTGCTGCCGACGATGGTCAGCGCCTGGCGGTAGCTGCCGTCCGGCAACGGTTGCAGGCCGGCCACGGCCGCCTGGGTTTCCAGGTAGCGCACGGCAAGGTCGCCACCGCGCTGGCCCGTGCCGCGTCCTTCCAGCAAGTCGTCGGCCAGGAAGGACAGATGGGCGCGCAAGGGCGCTTCGGCGACGAGTGGTTGGGCGAGGGCAGCCGTGCCGAACAGGCTGGCGGCGAGGACGAGGGGAAAACGCATGACAACT
This sequence comes from Janthinobacterium sp. GW460-12-1-14-LB5, assembly GCF_059423585.1. Classification (NCBI taxonomy): domain Bacteria; kingdom Pseudomonadati; phylum Pseudomonadota; class Betaproteobacteria; order Burkholderiales; family Oxalobacteraceae; genus Janthinobacterium; species Janthinobacterium sp. GW460-12-1-14-LB5. The sequence continues at coordinate 3,702 of NZ_JBWKYD010000004.1, read as the reverse complement.
CCAAAAGTGAATACGGGAAAGCAAAGCAGCGGCAATCTTACTCTACCGCAATGCTCCAGCGTAGCGCGCGGCGCGCGCGCGCCGTTGCGGCCACAATGGCCGCTGGTCCACCGACAAGGAGCGTTCCATGACTAGCCCTGACTTGCAATCGAACAATACCCTGCGTACCGCCGACGGCACCTTGATCTACTACAAGGACTGGGGCAGCGGCCCGCCCGTCGTCTTCAGCCACGGCTGGCCTTTGTCGTCCGACGCCTGGGAAGACCAGATGTTTTATCTCGCCGCGCGCGGCTACCGCGTCATCGCGCACGACCGGCGCGGCCATGGCCGCTCCAGCCAGCCCTTCGAGGGCAATGACATGGATACCTATGCCGACGACCTGGCTACCCTGATCGAGGCGCTGGACCTGGCGGGCGCTACCCTGGTGGGTCACTCGACGGGCGGCGGCGAAGTGGCGCGCTACATCGGCCGCCATGGCACGCAGCGCCTGGCCGGCGCCGTGCTGGTGGGCGCCGTGCCGCCGCTGATGCTGCAAACGGCCGACAACCCGCTGGGCTTGCCGCTATCCGCGTTCGACGCCATCCGCGCCGGCGTGCAGGCTGACCGCAGCGCCTTCTTCCTCGACTTGAGCGAGGCCTTCTATGGCTACAACCGGCCCGGCGCGAAGCCGTCGCAGGGCGTGCGCGAGAATTTCTGGCTGCAAGGCATGCAGGCGGGCATGCCGGCATCCTATTTGTGCATCAAGCAATTTTCCGAGACGGATTTCACAAGCGACCTGGCCAAATTCGACGTGCCGACCCTGGTGATCCATGGCGACGACGACCAGATCGTGCCGATTGCCGCCTCGGCGCGGCGCACTGCCGAGCTCATCATCGGCAGCAAATTGCTCGTGTATGCGGGCGCGCCGCATGGCCTGGCGACGACGCACAAGGACAGGCTGAACGAGGACTTGCTGGAGTTCTTGCGCCACTCGGTCGATGCGGCAAGCAATATCGAGGCGCACCTGTAAAACGGGCATATCTATTGCAAAACACATAATATTGCTTGGTTTTTGCACCAATTGCGTGCGGATCGCCGATTTTTCTGCGTTTTAGGATGCAAAAAATGGCGTTCTGCCGCCTCGTTCCACCCGGTACGGTCCAGTAAAGAGTAAACTAGCAGATACACTCTTTCGCATTGGGCGATTCGAGCGAACTTGTGAGTGATTTCATGTCTGATACACCAATTTCCTTATTTTCCGACCTTAACCTGAGCGAGCCGCTGATTCGCGCGCTCAAGGATGTCGGTTACGAAACACCGTCGCCTATCCAGGCGGCCACGATTCCATTATTGCTCGCTAACCGCGACGTGCTGGGCCAGGCGCAAACGGGCACGGGTAAGACCGCCGCCTTCGCCTTGCCTATCCTGTCGCGCATTGATCTGAAACAAAGCTCACCCCAAGCCCTGGTCCTGGCACCGACGCGCGAACTGGCCATCCAGGTCGCCGAAGCGTTCCAGGTGTACGCCGCCCACATTCCCGGCTTCCACGTGCTGCCGATCTACGGCGGCCAAAGCTACGGCCCGCAGCTGTCGGCCCTGCGCCGCGGCGTGCACGTCATCGTCGGCACCCCGGGCCGCGTCATCGATCACCTGGACAAGGGTTCGCTCGACCTGTCCAAGCTGAAAACCCTGGTGCTGGACGAAGCCGATGAAATGCTGCGCATGGGCTTTATCGACGACGTTGAACGTATCTTGAAAGAAACCCCGGAAGGCCATCAAACGGCGCTGTTCTCGGCCACCATGCCTTCCGTCATCAAGCGCATCGCCACCACCTACCTGGTGAACCCGGCCGAAGTGACGGTTGCCGCCAAGACGGGCACGGCCGACAACATCCGCCAGCGCTACTGGCTGGTGTCGGGCATGCACAAGCTCGACGCCTTGACCCGCATCCTGGAAGCGGAAGCGTTTGACGGCATGATCATCTTCGCCCGCACCAAGCTGGGCACGGAAGAGCTGGCCAGCAAGCTGCAGGCACGCGGTTTCTCGGCAGCCGCCATCAATGGCGACATCCAGCAAGCGCAGCGCGAGCGCACGATTCAGCAGTTGAAAGACGGCAAGATCGACATCCTCGTGGCAACCGACGTGGCCGCCCGCGGCCTGGACGTCGAGCGCATCAGCCACGTCGTCAACTACGACGTGCCGCACGATCCGGAAAGCTATACCCACCGCATCGGCCGCACGGGCCGCGCCGGCCGCAGCGGCGAAGCGATCCTGTTCATCACCCCGCGTGAAAAGAACTTGCTCAAAGCCATCGAACGTTCGACCCGCCAGCCGATCGGCATGCTGGAGCTGCCGACCATCCAGGCCGTCAACGACGTGCGCATCGCCAAGTTCAAGGAACAGATCAGCGAAACCCTGGCCCTGGGCGAGCTGGAGCAGTTCCAGTCGCTGATCGAAGATTTCGAGCGCGAACAGAACATTCCCGCCATCGAAATCGCCGCCGCCCTGGCGAAGATGGCACGTGGCAATGTGCCGCTGCTGCTGGACAAGAACAAGGCGCGCGAGCAAGCCACGTGGCAAGATGACCGTCCTGTGCGCCAAGACCGCTTCGAACGCAATGACCGTCCGGAACGGGGCGACCGCTTCGACCGTAACGAGCGCAGCGAACGCCCGGCCTTCCCGAAAAAAGAGCGCATCCAGCGCCCGGCCGACGCCGGCATGCAGACCTTCCGTATTGAGGTAGGTCATCAGCATGGCGTAAAACCGGGCAATATCGTGGGCGCCATCGCCAACGAAGCGGGCATCGATTCGAAAAACATCGGCCGCATCGAAATCTATGACGACTACAGCGTCCTGGACTTGCCAGACAGCATGCCGAAAGAATTGCTGGACCAGCTGAAAACCGTGTGGGTAGCGGGCCAGCAGCTGCGCATCAGCCGCGACGGCGACGCGCCGGATCTGGCGCCGCCAGCCGCGCCGCGCAAGCCGTTCGCCGCCAAGTCCGCGCCAGCGGATGCGGGCGAGGCAGCACCTGCGCCGCGCGCGCCGAAGAAGGAACGTCCACGCCCGGGCGTGACGGCATACCGCATCGAAGTGGGCCGTGAGCACGCCGTAACGCCAAGCAACATCGTGGGCGCCATCGCCAACGAAGCGAACCTGGAAGCCAAGCATATCGGCCGCATCGATATCTTTGACAACTACAGCGTGCTGGACTTGCCGGAAGGCATGCCGCCGGAAATCCTCGACCACCTGAAATCGGTCGTGGTCTCGGGCCAGAAGCTGCGCATCAGCCTCGACGACGGCACGACGGAGCGCAAGCCCGCGTCACCGCGTCCGAAATCGCCGCCGCGTAAATCATTCAAGTAAGCCATCCCGACGCAGGCGCCTCTCCGGCGCCTGTGTCGCGGATTGGAGACACATCCCCCACTGGCGCGTTCGCGCCAGTTTTTATTTTCCCTCAAGAAATGAACATTGTTGCCGCGTTATGGTTGGCGGCAGGCGTAGCCATGCGCCGGCCGTTATTACAACCGCTCGCTGTCTTTTTATCGGCACAAGTACCGTGTTTATTGCTTGCCGCATCGATACATAATTTTTTATTAATTATTGTATATGCACCCAATTCGAATTTTGCATTTCAATAAAATCAACCAAGTTGAGTCAAAGTAAATTCTAAAACATAAATGAATTATCTTTTATTAAATTGTTTGACTGGCGTCACTGTCG
>NZ_JBWKYD010000003.1:65661-314389 GCF_059423585.1 Janthinobacterium sp. GW460-12-1-14-LB5 | reverse complement strand
TGATAGCTCAGTTGGTAGAGCGACGGACTGTTAATCCGCAGGTCCCTGGTTCGAGTCCAGGTCGGGGAGCCAGAACAAGCAGTAGCAAAGGGCCACGTGGCAACACGTGGCCCTTTTGTTTTGCGCGCGCGGTTTCCCGTTCACGCCATCCAAGCTTTCAGTGCCTTAACGACGTGCGCGATGCCGGTCTGCTGGCGGCGGGGTACGCGCAGTGTTTCCCGGATCAGGGATCGACAAATACGTCGAAACGCACCTTGAGCGGGCTGCCCCAGGAGATCTCCACCCAGGCCCGGAAGCCGCCGTTGTACGGCGCGATGTTGTACACGGCCATGCGGGCGGCGCCGATGAAGCGGTCCTGGGGCGTCGCGGCATACTCGCTGATATTGAGAAAGACGCGCGAATTGGCCTTCACATTGGCATTGACGAAGTTGACCGAAGGATGCACGCCATTGGCCGTCCACGTGTAGTACGTGGTAAAGGCAGCGGGGCTCAGGTTCAAGTCCTGTGCGGCCGCGCCCTGGGCGCTTTGGCCTTCCTGTTCCGTCGGCGCATCGGTTTCTTCCAGTGCCAGGTTGCTGCCCGTGCGATGTTCTACTTTCATTTCCATGATGTACTCCTGATCGATAGTTTGGACGCCGCGCCTGACGTCGTGCGGCAAGACGCCCTATCTGTTGCCGTGACGGCCAGTGTCACGTCTAGGCTGATAAGGTAGCCGTCTGCTCCGAGGGAGGAGAAGCCAATTCTAGGCCCGCGCCGTGGCGAAAAGGGGCGCCAGGGCGGGGAAAAACAGCGGGTATTTGCGTTGACGCAAACAGCGTGCGGACAGCGGCTTGCAAATTTTCCAGGCGGCTATTTTTCCGTGTACGACGAGCATGCTCTTGCGGACGATGGCACAATAGGCCAGCCTGTCCTGCCGATGCGGAACCCGTTGCGAGCCTAGCCCATGCCGATACTGAACCTGAGCGCCGAAACCGATATCTATTACGAGCTGATCGACGGCGACCCCGCCAAGCCCTGCCTGGTATTCCTGCACGAGGGGCTCGGCTGCTGCGCGATGTGGAAAGATTTCCCCGCGCAGCTGTGCCAGGCGACGGGTTGCCGCGGCTTGCTGTATGACCGCCACGGCTATGGGCAGTCGTCGCCGCTGGCGGCGCGGCGCCAGCTCCATTATTTGCACGACTACGCGCTGTGCGAGCTGCCGCAGGTGCTCGCTGCACTGCTGCCGGGGCAGGATCACTTTCTCATCGGCCATTCCGATGGCGGCAGCATCGCCCTGATCTATGCGGCGCAGCAGCCGCCGCGCTTGCGCGGCCTCATCACCGAGGCGGCGCACGTGTTTGTCGAAGGCATCACGCTCGATGGCATTCGCGTGGCGGACGCGGCGTTTGGCGCGGGCAAGCTGCGCGCACTGGCGAAATACCATGGCGACAAGACGGCAACCATCTTCAAGGCCTGGTCGGATACCTGGCTCAGCTATGGTTTCCAGTTCTGGAACATCGAGTACCTGCTGCCTTCCGTCGAATGCCCGGCGCTGGTGGTGCAGGGCAGCGAGGACCAGTACGGCAGCGCCGCCCAGGTCGACACGATCGTGGCGCAGGCCCTCAACGCCGTGCCCGCCATGGTCGAGCAATGCGGCCATACGCCGCACCAGGAGCAGCCGCAGGCGTTGCTGGCGCTGATGGAAGGCTTTTTGCAAGGCCGCATGGACGCCGCCGCCCACCCGAAAAACCCAGGATAGACCCTGGTATGGACCACCCGCGACAAGCGCGCCTGAGCTTCCATGCGGCGCGTCAGCCTCAATGGCAGGCGGGATCGCTGTCCCAGCGGCCCGAGCAGATGCGCGAGCGGCACAGCATGCCTTCGATCAGGCCCAGCTGCTGACAGCGGCGCAACAGCTCAGCCGTTTCTTCTTCCTGTTGGCGCAGCACCACGTCGCGCACGGGCGGCGCCGTGCCTTCCTGCCGGTGCGCATGCGCCACCATCGCCGTCAGCAAGGCGACGTCGCTGTCGCCGGGCGCGCCAGCCGGTTTTGCTCCGCGTGGACGGGCGGCGGCCTGGCGTACGGGCGGCGGCGTCTTGTGCGGGACGCTTGCTGTCGCGGCGGCCGCCGCAGGCAAGGGCGGTCCCGCCGTATTGACGATGGTGGCCGCTTGCGCCGCGTGCGGGGGCACCGTTGGCGCGGATGGCGCCGGCACTGCGGGCGCCGCCGTGGCCGTGACGGGTGCCGGCGGCAGGAAGCTGGCCTCCGTGTCGTAAGCGAGTACGGCCGTGATCAGCACCGCCAGGCACAGCGCGCCGGCGGTCCAGTGCCGCCAGCCAGGGCGCCAGCGCAGGGCGGGCCGGACAGCGGGCGCGGCGACGCCGTGTTCGAGCTGTGACAGGATGCCCTTGCTGTCGCCTGGCGCACCGGCCGTGCCGGCCTTGCTCAGCAGGTTGGGACCGCGCGCCTGGCCATCTCCGGTTTTCAATAAAGACAAAATATCACCTCCGCAGTGGATCAAACTCGACTGACCTTGATGTAAACCGCGCTCATGCGGGCCGCGGGCGCCTACGATCTAGCGATACCGCCGAGCAATTGCTTGCCCGGCCCTGGCTATTCCCCTTATGGAGCGCCCCATGTTCGTCGCCCTGATCCTGATGTATTTCCTGCTCGCCTGTTTTGCCTGCTGGCTGCTGCTGTTTCCCGGCGGCCGCGCCATCGTGCTGCATACGCTCGTCAACCTGGGCTGGCGCATGCAGCGGCGCGCGCAGGGGCTGCAGCGGGGTGGCGGCGCGCAATGGCAGCGCGTGCAGAGGCATACGGGCTCGGGCATGGCGCGCGCCTGGCAGCTGCTGCGGCGGCATCGCTGGCTGAGCCTGGCAGGCAGCGTGCTGGTCATCGTGCCGCCGCTGCTGGCCTGGCTGTCCAGCGACCGCATCGCCCTGCGTGGCTATGCCGACCAGCAACACGCGATCAACGACCAGGTCAGCGACTTGCTGAAAGGCGAGCAGCTGGTGCCGCCGCCCGCCTTGCCGCCGCTGCTGTTTTCCACGGCGGAAGTAACGCAGCTGCGTCCGCTGCTGGGCGGCGCCAGCCGCAACTGGCAATTGCTCGACCACGATTACGCGCAGCGTTTGCTGCTGGTCTTCAAGATCATGAAGGAGGTGCATGGCTACGACATGGTCTTGCTGGAAGGCTATCGCAGTCCCGCGCGCCAGGACCAGTTGGCGGCGGCCGGCCCCAACGTGACGAACGCCAGGGCGTTTCAAAGCTATCACCAGTACGGCCTGGCCGCCGATTGCGCATTCATGCATGAAGGAAAGCTCATCATTTCTGAAAAAAATGCCTGGGCCATGCGCGGCTACCGTTTATATGGCGTGACGGCCGAATCGGTGGGCCTGCGCTGGGGCGGGCGCTGGACCATGATGGATTTTGGCCACACGGAATTGCCGCAACCGCGCGTGCTGGGCAAGTAAGCCGCGCCAGCCATTCTAGCGCCGCGCCGGGGCCGGATTTTCACAGCTGCAAGCTTGCTTGCGCAGCGTCAATGGCATGCCGGCACCTGCGGCACGCTGGCGCCGGGTACTTGTCATATGTCAACAAGGCGTGCCGTATTGCTGTCAGGATGGGTCGAGTCCGCCTTGCTGCGCGGCGGCGTTCCTCCTGCTTTGCGACCTCACTCTGGGCTCATCATGCTGCGACGACTCTGGCATTTCCTCACCGACAGCCGCAATCTGACCATCTTCGGCTTCGTGGCGCTGGCCGTGTTCCTGTACCTGGGCGCCGAAGTGCTGGAAGTGGCGCTGATCTGGGCGCTGGCCTTGCTGCTGCTGGCCTTTGTCACGTGGCTGGGCCTGTGGCTGTGGCGCCGGCGCCGCGCGCGGCGCGATGCGCAGGCGCTGGGACAGGCCATCCTCAACGAGGCCGAGATCGCCGCCGCGCAAGCGGCCTCGGCATCGACGGCCAGCAACACGCAGCATGGCGAACTCGGCGCCGTGCGCACGGGCATGCAGGCCGCTATCGAGACCATCAAGACGTCCAAGCTGGGCCTCAAATCGGGCGCCGCGGCCCTGTACGAATTGCCGTGGTACATGATCATCGGCAATCCGGCGGCCGGCAAGAGCAGTGCCATCCTGCATTCGGGCCTGCAATTTCCCTTCGCCGACGGCAAGATCGTGCAAGGCGTGGGCGGCACGCGCAACTGCGACTGGTTTTTCACCACGGACGGCATCGTGCTCGACACGGCGGGACGTTATTCCGTCGTCGACGAGCACCGCGGCGAGTGGTTCGGCTTTCTCGACCTGCTGAAAAAATACCGGCGCAAGGCGCCCATCAACGGCATCCTCATCGCCGTCAGCATCGCCGAATTGAAAGGCGACCCTGATGTCGGCATGCAACTGGCGCGCAGCCTGCGCAAGCGCGTGCAAGACGTCATCGAGCGCCTGGAAGTGTTCGCGCCCCTGTACATCGTGTTTACCAAGGCGGACCTGATTTCGGGCTTCACGGATTTCTTTGCGGATGCCGAGCGCAGCGAGCGCGAGCGCGTCTGGGGCGCCACCATGCCCTACCAGCGCAAGCTGCCCACGGCCGACTTGCTGAGTTTTTTCGACCAGAGCTTCGATGAATTGCACGACGGCTTGACGGAGCTGAGCCTGGCCAACATGGCGCACCGGCAACGCAAGACGATGGCGCCCGGCGTGTTTACGTTTCCGCTGGAATTTGCCGCCATCAAGCCGGCCCTGCGCGCCTTCATCGCCACCCTGTTCGAGGAAAATCCGTTCCAGTTCCAGCCCGTCTTCCGCGGCTTTTACTTTACCAGCGCGCTGCAGGAGGGCGAGCCCGTCAGTGCCTCTTCGCAGCAGGTGGCGCGCCGCTTCGACCTGGCCTTCGCGCCGGCCCCGGCCGCCGTGCCATCGGGCGCGCGCCAGCATGGCTATTTCCTGCTGGAACTGTTCCGCAAGGTGATTTTTGCCGACAAGCACCTGGTGGCCAACTATGCCAACCGCGCCAGGCTGCGCTTCAAATATGCCGTGTTCTTTGCCGCCACCGTCTCGCTGGGCGCCTGCCTGGGCGGCTGGAGCTGGTCCTACCTGGGCAACCGGCAACTGGTGGCGAATGTGGAAGCCGATCTGAATAAAGTGGTGAAGCTGCAAGAGAAACGGCTGGACTTGCAGTCGCGCCTGGAAGCGCTGGAGATCTTGCAGGACCGCATCGAGCAGCTGGAAGCGTACCGCACACAACGGCCGTGGTCCTTGCGCCTGGGCCTGTACCAGGGCGACTTACTTGAGCGCAAGTTGCGCGAGGAATATTTTGCCGGCGCGCGCCAGGTCATGCTGGCCCCCGTGGCGGGCGCGCTGGAAGCCTTGCTGTACGAAATGAACGCCAGCGCCGACCAGCTGCAGCCCACGGCGCGCACGCCGCAGACGCCGGCCGCCGCGCCCGCAGCACCTTCCGCCGCGCCGCGCAGCGTGCAGTACCAGGCGGCCAGCGCGACGAATGTGGAAGACGCCTACAACGCGCTGAAAACCTATCTGATGCTGGCCGACAAGACGCATGCGGAAAGCAGCCACCTGAACGACCAGCTGACGCGTTTCTGGCGCGGCTGGCTGGAGGGCAACCGGGGCGCCATGCCGCGCGAACAGATGATACGCAGCGCCGAACGGCTGCTGACGTTTTACCTGGCGCAGATCGGCGACCCGTCCTGGCCGCGCATCGAGCAAAAGCTGGCGCTGGTCGACCAGGCGCGCGAAAACCTGCGCCGCGTGGTGCGCGGCATGCCGGCGCGCGAGCGCGTGTATGCCGACATCAAGGCGCGCGCTTCGACGCGCTTTCCCGGCATGACGGTGGCGCGCATCGTCGGCGAACAGGATCAGGCGCTGCTGGCCGGCAGCTATGCCGTCTCCGGCGCCTTTACGCGCCAGGCGTGGGAAAAGTTCGTCGAGGGCGCGTTTCGCGATGCCGCCAACCGCGAGCTGCAAAGCGCCGACTGGGTGCTGAAAAGCGCTTCCACCGACGACCTGACCCTGGAAGGCAGCCCGGAGCAGATCGAGAAAAACCTGGTGGCCATGTACAAGGCCGACTACGCGCGCGAGTGGCAGAAATTCGTGCAGGGTGTGGCCGTCGCCGACCTGAAAGGTTTTGACGGTGCCGTGCAGGCGATGAACCGCCTGGGCGACCCGCAGTCGTCGCCGATTGCCAGGCTGCTGACGACCATCTACGAGGAAACCTCGTGGGACAACCCGGCGCTGCAAAATGCGCAATTGCGCAAGGCCGAGCGGGGCATCGTCGCCTGGTTCAAGGAAACCGTGCTGCGCCGCGCGCCGTCGCAGCTGACGGCCAATCCCGGCCTCAATGCGCAGATCGACCCGGCCCGCCTGGATAAGCCCATGGGCCCCGTGGGACGCGAATTTGCCGGCGTGGGCAAGCTGGTGGCGGCCAGGGACAACAATGCGTCCTTGATGCGCGCCTACCTGGAAGCGCTGTCGAAACTGCGCAGCCGCTTGAACCAGCTGAAGAACCAGGGCGACGCGGGACCGGGCGCGCGCCAGTTCATGCAGCAGACGCTGGAAGGCAGCGGTTCCGAACTGGCCGACGCCCTGAAACTGGTCGACGAGCAGCTGCTCACGGGGATGAGCGACGCGCAGAAGCAGGCCATACGCCCCATCCTCGTGCGCCCGCTGATGCAGACCTTTGCCGTCATCGTCGCGCCGGCCGAACTCGATATCAACAAGACCTGGGCGGCGCAGGTGTATGAGCCGTTCCAGAAATCGCTGGCCAACAAATATCCGTTTGCCCCAAGCGCGCGCATCGAGGCGAGCAACCTGGAGATCGGCCAGTTCTTCGGCCCGGAAGGCCTGGTGGCGAAATTCGTCACGACGTCCATGGGCCCCCTGGTGGTGCGGCGCGGCGACGTGCTGGCGCCGCGCACCTGGGCCGACATGGGCATCAGCCTGTCGCCGCAGGTGGTGGCGCGCTTCCCCGGCTGGATCGCGCCGCTGGGCGCGGGCGGCGTGGCGGCCACGTCGACGGCGGCGCAAACCGTGTTCCAGATCCAGCCGTCGCCCGCGCCGGGCACCCTGGAATACACGGTGGAGATCGACGGCCAGCAGCTGCGCTACCGCAACACGCCGGCGCAGTGGACGAACATGGTGCATCCGGGTCCGCAGGGCGCGGCGGGCATGCAGGGCGCGCGCATCACGGCCGTCACTTTCGACGGGCGCACGGTGGAGCTGTTCAACGAGCCGGGGCAGTTCGGCCTGAAGCGCATGATCGATGCGGCGAGCAAAAAGCGCAAGGACGGCGGCGTGTTCGAACTGCGCTGGGCGCGCGGCGAGGTGGCCGTGGCAGTCGACCTGAAAATTACCAGCAGCGCCGAAACGACGGCGACGGGCGCCGGTGCCGCCGCTGCGGTGCAGGAGCAGGGCTTTCGCGGCATGCAGCTGCCCGAGACGATCGTGGGGGCTGCCGCGCCCGCGCCGGCCATTGCCGCCGTCGCCGCAGCCGCAGCGGGAGTGTCGCCATGATGCGCGCGCAACAGCAGGTGCGCCTCGGCTACTTCGGTAAGATCCCCGCGCGCGGCGATTTCATCAAGGCTTGCGACAATCACGCGCTGGTGCAGCTGCTCGACGACTGGCTGGCGCAGGTCATGACTGCGCTGACGGTGGAACCGCGCTGGAAGCTCAATTACGACGCCTTGCCGCCGCTGCGCTTTGCCTTCGTCGGCACGCGCAGCCGGCGCGCCATCGCCGGGCGCCTGGAGGCGAGCAACGACCAGTCGCAGCGGCGCTTTCCCTTCATGGCCATGGGCGCGCTGGAAGTCGACGATGCCGAAGCTTTTGTCGGCTGCAGCCCGCTGGCGCTGGCACCGCTGTGGCAGCGCGTGGAGCAGCTGTCGCAGGGCATCGTGGCCAGCGCCGAGCCGGGGCCGGCGCTGCTGGCGCTGGCCGGCAACGTGGTGGAAATCGAACCGGCCGCGCCGTGCCACGCGGCGCGGCTGGCCGCCTTCCTGCAGGCGCAGACCGTGCATGGGCTGCAAGCGATGCTGGCCTCGCCCGCCTTCCCCGTGACGGTGCGCGAACTGCTGCTGGGCCTGGGCCTGCTGCTGCGGCCGGTGCGCCAGAGCGGTTTGCCGCGCCTGGAGAAAAGCCTGGTGCTGCCGCTGCCGCAAGAGGCGCCGCTGCGCGAGCTGGTGGCCAGCTTCTGGCTGCACCTGATCGCGCCTTTCCTGCGCCAGGCCGATTTCGAACTGGCGCTGTTCTTTTCCCGCCTCGACGAAGCGCCCGTGCTGGTGATCGGCTTTTGCGGCGCCGACCCGCACGGCTTGCGCGCGCTGATCGATCCGCAGGCGGGCAGCGAACGGCTGATCGTCTTCGACCAGCTCGACTGGGTCGAAGAGCAGCTGGGAAGCGATGCGGCGCTGCGCCGGTTTTCCGCCTGCCTGCAGCAGGAACAGCTGTCGCTGCGCTCGGCCTGCGCCATGTTCATGGATACCTTTGCCTGAAGGATTGCGATGAAACCAACCGTCTTCTTCCTGCTGCTGGGCGCCGCCACTGCCTGCCACGCCCAGGCGCAAGCGCCGCAGACGCCGATGCCTGGGCAAATCCTCGTCACGGGCACCCTGGCCGACGAGGCGGGCAAGGCGGCCGTGCTGGCCCGCCTGCGCGAACTGTATGGCGCCGAGCGCGTGGTCGACCAGATCTCCATCGGCAGCGTGGCCGTGCCGGCCAACTGGAACGCCTACGTGCAAAAGCTGATCGCGCCCAACCTGAAGCTGATTTCACGGGGGCAGATCAGCATAGCCGGCAACAATGTCAGCGTGCGCGGCGAAGTGGCGAACGAGGCGCAGCGCCAGCAGATCGCCAGCGACATCGCCACCAGCCTCAATCCCACCTACACCGTCAACAACGGCTTGCGGGTCAAGGCGCCCGAGGCCGAGCAGGGCTTGCTCGATGCGGCGCTCGATAAACGCATCATCGAATTCGACAGCGGCAAGGCGTCCATCACGCCGGCCGGCCTGGCCATCCTCGACGAGATGGCGGCCGCCATGCTCAGGCTGCGGGGCCGCAAGGTGGAGGTGATCGGCCACACGGACGACACGGGCCTGCGCGCCAGCAACGTGGCCCTGAGCCTGGCGCGCGCCGAAGCCGTGCGCGCCTACCTGGCCAGCAAGGGCGTGGTGGCGGACTCGGTGCTGGTGTCGGGCCAGGGACCGGATCGCCCCGTGGCCAGCAACGCCACGGCCGACGGCCGGGCGCGTAACCGGCGCATCGAGTTCAGAATCGCGCAGTAGGTTTTGTGAGGTGTTCAGGGCAAGGTGATGGTCAGGTGCGCGGGGCTTGGCGCCAGTTTGACCAGGTCCGCATACGCGGCCAGGGTCGTTTGCGTGCCGCGCGTCAGATGCGTTTTCAGGCCCAGGTAGGCGCAGATGGCCAGCAGGGCGAAAAAGCTCGACAGCGCCCACAGCGGCACGTCGCTGCCGCGTTTGTTGACCACCTGGTCGGGGCGTTCCGCGCGCGGCGCGAAGCCGCGGCTCTTGCCCTTGATGTGGGCGATCTCGTCGCCCAGGCGCGCCGTCAGGTAGCTGAGTTTTTCGCCGCCGTCGATCGCATACTTGCCCTGGAATCCCAGCAATAAACACATGTGGAACACCTGCAGCGCCTGCACGCGCATGGCGCCCTTGCCGCGCAAGGCGTCGAGGCGGTCGAAAAAGTGTTCGCCGGCCAGCTGGTCGCCGAAGATCAGCAGCTGCAGCGGGCGCCGCTCCCACTGCTTGCGCAGGGCGAAAGGCGAGGCCAGGATGATTTCATCGACGGCCGCGCAGAACGCATACTTGGCCGCCTCGATATCGTCGCCGTCGGCGCGGATCTTTTTCGCTTCGCGTTCGAAGTCGCCGAGGAAGGCCGTGATGCGGTCCATGAAGCTTTGCTCGTCGCCGGGCGCCGAACCGTGTTTCAGCATGAACAGCATGTAGAAGCCTTCGTGCATCAGGTCCAGCAGGGCGCTGCCCGCATGCCGGTTGCCGCCTGCCGGTGCGGCACCGCGTGCTCCCAGCAGGGAGGGCGCCGCGCGCCGTTCGATGAGCTGGCTCATGCCGTCACCGCGATCAGTTCCAGCTGCAGGTCGCGTATGCCGGCCGGCACGTAGACGGAAATCGACTGCGCCTTGAGCATCTGCTCGTACAGCGCGCCGCGGTTTTCAATCGCAAAATAATAGGTGTCGGGCCGCACGGGGATGGCCGCCGGCACTTGCGGCGCATGCGACAATTTGAGGCCGGGCATGGCCGTGAGCACGCATTTTTCCACGTCGTCGGGCGCGCCCACTTTCACCCGCACGGGCACCACGTCCACCAGCTCGATGGCGGGCATGGCGGCGCGTATCGCCAGGTACAGGGTGGTGTGCTGGTCGATCTTGCCCGAATCGAGCTTGCCCAGGTAGTACGAGGGCTGGTCTTCCAGCAGGGCGATGGAAAAATACTTCGACGAGATGACGGTGTCGAGCAGTTCGCGGATGATCGCGTCGATGGCGTCGAAGCAGGCGCCGGGCTGCGCGTGGTCGTAGGCGGGCAGGCTGGCCAGCGTGTAGTGCTTGGAGTAGCTGAGCAAGCCGCCCGCCAGGCCCAGCAGCGCCTCGTACAGGCGCTCAGGATGCAGGGCCGGATGGCGCACATAGTGCATCAGCGCGGCGGCGGCCGTGCTCACCGTGTGCAGCAGCCAGAACGACGATACGTCGCCCGAGCGGAATTCGATCACGTTGCGGCTCGGCTCGCGGTGGTGGCCGTGCAGCGCGCTCACTTTCGCCTGCAAGGCGTCGAGCAGGTGTTCCAGCACGCCCTGCAGGCGCGGCGCGCCGGCGATCGCCAGGCTGGGCGCCATGAACGAGGGCACGGGCTCGAAGCCGCCCGACACCGTGCGCCGCAGGGCGATCAGCGGCAGGCAGTCGTAGGAGCCGCGCGCCTCGCTGTCGGGAATCAGGCGCACGGTTTTCTTCAGGTAGGCCACGTCGGCCACGGCGGACTCCGTAAACAGGTCGGGCGTGGCGCGCATGGCGTGCGCAAAGCGCGTGGCCGCCGGCGTGCCCGCTGCCTGCGCCTGCGCCGTGTAGTTCATGCCTTCGCGGTTGAGGATGGGCAGGGCCGCGTAATACGTCACTTCCTGCACCGCGGCCGGCAGCGCTTCCAGGTCCACCGGCGGGGGCAGGGTGTCGCTGCCCGGTGCGCCGTCGCCCAGCGCCTCGAACACTTCGCCGTCGCGGAAGATCGCCGACAGGGCGTGCAGGCGCAGGGTGCCCGTCTTCAGCGCCGCCAGATCCCATTCCATGTGCGCCACGCCCCACAGGTAGGGATGCAGCGCGCTGGCCGTGTGATGCAGGCGCGCTTCGTGATATTGATCCTGGCGCTGGAAATGCTGCGGCCGCAGGAACAGGCCTTCTCCCCACAAGACTTTCGCTGCCATGCCCATCTCGTTTCTCCTTGTATGTGTGGCGTGTCTGTTCGTGCTACTGGCAGCGCGGGGCCGACAGCGTGGACGCGCCGCTGATGCTGAGCGCGCACGCATGCAGGCCGACGGTGATGCCGCCGCGTTCAGCGTCGGCGGCGGCAAAGGTGGCGCGCCAGCGCTGCGTTGCCGGCGCGCGGAACAGGGCCACGACGCCGATGAAAGACGCTTCCTTGCTGACTTTTTCCTGCACCTCGTAGCGCTGGCCCGGCACCAGCAGCACCTCTTTGACTTCCATCAGGTCGGCGCCCAGCGCCGCCTTTTCGCGCTGCGCGTCGAGGAAGCTGTCGTAGGGCGCCTGCTCGAAGGCGGCGCTCTGGCGCAGCTTGTAGATGCGCGCCACCAGCGCCAGCGGCCGGCCCTCGGCGTCGGTGTTGAGGCGCTGCGCCGCGTGCAGGCGGATGCTGACGTTGCGCGGCGGCTGTTGCGCCTCGGGCAGTTCCGGCGGCGGCTTGGCCACGCCGGCCATCTGCAGCGCCGCGTTGGCCAGGGTGCCGATGGCGCCGCCCGCGCAGCCGGCTTGCAGCAAGGCCAGCAGCAACACCGGCAGCCGTAGCGGGGTGGCGCGCGCCAGACGGCGGAGCGGGGCGTCAGATGGCATGGGCACTCTTTGTAAAAATGGTGGGTGGAAATAAAAGTGTTGCAGCCATTTAAACGCATGCAGGGGCGGCCCGCTTGCGTTGGCGCAAAGTCCGCCTGCGATCAACGCACTTCCTGCGCCAGATCAGGATTCATGCACCTGTACGCGGCTTTGGCGCGGAACTTCTTCTTTGCTGATTAATCTCAATCTGGCCAAAAAATTGGCGATCAATAATGGCCTCCACCAAGGCGCCGCCCATCTTTCCCAGCGGTAGCGTCCTCCACGTGAAGGAGTGCCCCGATGAAGCCTGCCACCACCGTGTTGCCCCGTCTTGCCTGCCTTGTCAGCGCCCTGTTGCTGGCCGCCTGCGCCACGCCAGACCAGCCCGTGTCCAGCAAACCTGCCGCGCCGACCCTGACGCAAGTGATGAGCGACGCCGACGCGGCCGCGCGCGCCGGCCAGTACGAACGCGCCATGACCCTGCTTCAGCGCGGCGGCACGAGCTACCCGGCCGACAAGGCGCCGTGGCTGCAAATGGCGCAGATGAAGTTCGACCGCGGCCAGTACGGCGACGCCATCGGCCATGCGCTCGAAGCGCTGGAACGCGACCCGGACGACAAGGTCGCCAACAGCATCGTCGCCGTCAGCGGCTTGCGCCTGTCCGGCAAGGCGCTGGCCGACCTGTCGCGGCAAAACAATCTGAACGGCTCGCTGCGCTCGGAAGCGCAGGACCTGGCCAAGCTGCTGCGCGCCAGCATCGGCGAAGAAGTGCTGGTGCCGCCGGCCAGGCGCCCGCCGGCGGCCGGCAAGCGCGCCGCCGCTCCCGGTTCCGGCACGCCGGCGGCGAAGGGCGCGGCCTCGCCAGGCAGCACGGCCGACCCGTTCAGCGGCCTGAAATAAGCGAGCATTCCCACCATCCCCTTGCAAAGGAAGCGACATGCCCAAGTCCGACAGCGTGCAAAAACGCCTGAAGCAGATACGCGCGCCGCGCGTGCAAATGACCTACGACGTCGAGATCGGCGACGCGATTGAAAACAAGGAGCTGCCCTTCGTAGTCGGCGTGCTGGGCGACTTCGGCGGCAATCCGGACAGCGAGAAAAAACGCCTGAAGGACCGCAAGTTCGTCGCCCTCGACCGCGACAACTTCGACGAAGTGCTGGCCGGCGTGGAACCGGTCGCCCGTTTCGCCGTGCCGAACCGCCTCAGCGAGGCGGGCGGCACCTTCGCCGTCGATCTGCATTTCCGCTCGATGGACGACTTCCGTCCGGAATCGGTGGTGCGCCAGGTGGAGCCCTTGCGCAAGCTGCTCGACGCGCGCACCAAGCTGGCCGACTTGCGCAACAAGCTGGCGGGCAACGACAAGCTGGAAGACTTGCTGACGGAAGTGCTGAACAACACGGACAGCCTGGCCACCCTGAAACCGCAGTTCCCAGCGCAGGAGGATTGAGATGAACGCCCAGGCAGAAGCCCTAGCCGCCGCCGCTCCCGTCGCGCCGGCCGCCACCGATTTGCTGGACCAGATCGTCGAGCAGAGCCGCGTCGCCAAGTCCGGCGCCGAACATGCGCGCGCGCGCGATCTGATCTCGGAACTGGTGGCGCAGGTGCTCGACGGCACGGTGCTGATGTCCAGCAGCCTGTCGGCCACCCTGGACGGGCGCGTGGCGGAAATCGACCGTTTGATCTCCGCCCAGCTCAGCGAAATCATGCACGCGGCGCCGTTCCAGCAGCTCGAGCAAAGCTGGACGGGGCTGCGCTACCTGGTCGGCAATTCCGACACGGGCACGCGGCTGCAGATCCGCATGTTCAACGCCACCAAGCGCGAACTGGTGAAGGATTTCCAGGCCGCGCTGGAATTCGACCAGAGCAGCATGTTCAAGAAGGTGTATGAAGAGGAATTCGGCACCTTCGGCGGCGCGCCCTTCGCCGCGCTGCTGGGCGACTTCGCCATCTCGCGCCAGCCGGAAGACATGTATTTCGTCGAGCAGATGTCGCACATCGCCGCCGCCGCGCATGCGCCGTTCATCGCCTCGGCCGCGCCGGAACTGTTTGGCCTGGAAAGCTACGGCGACCTGGGCAAGCCGCGCGACCTGGCCAAGGTGTTCGACACCATCGAGTACGCGAAATGGAAAGCCTTCCGCGAATCCGAGGATGCGCGTTATGTCGGCCTGACCTTGCCCCGCTTCCTGGGCCGGCTGCCGTTCAATCCCGTCGACGGCACCACGGTCGAAGGTTTTAATTTTGTCGAGGAAGTCGACGGCAGCGACCATCATAAATACCTGTGGTGCAACGCCGCGTATGCGTTCGGCTGCAAGCTGACGCGCGCCTTTGCCGATTACGGCTGGTGCGCCGCCATCCGCGGCGTGGAAGGCGGCGGCCTGGTGGACGACCTGCCGACCCACACCTTCAAGACGGACGAGGGCGACGTGGCCCTGAAATGCCCGGCCGAAGTGGCGATCACGGACCGCCGCGAAAAGGAATTGAGCGACCTGGGCTTCATCTCGCTGCTGCACTGCAAGAACACGGCGTATGCGGCGTTCTTCGGCGCGCAGTCGGCGCAGAAAAGCCGCAAGTACAACAGCGACGCGGCCAACGCCAACGCGGTGCTGTCGTCGCAGCTGCAGTACATCTTCGCCGTCTCGCGCATCGCCCACTACATGAAGGCCATGATGCGCGACAAGATCGGCAGCTTTGCCGCCGCCTCCAACGTGGAGGATTTTCTGAACCGCTGGCTGATGCAGTACGTGCTGCTCGACGATAACGCCAGCCAGGAACAGAAGGCGCAGTTCCCGCTGCGCGAGGCGTCCGTGCAGGTGCATGAAGTGCCGGGCCGGCCGGGCGTGTACCGCGCCGTGTCGTTCCTGCGCCCCCATTTCCAGCTCGATGAATTATCCGTTTCGCTCCGACTGGTCGCGGAGTTGCCGAAGTCGACCAATTCCTGATCCACCCCTCTTTCAACCACAGGAGCACACCATGGCAATCGATGTATATCTGCAGATAGACGGCATCAAGGGCGAGTCCACCGATGACAAGCACAAGGACTGGATCGAGTGCAAATCGGTCAGCTGGAGCGTCGAGCAGCCGAAGTCCGCCACCGCCTCGACGGGCGGCGGGCACACGGCCGAACGCTGCGAGCACAAGGACATCGTCATTTCCAAGCTGGCCGACCTGGCCTCGCCGGTGCTGCTGCAGACCTGCTCGGCCGGCAAGACCATCCCCAAGGCGCGCTTCGAATTCATGCGCGCCGACGGCCAGGGCGAACGCGTCAAATACTTTGAAATCGAAATCGAGAATGTGCTGATCGGCGCCGTCACGCCGAACGTGGAAGAGGGCGACATCCTCGGCGAACACGTCGGCTTCAAGTTCTCGAAAGTGAAGTGGAAATACACGCAGCAAAAAGTGACGGGCGGCGCCGGCGGCAATACCTCGGGCGGCTGGGACCTGGCCGCGAACCGCGTGGCTTGATCCATTGCGCGCGGCGCGCGGCGGCCCCCCCCCCCCCCCCCCCCCCCGCGCCGATTTTCCAGGAGTGTGCATGGACAGTTATGTACCTGGCTTGTTTGACCGCCTGATGGGCGACGGCGGTGCGGCGGCGCGCCTGTCGCTGGAACAATTGAAGGATGCGGTGGCGCGCGACCTGGAAGAGCTGCTCAACACGCGCGTGGCCCTGCCGCCCGGCGCGCTGGATGCCTATCCGGAATGCGCGGCGTCCATCGTCAACTATGGCTTGATCGATTTCGCCGGCATGTGCTTGTCCAGCAGCGACGACCGCGCCCGCATCTGCGCCGCCCTGAAGGCCGCCATCGAACGCCACGAACCGCGCCTGCGCAACGTGCGCGCGCGCCTGGAGCGCGAGGCCGGCGCCATCAACCGCGTCGGCTTCGTCATCAGCGGCACCCTGGCCGTGCAGGCCGGCGGCGAGACGGTCAATTTCGACGCCGTGCTGCAGCCATCGTCGCTGCGCTATTCGATCAACCGCAAGGGAGCCGCCGCATGAGCAATAACCTGAAAACCCTGATCGCCAAACTGAATGACACGGCGCGCACGGCCGCCACCCGCGCCGCCGCCATCTGCGTCGGGCTGGGCCAGTACGAAGTCGATATCGAACACCTGTTCCTGGCCCTGCTGGAGCAGGAACGCAGCGATTTCGTCACCATCGCGCGGCGCAGCGAAATCAGCCTGACGGCGCTGGAGGCGGACCTGCGCCGCGAGATCGGCGGCTTCCGCACGGGCAGCGCGCGCACGCCCGTGTTTTCGCCCCATCTGCCGCTGCTGTTCGAACACGCCTGGCTGATCGCTTCGCTCGATACGGCGCAGCCGGGGCCCATCCGCAGCCGCCACCTGCTGCTGGCGCTGCTGACGGAACCGGAACTGTCGCAGCTGGCCTACCGCGGCTCGAAGCTGTTCGCCCGCTTCAGCGTGGAGCAATTGAAGCATCATCCGGATAAACTCACGGCCGGCTCCGGTGAGGAAAGCGCGGCAGTGCCGCGGCTTTCCGACATGCCGGAGGACCCGGTGACTGCCCTGGCCAGCAAAACCCCGGCGCTGGATCAGTTCACCACCGACCTGACGCAGCTGGCGCGCGATGGCAAGCTCGATCCCGTGATCGGCCGCGAGGCGGAGATACGCCAGGCCGTCGACATCCTGCTGCGCCGCCGCCAGAACAACCCGATACTTACGGGCGAGGCGGGCGTGGGCAAGACGGCCGTGGTGGAAGGCCTGGCCCTGCGCATCGCCGCCGGCGACGTGCCCGAAGTGCTACAGGGCGCGCACATCCACGCGCTCGACATGGGCTTGCTGCAGGCCGGCGCCAGCGTGAAAGGCGAATTCGAAAGCCGCCTGAAGAACGTCATCGACGAGGTGGCGAAAAGCCCGCACCCGGTCATCCTCTTCATCGACGAGGCGCACACCATGATCGGCGCCGGCGGCCAGGCCGGGCAGAACGACGCGGCCAATCTGCTGAAACCGGCGCTGGCGCGTGGCGCCCTGCGCACCATCGCCGCCACCACCTGGAGCGAGTATAAAAAATACTTTGAAAAGGATGCGGCGCTGGCGCGGCGCTTCCAGGTGGTGAAGGTGGAAGAGCCAAGCGAGGACATCGCCTGCGCCATGCTGCGCGCCATGGCGCCGCTGATGGAGCGCCATTTCGGCATCCGCGTGCGCGACGCCGCCATCGTCGAGGCGGTGCGCCTGTCGCACCGCTACATCAGCGGGCGCCAGCTGCCTGACAAGGCCATCGGCGTGCTCGATACGGCGTGCGCCAAGGTGGCGCTGGGCCAGCGCGCCACGCCGGCGCAGCTGGAAAACGCGCACCGGCGCCAGGAACGCATCGGCGCGGAAATCGCCGCCCTGGCCCGCGAGGCGGCCGATGGCGAAGTGCCCGATAAAGCCGGCACCGCGCGCCTGGCGCAGCTGCGGCGCGAGCATGGCGAAGGCCAGGCGGCGGTCGCGGCGCTGGCGCAGCGCTGGGAGCGCGAAAAGACGCTGGTGGCGCAGATCGGCGACTTGCGCGCGCAGCTGCGCGGCGAGCGGCCGGGCGAAGTGGGCGCGGCGCGCCTGCTGGCGCTGAAGGAAGAACTGGCGGCCCTGCAGGGTGAAGCGCCGCTGTCGCCGCTGGAAGTCGACGCCCAGGTGGTGGCCGGCATCGTCGCCGGCTGGACCGGCATCCCGCTGGGGAAAATGCTCAAAGACGAGATCCGCACGGTGCTGACCCTGGACGGCGCGCTGCGCGAACGGGTGCTGGGACAAGACCACGTCATCGACGCGGTGGCGCAGCGCGTGCGCACGGCGCGCGCCAGCCTGGACGACCCGAACAAGCCGCAAGCCGTGTTTTTGTTTACGGGGCCGTCCGGCACGGGCAAGACGGAAACGGCGCTGGCGCTGGCCGACCTGCTGTACGGCGGGGAGCGCAAGCTCATTACCATCAATATGAGCGAATACCAGGAGGCGCACAGCGTGGCCGGCCTGAAAGGCTCGCCGCCCGGCTATGTCGGCTATGGCGAAGGCGGCGTGCTGACGGAAGCCGTGCGGCGCCAGCCCTACAGCGTGGTGCTGCTCGACGAGGCGGAAAAAGCCCATCCCGACGTGCTCGAACTGTTCTTCCAGGTCTTCGACAAGGGCGTGCTCGATGACGCGGAAGGGCGCGAAGTCGATTTTCGCAACACCATCATCATCGCCACCTCGAACCTGGGTTCGGGCGCCATGATGGCCGCCTGCCTGAACCGGGCGGCGCAAGACTTGCCCACGCCGGCCGCGCTGGAAGAACTGGTGCGCCCGCAACTGGTGGCGCATTTCAAGCCGGCCTTGCTGGGGCGCCTCAAGGTGCTGCCGTTCTATCCGCTGACCGACGCCGTGCTGGCCGAGATCATCGCCCTGAAACTGGCGAGGATAGGCGCGCGCATCGCGCGCAACCACCAGGCGCAGTTCAGCCATGACGCGGGCCTGGTCGACGCCGTGCTGGCGCGCTGCACCGAGGTCGATTCGGGCGCGCGCAATGTCGATCAAATTCTCAACGGCAGCGTGCTGCCGGCGATCGCCGAAGCGGTGCTGGCGCGCATGGCCGAAGGCGAGCCGGTCGCGTCGATCCGCGTCACTGCCAGCAAGCAGGGGCAGTTCAAGTACACGATCCGATAATCCACCTTCCGGAGAGCGCCATGTTCAACCTGGAGCAGTTGCTGCATCCCGTCAGCGCCGTCAGTCCATGCGGCGAAGACATCACCTTCAGCCAGGAGCTCGACGCCATCGCGCGCGCGCGCCAGCACGACGACCCGAGCCTGGACCAGGGCGAATGGGTGACGGCGCTGAAGGAAGCCGACTGGCCCTTCGTGGCGACGCGCTGCGAACAGCTGATCGCCACGCACAGCAAGGATTTGCGCGTGGCCGTGTGGCTGGCCGAGGCGCACGCGAAGACGCGCCATTTCCGCGGCCTGGGCGACGGCTACGCGCTGCTGGCCGGCCTGTGCGAACGTTACTGGGAGGGCCTGTACCCGCTGGCGGAAGAGGGCGACCAGGAACAGCGCATCGGCAATGTCTTCTGGCTGCTCTCGCGCACGCCGCAGCTGCTGCGCGAAATCCCGCTGACGGAAGGTGCCGATGGCCCGTTTGCGCTGCAGGATTTCGATGCGGCGCGCCAGCGCGCGGCGGCCAGCCTGGCGCAGGGCGCGGCGGAGCAGGGCTGGGGCGATACGCGCTACGACGAAGGGGCGACCCTGGCGCAGATGGAGGCGGCGCGGCAAAGGAATACGCGCGCCTTTTCCGACGCCTTGCTGGCCGATGCGCAGTACTGCATGCAGTCGCTGCTGGCGTTCGAACGCAGCGTCGACGCGCATTTCGGCGCCGATGGGCCGAGTTTCCGCGCCGCGCGCGAAGCGCTGGAAAACGCCATTCATTTCATCGCGCCGCTGTCGCCCGGCGCGGACTTTATCGGCGCGCCGGCCGCCGCCGGCCAGGGCGCCGACGGGGGCGCTGGCGGCGCCATCGTGCAGCGCCAGCAGGCGCTGGCCCAGCTGCGCCAGGTGGCCGATTTCTTCCGCCGCACGGAGCCGCACAGCCCCGTCGCCTACCTGGCCGACAAGGCCGCCAGCTGGGGCGAACTGCCGCTGCACCTGTGGCTGCGCGCCGTCGTGAAGGATTCAAGCACCCTGGCGCAGCTCGACGAGATGCTGGGCACGAACAGCGCAAACGGATGATGGCGTTTGTCCCTTCCGTGCTACTCTTCGGGCATGTCCAGAATGCTCATGTTGCCTGCCGCGCTATGCCTGTTTATCGCCGCCAGCGCGCGGGCCGAAGGGGCAACGCCGCTGGTGATCTATGGCGACGACGATTATCCGCCGTACTCCTACGTCGAGAATGGCCAGCTGAAAGGCATCTACACGGAGATCGTGCGCGAAGCGGCGCAAGCGATGCCGCAGTATGCGGTGCAGCTGCGCCCCGTACCCTGGAAACGGGGGCTGCTGATGCTGCAGACGGGCGAGGCCTTCGCCCTGTATCCGCCGTATTCGTGGCGCAGCGAGCGGCCGTACGTGCGCTATTCCGTGCCGCTGCTGATGGAGCAGCTGGTGGTGCTGTGCAGCCAGGACGTGCTGGCCAGGCGTGCGCTGCGCCAGTGGCCCGCCGATTACGGCGGCCTGCACATCGGCGTGAACGCGGGTTTTTTGCCGGGCGATGCGGGGCTGATGGCGGCCCTGCGCGCCGAAAAAATCGTGCTCGACCCGGCCAAGGGCACGCGCACGAATCTGCTCAAGCTGATGCGCGGGCGCATCGATTGCTATGTCAGCGACCGCCTGTCGGCGCAGTGGGAATTGCAGCGCATCCGGCGCGAGGGGCCGCCGGGCACACCGATGCAGGCGATCCAGGAAACGGCGCAACTGGCCAGCCAGCAGGGCCACCTGGGTTTTACGGCGCGCCGGCCCGTCGCTTACCCCTATCGCGAAGACTTTATCGAACAATTCAATGCCGCCATCGTGCGCATGCAGAATAATGGCGCGATCCGCCGCATCGTCGACCGCGCATTGCTGCCCTGACGTTGCGGCCCTGATTCCACCAACGGAGAAGACCATGAAAAAACTGCTGTTCCTGTGTGTGCTCGTGCTGGCCGGCTGCGTGGGCCGTCCCGATAACATCGTCCCCGTCAGCAACTTCGACACGACCCGCTATCTGGGCAAATGGTATGAGATCGCGCGCCTGGACCATTCGTTCGAACGGGGCCTGAGCCATGTGACGGCCGACTACAGCCTGCGCCAGGATGGCGGCCTGAAAGTGCTCAACCGGGGCTACCAGGATGCGGACGCGAAGTGGAAGGAAGCGGAAGGCAAGGCGTATTTTGTGGACAAGAAAGACGTGGGCTATCTGAAAGTGTCGTTTTTCGGTCCCTTCTATGGTTCCTATATCGTGTTTGATTTGGATCAGCAAGATTACAGCTATTCCATGATCAGCGGCCCCGACAAGTCGTACTTGTGGTTGCTGTCGCGCACGCCCAGCATGGATCCCGCATTGCAGCAGCGGCTGATCGAAAAAGCCCGTGGCCTGGGTTTCGATACGTCAAAATTGATCTATGTGAAGCAAAACTGACTCTGCTTGACTGCCGCCCGTTCGTGGCGGCATGGCATCTTCTGGTTGTTGCTTTTCTGCATGTTATTTCTTGCAATACCACTCTGATTCACTCACAATCTGCTCCAAAGTGGTGCGCTGCGGCGTGCTGCCATTCCGGTGGCGGGTACCGTTGCGCCACCGCTCGTGATTGCCGCACGGCAGATGCCTGCTATATTGGTACGTAGCAGTAAGTCGGTTTCGTGGCGTCTGTGCATTGTTTTCTTCAGATAGGAATCACGCAATGAAAAACCTCAGAATCGGCGTACGTCTCGGTGGCGCTTTTGCCGCCGTCCTGCTCCTGTTGACCAGTCTCACCGTGGTGGGCATCGTGCAGATGCAAAGCGCCAGCAAGGAAACCGATGCGCTCGTCAACGTCAAGGTGCGCAACGAGCGCCTGATCGGCGAATGGACCAAAGTCATCGAGGTCAACGCGGCGCGCACGGCGGCCGCCTGGAAGGTGGGCGATCCCGAACACCAGAAGCAGTTTGAACAGGAAATGGCCGTCTCGTCGGCACGCGCCACGGAAATCCAGAACGCGATCGGCAAGAGCGAGCTGAACACCGAAGAGCAATCGCTGTACCAGGAAGTGCTGAGCACGCGCAAAGCCTATACGGAAGTGCGCAAGAATGTGTTCAAGGCCAAGAATGCGGGCGACCTGGAACTGGGCAAGCGCCTGTACGAAGGCGACATGGCCGTCAAGCGCGACATCTATCTGGCGTCGCTCAAAAAACTGGAAGTGCTGGAAGCAAGATTGCTCGATGAAGCGGCCGCGCAAATCCGTTCGCGCTATGAAAACGGCCGTTCGCTGCTGATCTCGCTGGGCGTGGTTGCCATCTTGCTGGGCATCGCCTGCGCGTACTGGATCACGCGCTCGATCACGCGTCCCATCACGCGCGCCGTCGAGGTGGCGGAAGCCGTTTCCGCTGGCGACCTGACCAGTCATATCGTGGTGGACAGCCGCGATGAAACGGGGCAGCTGATGCATGCGCTGAAAAACATGAACGATAAACTGGTCAGTATCGTCGGCCAGGTGCGCACCGGCACGGAATCGATCAGCACGGCGTCGAGTGAAATTGCTGCCGGCAACCTGGACTTGTCGTCGCGCACGGAAGAGCAGGCCAGCTCGCTGGAAGAGACGGCGTCTTCCATGGAAGAACTGACTTCCACCGTCAAGCTCAATGCCGACAATGCGCGCAGCGCCAACCAGCTGGCCATCGACGCCTCGCAGATCGCCAGCAAGGGCGGCGTGGTGGTGTCGGAAGTGGTCAGCACCATGGGCTCGATCAATGATTCCTCGCGCAAGATCGTCGACATCATCAGCGTCATCGACGCCATCGCCTTCCAGACGAATATCCTGGCCTTGAACGCGGCCGTGGAAGCGGCCCGGGCCGGCGAACAGGGCCGTGGTTTTGCCGTCGTCGCTTCCGAGGTGCGCAACCTGGCGCAGCGGTCGAGCGCGGCGGCCAAGGAAATCAAGGGCTTGATCGACGATTCCGTGCAAAAGGTCGAGGCCGGTTCACAACTGGTGGACAAGGCGGGCCGCACCATGGACGAAATCGTGCAAAGCATCAGTCATGTGACGCAGATCATGAACCAGATCACCGACGCCAGCGATGAGCAGCGCACCGGCATCGAACAAGTCAACCGGGCCATCGGCCAGATGGACCAGGTGACGCAGCAAAACGCGGCCCTGGTGGAAGAAGCGGCCGCGGCGGCCGAATCCATGCAGGAACAGGCAGCCAGGCTGGCCGACGTGGTGGGCGTGTTCAAGCTCGATGCCACACAGCAATATGCATCGGCCAGTGCTGCTCCGTCCGTGACGGCGTCTGCGCCCACCAAAGCTGCGATGCGGCCTGCCATGCGGCACGCCACGCCGCGGACGCCGGCACCCGCCGTGGCCGCCCCTGCGCCGGGCAAGGCGGCGCCAGCGGAAGCTGTGCGTGCACGCACGCCGAAGACGCCGGTGGCATCCGGCGCCGACGACTGGGAAGAGTTTTAATCGGTTTTAAGCGCAGGTGTTTTAAGCGCAGCTTTCCCTTGGCATGGCACGGGCGCTACAATCGCGGCTTGAAGAATCCCGCGAACGCGCTCCGCCATGACCACCCGCTGTACCTCCAGCCTTGCCTCCGACCCCGCCTCTCACGCTGGCGCTGCATCGTCCTCCGTGGCTGAACCCGCCAAACGGGCACGCTGCCCGGTCTGTCTGCGTGCCGCAGCCAGCTGCATCTGCCGCTGGATCGCCCCCGTTGCCCACGCCGTGGAAGTGCTGATCCTCCAGCATCCGCTGGAAGTCCACAACGCCAAGGGCAGCGCCCGCTTGCTGCATCTGAGCCTGCCCAACAGCCGCCTGCTGACGGGCGAGCAGTTTGCCCCGCAAGACCTCGCCGAATTGCTGGCCGGCAAGCATAATGTGCTGCTGTACCCGGATACGCCCGGCGACCGTTCGCTGGGCATCGCGCCGCCGCCAGCGCTCGACCCCGCCATCTTGCGCGATCTGGCCCGATTTTCGGCCCAGTTGCGGCTGGTGGTGCTGGACGCCACCTGGCGCAAGAGCCGCAAGATGCTGTATCTGAATCCGCAGCTGCAACAGCTGCCGCGCCTGCCGCTGCGCGATACGCCTGCTTCCCATTACCTGATCCGCAAGGCGCACGCGCCAGACCAGTTATCGACCCTGGAAGCGACGTGTTATGCCCTGATGCAGTTGGAGCAGGACACGCCCCGCTTCGTTCCCATGATCGCGGCATTCGACGGCTTTGTCGCGCAGCAGTTGAGTTATGTCATGCCGCACGCTGAAAAAGCTTGAAACGGTCACACGGTAGCCCTTGATCTTGCCCGCGCAGCGGCATAGTATACTGTACGTATATACAGTTGATGGGGCCGTTCATGAAAGCAATCATTCCAGAGCACGATGACAGCTTCGCCGGGCAAGCCATGTTGCCGCCGCAATCGCTGAAAGCCCGCAAGGGGCGCGGTGCCGTCTCGAACCTGCAAGGGCGCTACGAGGCGCATGCGCGCGCCGGCTTCGATGACGGCTGGGGCGTGGACGGCCTGGAGGAGGCGGCCGGGGAGGCGGCGCCGGCCTGGAAGACGCAGGTCAGCGACGAGCAGGCGCGCACCATCCTCACACGCAACGCTTCGCCCGATTTGCCCTTCAATGTGTCGCTGAACCCGTACCGGGGCTGCGAACACGGCTGTATTTATTGCTTTGCCCGTCCCACGCACAGTTATCTGGGCTTGTCGCCGGGCCTGGACTTCGAAAGCCGCATCTACGCCAAGGTGAACGCCCCGGAACTGTTGCGGCGCGAACTGGCCAGGCCGTCGTATGTGCCCGAACCGATCGCCCTGGGCGTCAATACCGATGCGTATCAGCCGTGCGAACGGGAACGGCAGCTGACGCGGCGCGTGCTGGAAGTGCTGCACGAATGCGACCATCCGGTGGCGCTGATCACGAAATCGTCGCTGATCGAGCGCGACATCGATCTTCTGGCGCCCATGGCGGCCAAACGCCTGGCCGCCGTGGCCGTCACTGTCACCACGCTCGACCCGGCTATCGCGCGCACGCTGGAGCCGCGCGCGGCCGCCCCGGCGCGGCGCCTGCGCACCATCCGCACCCTGACGGAGGCGGGCATTCCCGTGGGCGTGAGCATCGCGCCCATCATCCCCTTTGTCACGGAGCCGGAAATCGAGCAGCTGCTCGAAGCCGTGCGCGACGCGGGCGCCATCCACGCCCATTACGTGGTGCTGCGCCTGCCGTGGGAAGTGAGCCCCTTGTTCCAGCAATGGCTGGAAGCGCATTTCCCGGAACGGGCCCAGCGCGTGATGAACCGGGTACGGGAAATGCGCGGCGGCAAGGATTACGACAGCGCGTTCGGCACGCGCATGCGGGGCGAGGGCGTGTGGGCCGACCTCATCCGCCAGCGCTTTGAAAAGGCCGTGCACCGGCTGGGGCTGCACGGCAAGGGCGGCCGCTTCAAGCAGCTCGATTGCACGCAATTCCACCGGCCGCTGGTGGTGCCGCCGCTGGGTGCAAAAGTGAAAAATGGCAATGCGGGGCAGCTGGATTTGTTTTAAATGAAGCCGTCCTCTGCGCTGATGCCGCAGTGGTACGCTGCGGCGCTATCGTGGGCATTGTGCTTGCATCTCCGCCAGATGTTGCTCAATGGCAAAGACGTGAGGATCGCTCTTGCCCAGTTCGCGCAGGGCGCTGGCCAGGTGCAGCAGATATTCGCTGTTCGGGCCGCTGGGGCCGTTTGAGCGGGCGATCTGGCGCGCGATATCGAGTTCGGACGCGGCGCCGAGGAAGGCGGCGTTTTCCTCGTTGGCGATGTACACCAGGCCTTCGACCTTGCTGCCATCGTCGAAGGTGATGTCGGTGGCCAGGCGCAGGTAGCCGTTCTTTTCGCGGTGGTCGAGGTGGGCGAAGACTTCGGGCGTGATCAGGTACGCCATGCCGTCGCACACGGCTCCCGCCTGCGGCACGATGGTGGCGACCCGGCCCGGCGCCATCGGCGTGCCGCGGTGGTCGTGCGAGCCTTGCCAGAAGCGCCGCGTCCAGCCGGCGATGCTGGCGGGGCGCCGTTCGATATAGGGAAAATCGGCCTTGTAGATCAGCGAGCCGTAGCCGAACAGCCAGACCTGTGCATGGCCGTCGAATTTGTTCATGCGCCGGTTGGCGGCGATGGTGGCGGCGTCGGTGGGCGACAGGGCGTGCTGGTCAGGCTGGGTCATGGCGTAAGCGGTGAGGGGGGGCGATGATGGATTATAAAGCGGTGCCAGCCGGGCCGCCCGCTCCCACGTTCCACTCGTGCGTCTCGACGAAGCGGAACAGGAAGGCCATGAAGCTTTCGGCCGCCGGCGACAGCGAACGGCCCGTCTTCGTGTAGACGAAAAAGCGCCGCGTCAGTTCCGGCTCGTGCAGGGCGCGCATGTGCAATTTGTAGAGTTTGACCATCGGTTCCGCGTACGGCAGGCAAACCGTGATGCCCAGGTTGGCGCTGACCATGGCCAGCGCCGTCGTCATGAACGTCACCTCATTGTAGGGATTGAGCGACAACTCGCGGAACGCGCCGTGCATGTCGCGCAGCAAACGCTCCGTGAACTGGCCCTGCAGCGAGATGAACGGATAGTCGCCCACGTCGGCCCAGGTGACCCTTTCCTTTTGCTGCAGCGGGTGCTGCTCGGGGAAGAGCAGCACGAAAGGCATCTCGAACAGCACTTGCGCGCCGATTTCCGCCGTCGGGTCGCGCTCGGGGCCGATGCCGAAATCGACTTCGCCGCTGAAGACGCGCGCCGACACGTTTTCCACGGGGCAGTCGACCAGGCGCAGCTGCACGTCCGGGTGCGCCTGGCGGTAGGCGGCGATCACTTCCGGCAGCAGCGTGCACGCCATCATCTGCGGCGCGGCGATGCGCACCATCCCCGTCTTCAGGGCCTTGCGCTGGGCGATGCCGGCCATGGCGCCGTCGAGGTCCTCGATCATCTTTTCAAACAGCGGATACAGTTCGCGGCCGATTTCCGACAGTTGCGTCTTGCGCGTGCTGCGCTCGACCACGCGCACGCCCAGCACGCTTTCGAGTTCCTTGATCAAGCCGCTCAAGGCGGACTGCGTCACGTGCAGGTATTCGGCGGCCAGGGTAAAACTGCCGGTCTTGGCCAGCGCCACGAAGGCGCGCATCTGTCGCAGGCTGGGACTCATAAGATAATCCGATAAATCGATGGTTAAAAATTGTTTGTATGATAGCTGTAACTGGATTCTAATGGTGAAAAGCTGAAAAACCCGCCATCCATCGGAGACAGACATTATGAAAATCAAGCAAATCCACCACGTCGCCTACCGCTGCATCGACGCGAAGAAAACCGTCGAGTGGTACGTCAAGCATTTGAACATGAATTTCGTCCTCGCCATCGCGGAAGACCTGGTGCCGTCGACCAAGGCGCCGGACCCGTACATGCACGTCTTCCTCGACGCGGGCCAGGGCAATGTGCTGGCCTTCTTCGAGCTGCCGACGCAGCCGCCGATGGACCGCGACCGCAATACCCCGGCCTGGGTGCAGCACCTGGCGCTGGAAGTGGGCAGCATGGAAGAACTGCTGGCCGCCAAGGAGCGCCTGGTGGCCGGCGGCATCGAGGTGCTGGGCCCCGTGAATCACGCCATCTTCCAGTCGATTTATTTCTTCGACCCCAACGGCCACCGCCTGGAACTGGCGGCCAACGTGGGCACGCCCGAAATGATGGCCAAACTGGACGCCGTCAAATGGGAAATGCTGGAAGAATGGTCGCAGACGCGCCGCGCGCCGAAACACGCCGCCTGGATGCACGCGCCGGCCG
Organism: Janthinobacterium sp. GW460-12-1-14-LB5; assembly: GCF_059423585.1. NCBI lineage: Bacteria > Pseudomonadati > Pseudomonadota > Betaproteobacteria > Burkholderiales > Oxalobacteraceae > Janthinobacterium > Janthinobacterium sp. GW460-12-1-14-LB5. The sequence goes on along the minus strand of NZ_JBWKYD010000003.1, from coordinate 286,923 downwards.
AAGCCTGAGCGCCGCCCACGGCATCCATCTGAACACTACGCCAAACAAGGAACACACTCCATGAAACTCGCAACCCTGAAAAACGGCAGCCGCGACGGCGCCCTGATCCTCGTCAGCCGCGACCTGCGCCAGTACCAGCGCGTGGCCGCCATCGCGCCCACCCTGCAGGCGGCGCTCGACAACTGGGACGCCGTGGCGCCCAAGCTCGAAACCGCCTACGCGGCCCTGAACGCGGGCCAGGCGCCGGACGCGCAGCCGTTTGACGCCAATCAATGCCACTCGCCGCTGCCGCGCGCCTACCAGTGGGCCGACGGTTCCGCCTACATCAACCACGTGGAACTGGTGCGCAAGGCGCGCAACGCGGAAGTGCCGGCCTCGTTCTACACGGATCCGCTGATGTACCAGGGCGGCTCCGACAGCTTTATCGGCCCGCGCGACCCCATCTTCGCCCTGTCGGAAGAATGGGGCATCGACCTGGAAGCGGAAGTGGCGGTGATTACGGGCGACGTGGCCATGGGCGCCGGCGCGGCCGATGCGGCGCAAGCGATCCGCCTGGTCATGCTCGTCAACGATGTCTCGCTGCGCAACCTGATCCCGGGCGAACTGGCCAAGGGCTTCGGCTTTTTCCAGTCGAAGGCGGCCAGCGCGTTTTCGCCCGTCGCCGTCACGCCCGACGAACTGGGCACCGACTGGGCGGACAGCAAATTGCACCTGCCGCTGCTGGTGGACCTGAACGACAAGCCGTTCGGCAAGCCGAATGCGGGCGAAGACATGACCTTCAACTTTGCCCAGCTGGTCGCCCATGCGGCGAAGACGCGCGAACTGGGCGCCGGCAGCATCGTCGGCTCGGGCACCGTGTCGAACAAGCAGGGCAACCTGTTCGGCTCCAGCATCGAAAACGGCGGCGTGGGTTACTGCTGCCTGGCCGAAGTGCGCATGTATGAAACCATCGAACACGGCGCGCCGAAGACGGCGTACCTGAAGTTCGGCGACACGGTGCGCATCGAGATGCGCGACGCGGCCGGCGCCAGCATCTTCGGCAGCATCGAGCAAACCGTGGCCCTGTACGCCGGCCGCGCCTGAGGGGAGGGCGCGCCATGAAGCTGTACACCTATTTCCGCAGTTCGGCCGCCTACCGCGTGCGTATCGCCCTCAATTTGAAGGGCATCGCCTACGACAGCATCCCCGTGCACCTGCTGCAGGACGGCGGCCAGCAGCTGCTGCCGGCCTACCGCGCCGTCAACCCGTCGGCCCTGGTGCCGGCGCTCGATGACGACGGCGCCATCCTGACGCAGTCGCTGGCCATGCTCGAATACCTGGATGAAACGCGGCCAGCGGTGCCGCTGCTGCCGCCGGACCCGCTGGGACGCGCCAGGGTGCGCGCGCTGGCGCTGGCGATCGCCTGCGACGCCCATCCGCTGACGAACCTGCGCGTGCTGAAATACCTGAAAAACACCCTGGGACTATCGGACGAGGCCAAGCAGGAGTGGTACCGCCACTGGATGGCCGAGGGACTGGCGGCCGTGGAAGCGCTGCTGGCGCAGGGCGACCCGACCAGAGCTGGCCTGTTCTGCCATGGCGACAGCCCGACGATGGCCGACTGCTGCCTGGTGCCGCAAGTGTTCAATGCGCAGCGCTTTGCCATCGACCTGGCGCCGTACCCGCGCGTGGCGCGCATCCATGCGCATTGCGCCGCCTTGCCGGCGTTTGCCGCCGCCCATCCGTCGCGGCAGCCTGACGCCGAGTAAGTTTGAGCCGCATCAAACGCAAGCCGCCCCGGCCAGCATGCAGGCCGGGGCTTTTTTTATGCGGAATTGATTTTGCGCAGTCAACGCGTGCTTGCCGGTAGGCTACAATTTGCGTTTGCCCAAATATTTTACTGACGCGCCATGACCGTAACAACCGTTCCTGCCAGTATCACCGATGCCCTGTCCCTGGCGCATGCTTCCTGGCGGCCCATCCTGCTGCGCGGCTTGCACGCCGTGATGGCGGCCGATCCCGCCTACCTGCCGGCGCTGGCCGCCGACGAATACCTGCCCACGCAGGGCCGCCTGTTTGCCGCCTTTGCCCTGCCGCTGGCGCAGGTGCGCTACGTGCTGGTGGGCGAGGGGCCGTATCCGCGCGCTGACAGCGCCACGGGCGTGTGCTTCATGGATGGCGCCGTCGGCAGTCTGTGGTCGGCGACGGGCCTGTCGAAGCCCGTCAACCGCGCCACCTCCCTGCGCAACTTCATGAAGATGCTGCTGGTGGCCGATGGCCGGCTGCAGGGCGGCGACACGTCCGGCGCGGCCATGGCGCCCGTGGCGGCCGCCGCGCAGCTGCCGGGCAGCGGCGTGATCCAGACCCTGCCCGACTTGCAGCGCAAGATGACGGAGCAGGGTTTCCTGCTGCTCAACGCGGCGCTGGTGTTCCGTTCCCACGTGCCGCCCGTGCAGGATGCGCGCGGCTGGCTGCCCTTCCTGCAGGTGGTGCTGGAAGCGCTGGCGCTGCAGGGCGGGGCGGCCTTGCCGCAACTGGTGCTGTGGGGCAAGATTGCCGAGCTCATCAAACGCCTGCCGGTGGCGGCCGCCTTGCCGCAGGTGACGGCGGAACATCCGTATAATCTGTCCTTTATCGGCAACAGCGACATGCAGGCCTTGTTTGGCCCGATGCAACTGTTGCGTGCTTGAATCATCGCCTGTCTGGCGGAAGTGCGGGGAATATGCAAATCAGTAACGTGGAAGAATTGAAGGCGTGGATCGCGGCGGGCGGCGTGCCCGACTATCTGTATTTCTGGGGCCACACGCCGGCGCAGCCGCAGGTGCCCGATAAAAGCTGCTTCAGCCAGTGGTTTCCGTCGCCGTTCAGCCTGGCTGGCGTGACGTATGCGACGGCCGAGCATTACATGATGGCGCAGAAGGCGGCGCTGTTCGGCGACACGTTGGTCCAGGCGCGCATCGTGGCGGCCGAACGGCCGTCGGAAGTCAAGAAGCTGGGGCGCGAAGTGGCCAATTTTGACGCCAGGGTGTGGGAAGCGGCGCGCGCCGGCATCGTCTTCGATGGCAACTTTGCCAAGTTCTCGCAAAAAGCCGCGCTGCGCAAGTTTTTGCTGGGCACGGGCGAGCGCGTCATCGTCGAAGCCAGTCCCGTCGACCGCATCTGGGGCGTGGGCCTGGCGTCGGACAATCCGCGCATCGGCGATCCCTCCCGCTGGGACGGCTTGAACCTGCTGGGTTTTGAACTGATGAAAGTACGTGCCGCCCTGCGTGCCTGAGCAGTACTGTTGTTTTCCTGATGCCGCCGCGCCTGGCGCGGCCGGCCATGCCCCTGCCAGCCCTGTGGTCATCGAGGGGCGCTCTGACAAACCCCGCCGAATTTGTTATACTTGACTAAATCATTCAACTACTCGGGGTTTGAGGAGTTGAAAAACCGCAATATTTTAAACCAGTTGACCAGAGGATGTATGCGTCTGACTACAAAAGGCCGTTTTGCCGTGACAGCGATGATCGATCTTGCCCTGCGCCAGGGCAAGGGACCGGTCACTTTGTCCGGCATCAGCCAGCGCCAGTCGATTTCCCTGTCCTACCTGGAGCAGCTGTTCGGCAAGCTGCGCCGGCATGAGATCGTCGAATCGATCCGCGGTCCGGGCGGCGGCTACAGTCTGGCGCGCCGTGCCGACAAGGTGACGGTGGCCGACATCATCATCGCCGTCGACGAACCGCTCGATGCCACGCAGTGCGGCGGCAAGGAACATTGCCACGGCGCCGACGCGGCCACGGGGGCGCGCTGCATGACGCATGAATTGTGGTCCACGCTCAACGAAAAAATGGTCGATTATCTGGATTCTGTGTCCTTGCAGGACCTGGTCGACCAGCAGAGACAAAAGATTGCCGAGCAAAGCGTGATGGTGATGCACCGTAACCACGCCGCCCTCGGTTGAACATAACAAAATACCAAGTTGCTGATTGCAGGAGTTATTGATGAACGCCCCAGAAAAAAACGTAGGCCAGGTGCACTTTGAAACCGCGCCGCATTTCCCGATCTACATGGATTACTCGGCCACCACGCCGATCGATCCACGCGTCGCCGACAAGATGATTCCCTACCTGCGCGAGCAGTTCGGCAATCCGGCATCGCGCAGCCACATGTATGGCTGGACGGCGGAAAAAGCCGTGGAAGAGGCGCGCGGCCACGTGGCGGCCCTGGTGAACGCCGATCCACGCGAAATCATCTGGACGTCCGGCGCGACGGAAAGCAACAACCTGGCCATCAAGGGCGCGGCGCAGTTCTACAAGACCAAGGGCAAGCACATCATCACCGTCAAGACCGAGCATAAATCGGTGCTCGACACGGTGCGCGAACTGGAACGCATCGGCTTCGAAGCGACGTACCTGGAACCGCAAGACAACGGCCTGATCACCGTCGAGCAGCTGGCCGCGGCCGTGCGCCCGGATACCATCCTCGTGTCGGTGATGCTGGTGAACAACGAAATCGGCGTGATCCAGCCGATCGACGAGATCGGCGTATTCTGCCGCTCGAAAGGCATCATCTTCCATTGCGACGCCGCGCAAGCGACGGGCAAGGTCGTCATCGACCTGCAAAAGACCAAGGTCGACCTGATGACCTTCACGGCACATAAAACCTACGGCCCGAAAGGCGTGGGTGCCCTGTACGTGTGCCGCAAGCCGCGCGTGCGCCTGGAAGCGCAGATGCACGGCGGCGGCCATGAGCGCGGCCTGCGCTCGGGCACCCTGCCGACCCACCAGATCGTCGGCATGGGCGAAAGCTTCCGCATCGCCAAGGAGGAAATGGACAGCGAAATCGGCCGCATCAAGGCCTTGCGCGACCGTCTGGCCAAGGGCTTGCAAGAGATCGAAGAAGTCTATATCAACGGCGACATGGACCACCGCGTGCCGCACAACCTGAACGTCAGCTTCAACTACGTCGAAGGCGAGTCGCTGATTATGGCGATCAAGGATATCGCCGTGTCGTCCGGTTCGGCCTGCACCTCGGCCAGCCTGGAGCCATCGTACGTGCTGCGCGCCCTGGGCCGCAGCGACGAACTGGCGCACAGCTCGATCCGCTTCACCATCGGCCGCTTCTCGACCGAGGAAGACATCGACTTCGCCGTGAACCTGCTGAAATCGAAAGTACACAAATTGCGCGAACTGTCGCCGCTGTGGGACATGTTCAAGGAAGGCATCGATATCAATTCGATCCAATGGGCAGCCCACTAACCAACACCCTGGCCTCGTGAACGGGGCCGGCAAGAATATTTAAGGAGCATCAAAATGGCTTACTCGGACAAAGTACTCGATCACTACGAAAACCCGCGCAACGTGGGCGCTTTCGACAAGGGTGATGAAACCATCGGCACCGGCATGGTAGGCGCGCCTGCCTGCGGCGACGTGATGAAACTGCAGATCAAGGTCGGCGCCGATGGCCTGATCGAAGACGCGAAATTCAAGACCTACGGCTGCGGTTCGGCCATCGCGTCGAGCTCGCTGGTAACGGAATGGGTCAAAGGCAAGACCCTGGACCAGGCGCTGGCCATCAAGAACACGCAGATCGCCGAAGAACTGGCCCTGCCGCCAGTGAAGATCCACTGCTCCATCCTGGCGGAAGACGCCATCAAGGCGGCAGTGCTGGATTACCAGACCCGCCATCCAGTAGCAGCTTAAACGTTGGCAGCCCGCCCCAGCCGCAAGGCCGGGGCAGTTGCGGAGAAATACATGATCACACTGACCGAAAAAGCGGCGAAGCACATCAACCGTTATATCGAACGGCGCGGCAAGGGCGTGGGACTGCGCTTCGGCGTGCGCACCACGGGCTGCTCGGGCCTGGCCTACAAGCTCGAATACGTCGATGAAGCGGCGGACGAAGACAGCGTCTTCGAGTCGCACGGCGTGAAAGTCTTCGTCGATCCGAAAAGCCTGCCCTACATCGACGGCACGGAACTCGATTTCGCGCGCGAAGGCTTGAACGAAGGCTTCAAGTTCCACAATCCGAACGAAAAAGACGCCTGCGGCTGCGGCGAGTCCTTCAGGATTTAAACAGCTGGCAAGACCCCGGTCGGTGCGCTGTACCCATCGATTGCGGTACAGCGACCACTGACAATTATGCAAAACCACTTCGAATTATTCCAGTTGCCGGCGCAGTTCGGGCTCGACATGAGCGCGCTCGACGCGGCTTACCGCGACGTGCAGGGCAAGGTCCACCCGGACCGCTTCATCAATGCCAGCAGCGCCGAAAAGCGCGTGGCCATGCAATGGGCCACGCGCGCCAATGAAGCCTATCAAACCCTGAAAAGCCCGCAAAAGCGCGCGCAATACCTGTGCGAGCTCAATGGCGTCGACCTGCAGACGGAGTCGAACACGGCCATGCCCGTCAGCTTCCTGATGCAGCAGATGGAGTGGCGCGAAGAGCTGGGCGACGCGCGCGCGGGCAAGGATGCCGACGCGCTCGACGCCCTGGACCGCCAGTTGCGCGGCGAACGCAAGGCCCTGCTGGCCCAGGTGGCCGCCCAGCTCGATGGCGGCGACTATGTGAATGCCGCGCAAAGCGTGCGCGCCCTGATGTTCCTCGACAAATTCGGCGAGGAAGTCCGTTTTGCCTATGAGGCGATCGAGGTTTGATCGCCGGATAGCTTGACCGGCGTGCCAAGCGCCAGTCTGGCGCGCATCTTATAATGCGCATCAGGCATCAGCTGCATCACGCAATAAATTAATCGAGGCACGAATACAATGGCACTTCTGCAAATTTCCGAACCAGGCATGTCGACCGCGCCGCACCAGCACCGCCTGGCCGTCGGCATCGACCTTGGCACCACCAATTCCCTGGTCGCGACCGTGCGCAACAGCATTCCCGAGGTGCTCAACGACGAAGAAGGGCACTCCTTGCTGCCGTCCGTCGTGCGCTACCTGCCGAACGGCCACGCGAACATCGGCTACAAGGCCCTGGCCGCACAGACCACCGACCCGAAGAACACCATCGTCTCCGTCAAGCGCTTCATGGGCCGCGGCCTGGCCGACATCGCCTACGCGGAAAACCTGCCCTACGACTTCCAGGATACGCCTGGCATGGTGCAGCTGAAAACCGTGGCCGGCGTGAAAAGCCCGGTTGAGGTGTCGGCGCAAATCCTCGCCACCTTGCGCCAGCGCGCGGAAGACTCGCTGGGCGACGACCTGGTGGGCGCCGTGATTACTGTACCAGCGTATTTCGACGATGCCCAGCGCCAGGCGACGAAAGATGCGGCACAATTGGCCGGCATCAATGTCTTGCGCCTGTTGAGCGAGCCGACGGCCGCCGCCATCGCCTACGGCCTCGATAACGCCTCCGAAGGCGTGTACGCCGTGTATGACCTCGGCGGCGGCACTTTCGACATCTCGATCCTGAAGCTGAGCAAGGGCGTGTTCGAAGTACTGTCCACGGGCGGCGATTCGGCCCTGGGCGGCGACGATTTCGACCGCCGCCTGTTCTGCTGGATCAGCGAGCAGGCCAAGCTGGCGCCGCTGTCCGATGAAGACACGGCCATCCTGATGGTGAAGGCGCGCGAAATCAAGGAATTGCTGTCGACCAAGCCGGAAACGACGATCGACGCCAAGCTGAACTCGGGCGAAGAAATCCACCTGCGCATCACGGCCGCGGATTTTGCCGCCATGACGCAGCACCTGGTGGGCAAGACCATGAACGCCATCAAGAAAGCCTTGCGCGACGCAAACGTGGATGCGGACGACGTCGACGGCGTGGTGATGGTGGGCGGCGCCACGCGCATGCCGCACGTGCAGCGCGCCGTGAGCGAATTCTTCCACACGACGCCGCACGCGAACATCGACCCGGACAAGGTGGTGGCGCTGGGCGCGGCCATCCAGGCGAACTTGCTCGCTGGCAACCGCGCCGCCGGCGACGACTGGCTGTTGCTGGATGTCATTCCGCTGTCGCTCGGCATCGAAACCATGGGCGGCCTGGTGGAAAAGATCATTCCGCGCAACTCGACGATTCCGTGCGCGCGCGCACAGGAATTCACGACATTCAAGGATGGCCAGACGGCCCTGGCCGTGCACGTGCTGCAGGGCGAGCGCGAACTGGTCAGCGATTGCCGCTCGCTGGCGCGCTTTGAATTGCGCGGCATCCCGCCGATGGTGGCGGGCGCCGCGCGCATCCGCATCACGTACCAGGTCGATGCGGACGGCTTGCTGTCCGTCTCGGCGCGCGAACTGCGCTCGGGCGTGGAAGCGTCGATCAGCGTCAAGCCGGCCTACGGTCTGGGCGACGACGACATCGCCCGCATGCTGCAGGATTCGTACACCTCGGCCGACACCGACATGGTGGCGCGCGCGCTGCGCGAAGAGCAGGTGGAAGCGGAACGCATCCTGCTGGCCACGCAGTCGGCGCTGGACGAAGACGGCGCCCTGCTGGACGACGCCGAGCGCGCCGCCGTGGATGGCTTGATGCAGAAGGTGCGCGACGCTATTGCGCAATCGCAAAGCGGCGCCATCGACCACCAGGCATTGAAGCTGGCGATCGAGGCGCTGGCCGACGGCACCGAGGATTTCGCCTCGCGCCGCATGGACCGCAGCGTGCGCACGGCGCTGACCGGAAAATCCCTGGACCAAGTGGTTTAAAGATAATTGACATGCGCGCCGCAGGCACTCGCCGCGGCCGCGCCCCGAATGACAGACTGAAAGAAGAAACCATGCCACAAATCGTTATCCTGCCGCACGCCAAGCTTTGCCCGGACGGCGCCGTCATCGAAGCACCGGCCGGCAAGTCCATCTGCGACATCCTGCTGGAAAACGACATCGACATTGAGCACGCCTGCGAAAAATCGTGCGCCTGCACCACTTGCCACGTGCTGGTACGCGAAGGCATCGAATCCCTGAACGAAGCGACGGAACTGGAAGAAGACATGCTGGACAAGGCCTGGGGCCTGGAAGCCGTGTCGCGCCTGTCGTGCCAGTCCATCGTGGCCGAGGCCGACCTCGTCGTCGAAATCCCGAAATACACGATCAACCAGGTCAGCGAAGGCAGTCACTAACATGAAATGGTCCGACATACACGCGATTGCCGAGGCGCTGTACGATGCGCATCCGGACATCGACCCGCTGACCGTGCGTTTCACCGACCTGCACAACTGGGTAGTGGAACTGGACGGTTTCGACGATGACCACACGCGCGGCGGCGAAAAAGTGCTCGAAGCGATACAGATGGCGTGGATCGATGAAGCGCGCTAAGGGCGCGGCAGCCGCCGCCAAGGGGGCCGACAGCGCCGTTGCGCCGAAAGACGTCATCACGGCCGCCAGCAACATGCCCGAGATCAAGGATGGCCAGTCGGTCGCCTTGCTGCAGGAATTGCACATCCTGACGCGCGACGGCAAGATGAACCAGGACAGCCGCCGCAAGCTCAAGCAGGTGTACCACCTGACGCAGTTCATCGAGCCTCTGCTGCGCGAAGTGCAGCTCGACCACCCCGGCGTGTCCTTGGTCGACCACGGCGCCGGCAAGTCGTATCTGGGTTTCATCCTGTACGACCTGTTCTTCAAGAACGGCAACGACGGTTCGCACATCTACGGCATCGAGACGCGCGAAGAGCTGGTGCAGCGCTCGCAAGAGCTGGCGAAGAAATTCAAGTTCCCCGGCATGTCGTTTTTGCCGCTGTCCGTGGCCGAATCGACGGAATCGAATTTGCTGCCGCAGCAGATCGACATCGTCACGGCCTTGCACGCGTGCAACACGGCCACCGATGACGCCATCCACTTCGCCCTGAAGAAAAAGGCGAAGTTCATGGTGCTGGTGCCATGTTGCCAGGCGGAAGTCGCTTCCGTATTGAAGAAGAACAAGGGCAAGAGCCTGGGCAAGAATGTCTTGACGGAACTGTGGCGCCACCCGCTGCACACGCGCGAGTTCGGCAGCCAGATCACCAACGTGCTGCGCTGTTTGCAGCTGGAAGCCCATGGCTACCAGGTCAGCGTGACGGAACTGGTGGGCTGGGAACATTCGATGAAGAATGAGCTGATCATCGCCAGTTATAAAAACCTGCCGCGCCAGCGCCCGACGGAGCGCCTGCAGGAAGTGCTGCAGACGCTGGGCCTGGAAGAGATGGGCCACCGCTTCTTTGCCGAAGAGCTAGCCAAGGCTACTGCGTAAGCCTGCGCTGTCGCACACGAGGGGAGGAGCGGGTCGGTTACAATACCGGCTTTCTCCTCCTCTTGCTTTTTGCGCCTCCCCCATGACCACACCTATTGAAATGCCCACCGTCCGCCTGGCCAAGCGCCTGTCCGAAGACGTGCCCTGCTCGCGCCGCGAGGCCGAGCTGTATATCGAAGGTGGCTGGGTGACGGTCGATGGCGTGCTGGTGGAGGAATCGGGCGCGCGCGTGGCGGATAATCAGGAAGTGGTGCTGTTGCCGAACGCCACCCTCGATGAAATGCCGCCCGTGACGATTTTGCTGCACAAGCCGGCCGGCATCAACGGCGGCGTCGGCGCGGAAGGCAAGCCGGCCCTCAGTTGCTTGCGTCCTGAAGAGATTTTCACGCCGGAAAATGTAGCGCCCAGCTCCGTCACGCGCTTCCTCAAGCGCCATTTGATCGGCCTGACGATCACCAATCCGCTGGAAACCATGGCTTCCGGCCTGCTGGTATTTACGCAGGATTTCCGCGTGGCCCGCAAGCTGGTCGATGAAGCGAAAACGGTGGAGCAGGAATTCATCGTGGAAGTGTCGGGCGACATCATGGAAAACGGCCTGGCGCTGCTCAATCACGGTTTGCCGTTCAATGGCAAGCCTTTGCCGCCGATCAAGGTCAGCTGGCAAAATGAAACGCGTTTGCGTTTCGCCCTGAAAAACGTGCAGCCGGGCCAGATCGCCCATATGTGCAAGATGGTGGGGCTGGACGTGGTCGCCATGAAACGCCTGCGCATCGGCCGCATTTCGATGGGCGCCATGCCGTCAGGCCAGTGGCGCTATCTGCAGGGTTACGAAAGGTTTTAAAGCTGCGGCGCCACGATGGCGTGGCTTTCCGCAAAGCTTTTCCAAAGCCGTTCGGCAATATTCAAGGCGATGGTATCGGCCTTCTCTTGCAAGGCGGCATTGCCCATGCTTTCGGTCGTGGCGAAGAACAGGGTCAGCCAGCGGCGGAACATGCAGGGCGTCAGGTTTTCCATGTTCGCGTGCTGGGCCAGCGGCTTGCCGTGGTAGCGCATGGTGCCGCGCAGCAAGCCTGACCAGAAATCGACCAATGTTGCCAGGTGGGCATCCCAATCCTTGACCTCGGCGGCAAAGATGGGGCCCAGCATGGCGTCGTCGCGCGCGGCCGCATAAAAGGTGTGGACGAGATGCTTGACGTCGTCTTCGCTGCAGACTTCCTCGCGGTAGGGAGCGAAGCGTGTGTGGGGGAGGGGGGCGGTATTATTCATGGCATGCCATGATCGCAGAGCCCCCGTGGCGCTTCAATGATCCAGGTCAAGCCGCATAAAAACTCAGGCGGCGACTTTCTTCGACTTCTTGGCCGGTGCCGGCAATTGCACGATCTGCGTGCCCGCCAGCTTGTCGTGCAGGAATTGCCCATTGCCCGTGAACAGGGCCGTGGCCGACCAGGCCAGGATGCCCGCGCCGATGGCGCCCAGCGCTGTCCAGTGCTGCAAGCCGAATGCATACGACACCAGCAGGGCAGGCAGCAGCCACATCCATGACAGGATGTAGCGGTACGCGGCCACGCGCAGCGGCACGTGGGCATGGCCCGGCAGCACGACTTTCAGGCGCCACGTCTTCATGGCCAGGGTTTGCCCTTCGCGGCTCCATTGATGGATGAAGTATGCGCCCATGACGAGGAAGGCCAGGCATTGGCGCATGTGTTCCGTCAACGGCGTATGCGCGCCTTGCACGGCTAGTTCGAACAGCAGGAAAGGCAGGAACAGCGCGGCCAGGGCCAGCAGCGATTCGTACACCATGGAAATCAGGCGGCGCTTGATCGTGGGATGGGAAGTGATGCTGGCGGCAGGCGTGCTATTTGGCATTGGTCGGCAGTGGGGCAGGCGTGGTGGGTGGCGTGACGGGCACGGTGGCGGGGATCGCGGCCGGATCCGTGACCGGCACGGCCACCGCTGGCGTGGCGGCTGGCGGCGTGGCGGGGGCGGTGGCGACAGGCGCTGCCGGCGTAGTGGGGAGCAGGATGGGGGCCGGCTTGCTCGTGTTCGAGTTGATCGCGGGAACTTTTTCCAGCGGCTTTTTCGGCATCGGCACCAGTTCTGTGGCCAGCTTTTTCTTTTGATCTTCCGGCAATTGCTGGTATTGCTCCCATTGCGCGGTTTTTTGACCAGGATCAATCTTCTTCGTGCGCGCATAGTTTTCGCGCACCAGGCGGCGCTGTTCCGGCGTCAGCTTGACCCATTCGCGCATGCGTTCATGCACGCGGGTTTGCTCGTCGGGCGACATGGAGGCAAAGCGGTTGGCGATATCGAGCCATTTCTGCTTGCGCAAGGCTTCGAGCTTGTTCCATTCGCCCGCGAGCGGCTGCAGGGCTTCCTGCTGCGCGCGCGACAGCTTGTTCCACGAGGGATTCTCGCTGGCCTTGGGCGGCGTGCCGCCCTTGCCGGCCGTGCGGGGCGAACCGGGTTTGACGGCCGGGGCCGGCGCTACCACGGGCGCTGCCGCCACGGGAGGCGCGGCGGGCGCGGCATGTTGCTGCGCGCCTACCCAGGCGGCGCCCGCCAGGGCGCAGGCGCCCAGGCCGATGCCGCCGGCCAGCCAGCCTTTGCGTACGCTCGTGCGTGCCATTTATTGCTCGCGTTTCGTCAGGTAGGCGTTGAAGCCATGGTCCATGTACGCGGACAGCGGCAATTCGTCGGACAGCACGGCGGCATCGATTTCTGCCAGTTCGGCAATATGTTGTTCCTGCTCAAACTGATAGATGCCCACCAGGCCGCCGACCAGCAGCAGCAGCGGGATGATGACGCTCATGCGGCCCAGCCACGACAGCGGCTCGGCGAAGAACTGGCTGGCCACGCCGGCGAACACGTTTTCACGCGCGGCCACGGCGATGGGCGCGTCCGCCTTCTTGCGCGACAGGGCCAGCTTGCGTGCCGCTGCCAGGCGATCGGTGGCCGATGCGGGCAGGTCGTCGAGTTTTTCGTTCAGTGCATGGCGTACTTTGTAAGCGAAATTGAGATCGTCGGTGTTCATAATTTAATTCCCTTGGCTTTCAGCGATTCGGCGAGCGTGTGGGTAGCTCTGGAGCAATGTGTTTTCACGCTACCTTCGGAGCAACCCATCGCTTCCGCTGTTTCAGCCACATCCATGTCCTGCCAATAACGCATGAGGAAGGCTTCGCGTTGACGTGACGGCAGTTTTTGTACCTCTATATCAATCAAATCAAGGATTTGCGCGCGTTCGACCTGGTCGGCCGAGGATTCGGCGGCGCTCGATCCCTGTTCCGATTCATACGTGTCAAGTATATCAAAATCTTCATGCTCGTCGCCCGAGGGCTTCATGCCGGAAAACAGGCTGACCCAGGTGTTGCGAACTTTTTCACGACGGAAATAATCAAGGATGGTGTTCTGCAAGATGCGCTGGAACAGCATCGGCAGCTCGGCGGCCGGCTTGTCGCCGTATTTCTCGGCCAGCTTGATCATGGCATCCTGCACGATGTCGAGTGCCGATTCTTCCTTGCGGACCGCGTAGGCGGCCTGCTTGAAAGCGCGCCGCTCGACATTTTCTAGAAAGTCGGATAATTCTTTGTCTGTTGCCATGCGGTATCGGGGATCTTAGCGGCTGCGGGTGCGGTGGGCGAAATGGGGGCGGGTATGCTTTTTGCAACCCCGTGCATGCTAGCAAAAAATGTGCGTTTCCGCAGGGTTTTTGCACGTTGTGCGGGCAAAAATGCAGCGAGGCCGACATTTTCCTTGACCATAATGGTGCAACGCGATAACGTATGGGACGCTTTGAACACCCCAAAGCCCTATGGTCAGGTCGCGACCGGCACACAAGGCCAGCAGCGGCAAGACGCGCTTTCATTTGTAGGCAGTTTGTTCTAACCCGCGCCACAAGCGCGAGCGGTTCGTACAGGCGCCACAGAAACTCCGGCCAAACGAGTTGCGTTAAGCGTTGTTTTGTAAGGTATCTATGGGTGCCCAAAGAAATTGCGTGACCGCATGAAAAGGGAAGCAGGAGCACTGTTGCGTTAGGCGTACCTCGTCAGGAAAGAACATCCGATCAATCTCCAATGGACCTTGAAAGGAATGTTTCATGAATACCGAAGCAGCAGCAGGACCCATTACCGGCGCAGAAATTGTCGTGCGCTGTCTGGCTGAAGAGGGCGTCGAGCACGTCTTTGGATACCCGGGCGGAGCCGTACTCTACATCTACGACGCCATCTTCCAGCAAAACAAATTCCAGCATATCCTGGTACGCCACGAGCAGGCCGCGATCCACGCCGCCGATGCCTATTCGCGCAGCTCGAACAAGGTCGGTGTCGCCATCGTCACGTCCGGTCCGGGCGTCACGAATGCCGTCACGGGCCTGTCGACCGCGTACATGGACTCGATTCCCATGGTGGTGATCTCCGGCCAGGTGCCGAGCCACGCCATCGGGCAGGATGCGTTCCAGGAATGCGACACGGTCGGCATCACGCGCCCCGTCGTCAAGCACAACTTCCTCGTCAAGGACGTCAAGGACCTGGCAGCGACGATCAAGAAAGCCTTCTTCATCGCCCGTACCGGCCGTCCGGGACCCGTGCTGGTCGATATCCCCAAGGATATCAGTATGCACAAATGCCATTTCGACTACCCGAAGGAAGTCGAGATGCGTTCCTACCGTCCCGTCGACAAGGGCCATTCGGGCCAGATCCGCAAGGCCGTGCAGCTGCTGCTGCAAGCCGAACGCCCGATGATCTACACGGGCGGCGGCGTCATCCTGGCGCATGCGGCTCCCGAGCTGAACAAGCTGGTCGACCGCCTGGGTTTCCCTTGCACCAACACCTTGATGGGCCTGGGCGGCTACCGCGCGTCGAGCGAGCAGTATGTCGGCATGCCCGGCATGCACGGCACCTACGAAGCGAACATGGCGATGCAGAATTGCGACGTCCTGATCGCCATCGGCGCCCGTTTCGATGACCGCGTGATCGGCAACCCGAAACATTTCGCCTCGCATCCGCGCAAGATCATCCACGTGGACATCGATCCATCGTCGATTTCCAAGCGCGTCAAGGTCGATATCCCCATCGTCGGCAACGTCAAGGACGTGCTGATCGAGTTCCTCGCGCAACTGGACGCGGCCGAAGCCAAGCCGAACGTCAATGCCTTGAGCAACTGGTGGAAGCAGATCGCCGAATGGCGCGGCCGCGAATGCCTGAAATATCCAACCTCCGACCTGGTCATCAAGCCGCAATCGGTGGTGGAAAAAGTGTTTCAGATCACCAAGGGCGATGCCTTCATCACGTCCGACGTGGGCCAGCACCAGATGTGGGCCGCGCAATATTATGGCTTCGACAAGCCGCGCCGCTGGATCAATTCCGGCGGCCTGGGCACCATGGGGGTCGGCTTGCCGTACGCCATGGGCGTGCAGATGGCCAATCCGGACGCCACCGTTGCTTGTATTACCGGCGAAGGCTCGATCCAGATGTGCATCCAGGAACTCGCCACGTGCAAGCAGTATCACCTGACGCCGAAGATCATCATGCTCAACAACCGTTTCCTCGGCATGGTGCGCCAGTGGCAGGAAATCGATTACGGTTCGCGCTATTCCGAGTCGTACATGGATTCGCTGCCCGACTTCGAGAAGCTGGCCGAAGCGTATGGCCACGTGGGCATGAAAATTGAAAAACCGGGCGACGTCGACGGCGCCCTGAAAGAGGCGTTCGGCATGAAAGACAGGCTGGTATTCATGAACTTCATTACCGACCAGTCTGAAAACGTGTGGCCAATGGTGAAAGCCGGCAAGGGCCTGTCCGAAATGATGCTCGGTTCGGAGGATCTCTAATATGCGCCATATTATTTCTGTCTTGCTGGAAAACGAAGCGGGCGCCCTGTCGCGCGTGGTGGGCCTGTTCTCGGCACGCGGCTACAACATCGAAACATTGACGGTGGCGCCGACGGAAGACTCGACCCTGTCGCGCATGACCATCGTCACCAGCGGTTCGGACGACATCATCGAGCAGATCACCAAGCACCTGAACCGTCTGATTGAAGTGGTGAAGGTGGTGGACCTGACCGAAGGCCAGCATATCGAACGTGAGTTGATGCTGATCAAGGTTCGTGCCGTGGGCAAGGAGCGCGAGGAAATGAAGCGCACCGCCGATATCTTCCGTGGCCGCATCATCGATGTCACCGAAAAGACGTACACGATCGAACTGACCGGCAACAAGGTCAAGCTCGACGCGTTCATCGATTCGATCGACCGCGCCGCCATCCTGGAAACCGTCCGCACGGGCGGTTCCGGCATCGGCCGCGGCGAACGCATCCTCAAAGTATAAAAATACAAGCAGCACTACGCGGCCCGCGGGCCGCATTTAAAACAACAACGCATCATCAAATTATAGGAAATACCATGAAAGTTTTTTACGACAAAGACGCTGACCTCTCCTTGATCAAGGGCAAAAACGTTGCCATCATCGGCTACGGTTCGCAAGGCCACGCGCACGCGCAAAACCTGAACGATTCGGGCGTCAACGTCACCGTCGGCCTGCGCAAGGGCGGCGCGTCGTGGACCAAGGTCGAACAAGCTGGCTTGAAAGTAGCGGAAGTCAACGACGCCGTGAAAGCGGCCGACGTCATCATGATCTTGTTGCCGGATGAAAACATCGCCCAGGTCTACAACGAAAACATCGCGCCGTTCGCCAAGCAAGGCGCCGTGCTGGCCTTCGCCCACGGCTTCAACGTGCATTACGGCCAGGTCGTGCCACGCGCCGACCTCGACGTGATCATGGTCGCGCCGAAAGCCCCGGGCCACACCGTGCGCGCCACCTACACCCAGGGCGGCGGCGTGCCCCACCTGATCGCCGTGTACCAGGACAAATCGGGCATCGCCCGCGATATCGCCCTGTCGTACGCCTCGGCCAACGGCGGCGGCCGTGCCGGCATCATCGAAACGAATTTCCGTGAAGAAACCGAAACGGACTTGTTCGGCGAACAAGCCGTGCTGTGCGGCGGTGCCGTGGAACTGATCAAGGCCGGCTTCGAAACCCTGACGGAAGCGGGCTACGCGCCTGAAATGGCGTACTTCGAGTGCTTGCACGAACTGAAACTGATCGTCGACCTGATCTATGAAGGCGGCATCGCCAACATGAACTACTCGATCTCGAACAACGCCGAATACGGCGAATACGTGACCGGTCCTAAAGTCGTGACCTCGGCTACCAAGGATGCGATGCGTCAATGCCTGAAAGATATTCAGACGGGCGAATACGCGAAGAGCTTCATCCTGGAAAACAAGGCAGGCGCACCGACCCTGATCTCGCGCCGCCGTCTGACGTCCGAGCACCAGATCGAAGAAGTGGGCGCGAAACTGCGCGCCATGATGCCTTGGATCGCCAAGAACAAGATGGTTGACCAGTCGAAGAACTAAGCATTTACCGTTCCTCACACGAAGCCGGCGCAAGCCGGCTTTTTTGTGCGCGGGCGCTTTGCAGCCGACATCCGTTACAATCAGGCCCATTCAACCACACCGTCAGCACCATGCTTGTTTTTTCTAAAGTTCTTGTTGGGAATCTTCATGTGGTCAAGCGCCCCGTTTCGGTTGCCATCAGCTGCTGGTTTCTGGTCATCGGCTCGCTGTCGGCGCTGGTGTCGGCTTACCTCGGCCGCAACGATCCCGCCATGCAGGCGTGGATGGCGGACGGCGCGATTCCCGCCGAGGTGCAATACGCGATTTTGATCTTCAGTCAGGGCATTACCCTGGTGGCAGCGCTGGCCATGCTGCAAAGACAGCGTGGCGCGCGCACTGTGTACCTGGTGTGGGGCGTGATCGACATTGCGTTCTGCCTGGCGACCTTGCCGCAGAAGATGTACGTCTTGCCTGGCGCGCTCCTGTTCGCCGTCATCTGCACCTTGCTTTACAGTCCGAGATCGAATGCCTGGTTTTCGCCGCGCAAGGCGGCCAATGACGCCTGCATGACGCCAGCTTGAGCTCGGTTGTCTTTGTACGCACGCTTTTGCTGCGTTTGCTTTACAATCCCGCCCTTCCTTTGCAGTTTCATATAGCTGCATCTGTTTCGGTATCTGCCGACCGCAACGCGCATCACCGCTTTTGTAGCACGCCAGACGCTAATTGATCAGCCGCCTGGCAACCTGAAGGACCCCTATGACCGACCGCATTACCGCCACAGTCCCCATGCCGGGCACTGCTGAATCCTCCGTTTCCGAACGGCTTCCCGTCCTGGCCTTGCTGGCCCTGGCCATGACGGCCTTCCTCGCCCTGCTGTCCGAAACCTTGCCGGCCGGCTTGCTGCCGCAGATTGCCCGCGACCTGGGCATTTCCGAAGTCATGACTGGGCAGCTGGTCACCGTGTACGCCATCGGTTCCATCCTGACGGCGATTCCCCTGACGGCGCTGACAAGCACCTGGCGCCGGCGCAATGTCTTGTTGCTGGCCATCATCGGTTTCCTGATCTTCAATACGGCGACGGCCCTGGCGCCCAACTACCTCGTTGCCCTGGCCGCGCGCTTCGTCACCGGCATGGCCGCCGGCCTGGCCTGGGGCTTGATGGCCGGCTACGCGCGCCGCATGGTCGGCGTGGAGCAGCAGGGCAGGGCGATGGCCATTGCCATGATCGGTACGCCGCTGGCCCTGTCGCTGGGCGTGCCGCTGGGCACCCTGATGGGCGGCGTGCTGGGCTGGCGCAGCATCTTCGGCATCATGTCCGCCATGGCCGTGGTGCTGGTCGCGTGGGTGCTGCTGGCCGTGCCCGATTATCCGGGGCAAAAGAATGGCGAACGCCTGTCGATCCGGCAAGTGTTCATGACGCCGGGCGTGCGGCCGATTCTGGCGGTGATCGTCGCCTGGATGCTGGCGCATAACATTCTGTATACCTACATCGCGCCGTTCCTGGCGCCGTCCGGCTTGCGCCCCCGCGTCGACCTGGTGCTGCTCGTGTATGGCGTGGGTTCCTTGGCCGGCATCTGGCTGGTCAGCCAGCTGATCGACCGCTGGCTGCGCCCGCTCGTGCTGGGCTGCATCGCCGCCTTTGCCCTGGTGATGGTGGCGCTGGGGCTGGCGATGGACTCGCCAATCGTCATCTATGTCAGCATGGCCATCTGGGGCATCACCTTCGGTGGCGCGGGTACCCTGCTGCAGACGGCGTCGGCGGATGCGGCCGGCGACGGCATGGACGTGGCGCAAGCGATGGTGGCGACCATCTGGAACGTGGCCATCGCGGGCGGCGGCCTGGCGGGCGGCATGTTGCTCGACTGCTATGGCGCGGCCTCGTTCCCATGGGCCATGCTGGCCTTGCTGCTGGTGGCGCTGGCCATCGCCTGGGGCGCGCACCGGCACAGTTTCAAGCCGGGCCGGCGCAGCGGCGGCGCGGTCATAGGTCACTAACAACACTGTTATTTTGAATGGCAGTGTATTGAAATGTGAGCAGATGTGACTGGCAAGCACATTTTGTGACGATTTGTTAATTTGCGCCACAGGAATGAACGAGGCGTTAGAATCTACACAGTTTGACAAGTTTCTCAAGCGAAAGGGATGGCAAAAGCGTCCCTTTCGCGGGCTGTCAGCCACATTAACTACCTAGGAGTACCCCCATGACCGTGATGAAATCCGTCCTTGTTGCCGCCGCAGCCACCGTTGCCCTGAGCGCGCAAGCTCAATCCTTGCCGACTTCCGGCACCCTGGTGGTCGTCCCCGCATTTGGCGAAGTCAAGCATGTCAATGACCAGGTGGTCGCTACCCTGGCCGTCGAAGAACAGGACAAGGACAAGGCCGCCGCCGCGTCGAGAGTCAATCAGAAGATGAACAAGGGTATCGCCATCGTCAAGCAGGCTGATCCGTCGGCCGCACTGAAATCGTACGGCTACTACACCTATCCCGTGTACCCGGAAGAGCGCCCATTGCCGGCCGGCGCCGTGGCCAAGCCGCGTTTGCCGACGGCCTGGCGTGTCGGCCAGTACCTGGAAGTGACGACGGCCAACCTGGCGACCTTGCCAAAAACCGTGTCGGCGGCGCAAGGCGTGCTGACCCTGAATGGCTTGAATTTCGGCCTGAAGCCGGAAACCATCCGCCTGCTGGACGACCAGCGCATCGCCGCCACGTATAAAAACCTCAACGAGCGCGTGGCCGCCATCGCCAAGGCCATGGGCCGCAACGTCTCCGACGCCGTGCTCGATACGGTGGACTTCGAAGGTTCGGGCAATTACGCCACCGAAAGCCGTCCTGCCGCCGCACCGATGATGATGCGCAGCGCCAAGATGGCCGAAGACAGCACCGTCGCCGAACCGAGCTTCGAACCAGGCGAAACGACGCTCGACATGCGCGTCGTCGGCAAGGTCAAGTTCAAGTAAGCGCACTCGCGTGGAAATGTTTCCGCGTTAGCATGTTTTAAGATGATCATGGGGCTGCTGGCCCCATGGTCGTTTTTGCCCCATTATTTTCCAGGAGAACACCATGACCGTCATGAAATCGTTGCTGGCCGCTGCCGCCGCTACCGTAGCCCTGGGCGCACACGCCCAAACCTTGCCCACCGCTGGCACCCTCGTGGTGGTGCCCGCGAATGGCGAAGTGGTGCATGCGAATGACCAGGTGACCGTCACCCTGGCCATCGAAGAGCAGGACAAGGACAAGGCCGCCGCCGCCTCGCGCGTGAACCAGAAGATGAACCAGGGCGTGGCCATCGTCAAGAAGGCCGACCCGCAAGCCGTGCTGAAGACCCAGGGTTACTACACGTATGCCGTGTACCCGGAAACGGCGCCCTTGCCGCCGGGCGTCGCCGCCAAGCCGCGTGTGCCGACCGGCTGGCGCGTAGGCCAGTACCTGCAGGTAACGACGACGAACCTGGCCGCCTTGCCGAAAACCGTGTCGGCCGCGCAAGGCGTGCTGACCCTGAACCGCCTGAACTTCGGCCTGGCCCCCGCCACCATCCGCAAGCTCGACGACCAGCGCATCGCCGCCGCCTACAAGAACCTCAACGAGCGCGTGACGGCCATCGCCGGTGCCATGGGCCGCAACGTCAACGATGCCGTGATCGACACCATTGATTTCGAAGGTTCGGGCAACTACGCGCAACGCGTCAGCGTGACCGGCGCGCGCAACATGAGCGCCGATTCCATGGGCTATGGCGGCAGCCAGGTGGCCGAACCGAGCTTCGAGCCGGGCGAAACCACCCTCAACATGGGGCTGGTGGCCAAGGTCAAGTTCAAATAAGGCTAGTATTGGTGTCAATATTGCCGGCTTGACGCCGCCGCGCTTTTCTTTGGCGGCGGCTCCTCTATAATGGCAACATCGGCAGGCGCATGCCGCAAGACGAATGCGCCTGCCATCTGGCACCGAATCCCCCGCAGTACACAAGATATGGAACAACATGGCAAACTTCCCCCGTCGTAGAGGCAAGAACGGCACTCCCGCAGCATCCAAAGCGTCCCGCTTCAGCAAATTCGTGCGCCAGCCGGTGGCCGATGGCACGGGCAAGAAAACCTTGCGCCGCCGCGGCATCTATCTGTTGCCGAACGCCTTCACGACGGCAGCCCTGTTTTGCGGTTTCTACGCCATCGTCATGGCCATGAACCAGAAATTCGAACACGCGGCCTGGGCCATCTTCATCGCCATGATCCTCGACGGCCTCGATGGCCGCATCGCGCGCCTGACGAATACGCAGAGCGAATTCGGCGCCCAGTACGACAGCCTGTCCGACATGGTGTCGTTCGGCGCCGCGCCGGCGCTGGTGATCTACGAATGGTCGCTGCGCGGCATGGGCAAACTGGGCTGGCTGGCCGCCTTCGTGTATTGCGCTGGCGCCGCCTTGCGCCTGGCCCGCTTCAACACGAACATCGCCGTGGTCGACAAGCGCTTCTTCCAGGGCTTGCCCAGCCCGGCGGCCGCCGCCATGGTGGCCGGCTTCATCCTGCTGATGAACGACCTGGAATTTGCCGGCAACCAGCTGGCCTGGGTCTCGTGGACGATCGCCCTGTTTTCCGGCTTGACGATGGTCACCAACGTGCCGTTCTACAGTTTCAAGGATGTGAATTTCCGCAAGTCCGTGCCTTTCATCGTGGTATTCCTGCTGGCATTGTTCTTCGCGCTCATTTCCATCGACCCACCGAAAGTGCTGTTCCCGATTTTCGTCGCCTATGGCCTGTCCGGCTACGCCGTGTTTTTCTGGCGCATGGCGAAGGGCAAGCCCGTCAGCATCATTCAGACCGACCCCGAGCATTGATGCGCTGGGTCGGTAGCGTCGCCAGTCTTCAGCCAGCCAGGAGCAGCCATGAACACCAGCAACCGACTCATCATTTTTGACACCACCTTGCGCGACGGCGAGCAATCGCCGGGCGCTTCCATGACGCGCGAGGAAAAGCTGCGCATCGCCAGGCAGCTCGAACGCATGAAGGTCGATGTGATCGAAGCGGGCTTCGCCGCCGCCTCGCAGGGCGACTTCGAGTCGATACGGGCGATTGCAGGCGCCGTGCGCGAGTCCACCATCTGCTCGCTGTCGCGCGCCAACGACCGCGACATCGCCCGCGCCGCCGAAGCCTTGCAACCGGCCGAGCGCAAGCGCATCCACACCTTCATCGCCACGTCGCCCCTGCACATGCAGATGAAGCTGCGCATGACGCCCGAGGAAGTTTTATTGCAGGCGCAGAACGCCGTGCGCTACGCGCGCCAGTTTACGGACGACATCGAATTCAGCCCCGA
Source organism: Janthinobacterium sp. GW460-12-1-14-LB5 (assembly GCF_059423585.1). Taxonomy (NCBI): domain Bacteria; kingdom Pseudomonadati; phylum Pseudomonadota; class Betaproteobacteria; order Burkholderiales; family Oxalobacteraceae; genus Janthinobacterium; species Janthinobacterium sp. GW460-12-1-14-LB5. The sequence continues at coordinate 264,110 of NZ_JBWKYD010000003.1, read as the reverse complement.
AGACGGCAGCCGCTCCGACGAGGATTTCCTCTGCCGCGTGCTCGAAGCCGTGATTGCCGAGGGCGCCACCACCATCAATTTCCCTGATACGGTCGGCTACGCCGTGCCTGAAATCTTCGGCGCTACCATCCGCCGCTTGCGCGACCGCATACCGAACTCCGATAAAGCCATCTGGTCTGTCCATTGTCATAACGACCTGGGCCTGGCCGTGGCCAATTCGCTGGCCGGCGTTATGATCGGCGGCGCGCGGCAGATCGAGTGTACGGTCAATGGCCTCGGCGAGCGGGCCGGCAATACGGCGCTGGAAGAAGTGGTGATGGCGTTGCGCACGCGCGCCGCCTACTACAACTTGACGGTGGGCATTGATACAACGCAAATCGTGGCCGCCTCGAAAATGGTGTCGCAGATCACTGGTTTTGCCGTGCAGCCGAACAAGGCCGTCGTGGGCGCGAACGCTTTTGCGCACGCGTCCGGCATCCACCAGGACGGCATTTTAAAGGCGCGCGAGACGTATGAAATCATGCGCGCCGAAGACGTGGGCTGGACGGCCAACAAGATCGTCCTCGGCAAATTATCGGGCCGCAACGCCTTCAAGCAGCGGCTGCAGGAGCTGGGCATCGCGCTCGAATCGGAAGCGGAAGTCAACGCGGCTTTTCTCCGCTTCAAGGAGCTGGCGGACCGCAAATCCGAGATTTTCGACGAAGACATCATGGCCCTCGTCAGCGATGAACAGCAGGCGCAGGAGAGCGAGCACTACCGATTTATTGCGCTGACGCAACAGTCGACGACGGGCGCCGTGCCCCATGCGCGCGTGGAATTCCTCGTCGGCGGCGTGCAGCGCAGCTGCGAAGGGCAGGGCGACGGTCCCGTCGACGCCACCGTCAACGCCATCGAAAGCGCGGCCGCCAGTGGCGCGGAGCTGGTCTTGTTCTCCGTCAATGCCATCAGCACGGGCACGCAGTCGCAGGGCGAGGTGACGATGCGGCTGTCGCGCGACGGTCGCATCGTCAACGGCGTGGGCGCCGACCCGGACATCATCGTCGCGTCGGCCAAGGCGTATTTGTCGGCGCTCAATAAGTTACATGCCAAGGATGAGCGGATCGACCCGCAACCTTAGTGAAGGACGCCTGATTAAACCTACTACGCGTCGCGCTTTGCGGCCGGCGATGTTCACCACCTCGGCGGCCCCGTGCTCAAGCACGGCTGCGCTTCTTGGCCCAAAGGGGGCGCCGAGCCTCACTGCCGCTCGCTACGGTTTTATCAGGCGTCGTTACGCCGGTAATGGTTTACCAGAAGAAGCGGCGCTCTTCCTTGGCAGGATCGGGCCCGTTCATCATCATGCGCACGATGCCGTCGTGGTCGAAGTGCACGTGCATCATGGAATCCCACACGCCCGATTCCTTGTAGCGGTAAGACCAGACGTGCAGTTTCGGCAGCGACAGATACGAGGTTTCCGTCGGGCGGCCCAGCGTGTGCAGCACGTCTTGCTGGGTCGACACGCCTACCTTGATGCGGGCAAAGCCCTGCGTGTCGAGCACTTGCTCGTAGGAAATCAACTTGTCGTCGGGACCGAAGCGGGCCATGTACGTGTACTGGCCGTACGGCCCCGTCGCGTATTCCAGTTCCGGCCCCGTGGGCAGTTGATAAATATTGGTGGGCCGGCCCAGGCGCGCTTCCACGGCGGTGCGCGGCTCGCCCGGCTGCGGCGGCGGGACGTTCCAGCTGGCGCAGCCGGCCAGCACGGCAAACAGCAGCGGTGTTGCTAATTTGAGCAGATTTTTCATGTTGGACCTCCTGAAATGCAGGAAAACCCTATCATGCACCGAGAAAAGCGCGCACGACAGGATACAGGCGGGCATTTTTCCGATATACTTGCGCGTCTGGTTGGCAGCCTAGGCCAGTATTTTAATAATCGTAGTTCACGGTGGATAGGGTTCAGACTCTGTGCACCGCATGTGAAAGGTTTATCATGACAGTAGAAAACATCAACAAAGCCGCTATCATCGCGGACAACGCACGTGGTCAAAACGACACCGGCTCCCCTGAAGTGCAAGTTGCACTGCTGACAGCTCGCATCAACGAACTGAACGGCCACTTCAAAGCCCACTCGAAAGATCACCACTCCCGCCGCGGCCTGATCATGATGGTCAACCGTCGTAAGAGCCTGTTGTCCTACCTGAAGGCTAAAGACGCTACCCGTTATCGCGACCTGATCGCTAAACTTGGTCTGCGCAAGTAATTTTTGCCGTACAAGGTTTATACAGAAATGCCTGCGCCAGTTCGCTGACGCGGGCATTTTGTCATTTGAATTCCGGATTTATGTCGGGAAGTACAGTATTCTCTACCGACATCATGTTTTAAAAGTAAAGTAGCAAAGGTGGCAACAAGTAAAGGCAGCATTTTTACGCCGCCTGTGGTGAGGTGAACGACAGCCCCTGAAAATCTGTCGGCAATTAGAAAAGGGATACCCCATGTTTAACAAAGTTACGAAAACCTTCCAGTACGGTCAACATCAAGTGACCCTGGAAACCGGCGAAATCGCTCGTCAGGCATCCGGCGCAGTGCTGGTGTCGATCGAAGATACCGTCGTTCTGGCAACGGTAGTGGCACGCAAAGATGCCAAGCCAGGCCAGGATTTCTTCCCTTTGACGGTTGATTATGTCGAGAAAACCTATGCTGCCGGTAAAATCCCGGGCGGTTTTTTCAAGCGCGAAGGCCGTCCTTCCGAAAAAGAAACACTGACATCGCGTCTGATCGACCGTCCTATCCGTCCGCTGTTCCCGGAAGGCTACCTGAATGAAGTTCAAGTCATCATTCACGTGCTGTCGGTCAACCCTGAAATCGATCCGGACATCGCCGCCATGATCGGCGCATCGGCCGCCCTGTGCGTGTCGGGCGTGCCTTTCAACGGTCCTATCGGCGCCGCGCGCGTCGGTTACGCCAACGGCCAGTACATCCTGAACCCAACCGTCCAGCAACTGAAAACGTCGGAAATGGACCTGGTTGTCGCCGGTACCGAAACGGCCGTGCTGATGGTCGAATCGGAAGCGAAACAGCTGTCCGAAGAAATCATGCTGGGCGCCGTGGTCTTCGGCCACGACCAGATGAAAGTCGTCATCGACGCGATTCACGACCTGGTGCGTGACGGCGGCAAGCCGGAAGTGGAATGGGCGCCTGCGCCGAAAAACGAAGCACTGATCGCCCGCGTCGCGCATTTCGCCAACGCCAAGATCAATGATGCGTATCAAACCAAGGACAAGCAAGAGCGCACGGCCAAGCTGAAGGCGGCAACGTCGGAAGTGATCGCCGACCTGTCGGCCGAAGCGGCTGCCGCCGGCGGCGCGTCTATCGACAGCGCTGAAGTCAACAACATCCTGTTCGATATCGAAGCCAAGATCGTGCGTACGCAGATCCTGGACGGCGAGCCACGCATCGACGGCCGCGACACGCGCACCGTGCGTCCGATCTCGATCCGCACCAGCGTGCTGCCACGCACCCACGGTTCGGCCCTGTTTACGCGCGGCGAAACGCAGGCGCTGGTCGTGGCAACTTTGGGCACCGCCCGCGACAGCCAGAAGATCGATGCGCTGATGGGCGAATTCACGGATTCGTTCATGCTGCATTACAACATGCCTCCGTTCGCCACCGGCGAAACGGGCCGCGTCGGTACGCCGAAGCGCCGCGAAATCGGCCACGGCCGCCTGGCCAAGCGCGCGCTGATCGCCGCCCTGCCAGCAGCTGAAGAGTTCAGCTACTCGGTGCGCCTGGTATCGGAAATCACGGAATCGAACGGTTCCTCGTCGATGGCATCCGTCTGCGGCGGCTGCCTGGCACTGATGGACGCCGGCGTGCCGATGAAAGAACACGTGGCCGGTATCGCCATGGGCCTGATCAAGGAAGGCGGCAAGTTTGCCGTGCTGTCCGACATCCTGGGCGACGAAGATCACCTGGGCGACATGGACTTCAAGGTAGCCGGTACCCGCAACGGTATCACGGCGCTGCAGATGGACATCAAGATCATGGGCATCACCAAGGAAATCATGCAAGTGGCGCTGGCGCAAGCCAAGGAAGGCCGCGAGCACATCCTGGGCGAAATGCAAAAAGCCATGCCGCACGTCAAAACCGAACTGTCCGATTTCGCACCGCGTCTGATCACCATCAAGATCAACCCGGAAAAAATCCGTGACGTGATCGGCAAGGGCGGCGCCGTGATCCGCGCGCTGACCGAAGAGACGGGCACCCAGATCGACATCAGCGACGAAGGCGTGGTCACCATCGCTTCCGTCGACGCTGCCGCCGGCCAGGAAGCCAAGCGCCGCATCGAAGAACTGACGGCATCCGTCGAAGTGGGCAAGACCTACGAAGGCACCGTGCTGAAACTGCTGGACTTCGGCGCCATCGTGCAAGTCATGCCAGGCAAGGACGGCTTGCTGCACATCTCGCAGATCGCCAACGAGCGCGTCAACGCCGTGGCCGACTACCTGAAAGAAGGCCAGCTGGTGCGCGTCAAGGTTCTGGAAACGGACGACCGCGGCCGCCTGAAGCTGTCGATGAAAGCTGCTGAAGGTAACGAAGCGCCAGCCGCTTAAGTCAGACTGACTGCGGCCTCGGCCGCATGCTCAAAAACCGCCGGTGCGCAAGCCCTGGCGGTTTTTTTATGCGCATCGTTTGCGCTGCATCGAAGCTGTGTGCCGACGCGTGCACCGGCCTTGATGCAGGTCGCATCGGCCAGTTTTGCGCCTTGTAGATTCAAGGGAGGATCTACCCCTGAACGAGTCTTCCAAGGAGATGCAGCATGCGCACATTCTGCGGGCTGGCCGCCGCCTTTCTGTTTGCCGTCGCGCCCGGTGTCCGGGCACAGCTGGACAACGCACCCACGCCGGTGCCGCTGCCCATTCCCATCGCCGCCGCGTCCGCGTCCATGCCGGCGCAAGACCTCGATGCCTTGCGCGCCGTGCATGCGCGCGAAATCAATGACCTCAGCACCTTCAGGACGGCGGGCTTGCCGCGGGATGCGATCGATGCCTACCTCGAGAGCGGACCAGGGCAGCAATTCCTGCGCGAACTGCGCGCCGCCGATCCTGCCGCGTCGGCCGACACCATCTATGCGCGGGCCGTAGAACAGCTTGCTTCCGGCAGCACCGTGCCGGACTTGCAAGCCATGTCGGCCGCCTTGGTAAAAATCGTGCCGCATGGCCAGAATGTGTCGCCGTATTCGCCGTATTTCACCACCAGCGCGCAATTGCAGCAGGCCGCGGGCCAGTGCGCCACCCTGGCCGACTGCTTCGGCTTGCCCTTGAAGAGCGAGGCGCCGCTGTATGATGTGTATCAAATCATGCCCAAGGGTACCGTCAACGTGTTCGTCAGCCAGGTGGCGCCCACGCAGGAACTGGGCGGGCTGGTGCGGCGCAAGGGTGGGGCGCAGCAGTATTTATTGCCCAACCGTAGTCTGTGGTCGGCACCCGTGCTGATCGGCACGATCAAGAATTGAGGAGACATGATGGATCAACAGCGCTTGCAAGCCAGCGCCGCCGAACTGGGGCAATTGCTGGCGCGCCTGGCGCCCGCCGATGGGGAAGTGGCCGACCTGCGCAGCGCGCTCGAGCCGCTGCTGGCGTTGGCGGGCAGCGGCGCCTTGACCGCGCCCCTGCCGTGGGGCGATATCCCGGGCGGGCGCTATTTTACGGAAGGCGGCTTGCGCCGGTATCCCGAGCTGGAGCAGGCGTTTGCCCGCTTCCGCATCGAAGCGACGGGCGGCGAATCGCCCGCCTTGCGCAAGCTGCGGGGCGAGATATAGTGAATATATCGTTAACATGAAGTTAATATAAGGTATCAATTGTTGTTTATGGGTAATTGAGAGTCGGTATTGCTTGACGACAAAATCTTATTCCCCGACCATGGCGCATCCCTCCCGATTTCCTCTTTTTTTATTGGATGCACCATGTTGTCCTCCCTTAAGGCGCGGCTGATCGCCATCGCCGTTTCCATCGTCGTGCTGGCCATGCTGGCCGTCGCCATCGCCAATTTCTTTACCACGCGCGCCAGCACCCTGGCTGCGCTCGACACGCAGATGCTGCAGTTGTCGCACAGCCATGCCACGGCCATTGCCGAATGGCTGCGTTCCAAGCAAGCCGTCGTAGGCTCGCTCAAGCAGGGCGCCACGGCGGCCGATCCGCTGCCGGCCCTGAAGGCGGCCGAGCAGGCGGGCACGTTCGACATGGCGTACATCGGCTTTGCCGACAAGCATGCCGTCTTCTCGCAGGAGCGCAAGCGCGCCGCCGACTACGATCCCACGGCGCGGCCCTGGTACAAGCTGGCGTCCGAGACGGGCGGCCCCATCATCACTGCGCCGTATATCGGCGCCAGCACGGGCAAGCTGGTGGTGACGTTTGCCGAGCCGCTGGGCGGCAAGGGCAGCGTGACGGGCGTGATGGCGGCCGACGTGATGATGGATGCCGTGGTGCAAAACGTCGCGTCGATCAAGCCGACGCCGGCCAGCTACGGCTTTCTCGTCGATGGCGGCGGCAAGATCATCGCCCACCCGGACGGCAAGCTGACCTTGAAGCCGCTGGCCGAGCTGGACCCGGGCCTGAGCGCGCAGGCGCTGGCCGATATTGAAAAGAGCGGCGACGGCGCCGCCATCCGCCTGGACGGACGTGACGGTATCTTGCATGTAAGCAAAGTGCCGGGCAGCGACTGGCTGCTGGCCACCGTGCTGGATCGGGCGGAAGCCACGCAAGCCTTGAGTTCCATGCTGCGCGCCTCGGCCCTGACGGCCTTGCTGGTGCTGGCTCTGGCCGCCACGGTCTTGAGCGTGCTGGTGGCGCGCGCCTTGCGCCGCCTGGGCCTGGTGCGCGATGCGATGGAAGCGATTGCCACGGGCGACGGCGACCTGACCAGCCGACTCGATGCGGATGGTTCGGACGAGCTGGCGCAGATCGCCAAGGCGTTCAATTTGTTCGTCGAAAAGATCGCTACCGTGCTGGTGCAGATCCGCAGCATCAGCACCCTGGTGCGCAGCGAATCGGCCGATATTGCCGCCGGCAATGCCGACCTGTCCTCGCGCACGGAAGCGCAGGCGGGCGCGCTGGAAGAAACGGCCAGTTCGATGGATGAGCTGACCTCGACGGTGAAACAGAATGCGGAAAACGCGCACGCAGCCAACGAGCTGGCCGTGTCCGCCTCGGAAGTGGCGGCCAAGGGCGGCCGCGTGGTGCAGCAAGTGGTCGGCACCATGGCCGGCATCCAGGAAAGCTCGCGCAAGATCGTCGACATCATCGGCGTGATCGATGGCATCGCCTTCCAGACGAATATCCTGGCCCTGAACGCGGCCGTCGAGGCGGCGCGCGCGGGCGAGCAGGGCAGGGGCTTTGCCGTCGTGGCCTCCGAAGTGCGCAACCTGGCGCAACGCTCCGCTGGCGCAGCGAAGGAAATCAAGGAATTGATCGGCGATTCGGTGGAAAAAGTCGATGCGGGCGGCCGCCTCGTCGATGAAGCGGGCCAGACCATGGATCAGGTGGTCGCTTCGGTGCAGCAATTGACCACCATCATGAGCGAGATCACGGTGGCCAGCCGCGAACAGAGCGCCGGCATCGGCGAGATCAATACGGCCGTCACGCACATGGATACCATGACGCAGCAGAACGCCGCCCTCGTCGAGCAGGCGGCCGCCGCCGCGGAGAGCCTGCAGGAGCAGGCCGTTGACCTGGCGCAAGCCGTCGGCATGTTCCGCCTCGGCGATGCGGGGCCTGCCGCGGCGTCCGCGCCCGTGACGCGCCTCAAGGCGAAGCCGGCTGCATCAGCGCCGCGCGCGCCGGCCCGCGCGCTGTCGCCAGCGCTATCGCCAGTCAAACCCGTCAAGGCGGCCAAGTCCGGTGCCGACGAGTGGGAAGAGTTTTAAGCTGCACGCGTAGCGATCCGCACGTTCATCCGCGTTTTTGTCAGGCCAGCCTGCCAAAAGCGCAGTTCGTCGCAATCGGCGTGTCTGCCGGGGGCGGTATGGCTATAGTCACACCATACCGCAAGCCCACTGCCAGACACCCGAGGAGAACAACATGAACGTCGCTAAAAACATGGAAATCATTGCCGTTGCCGCCGCCATCCTGTTCGGCGCCAGCTGCTACGCCACCGCCCCGACCGCCCCGGCCCTGCAGGTGGCCAGCGCCACGGCCACCCAGGCCGCGCCAGCGGACAAGGCGGCCATGCAAGTGGTGGTGGTCAAGGCCAAGCGCCTGACTGCCTTGGAAAAGGCCCGTTTCGCATAATTGATTGTCAGCAATTTTCGGCACTGCTACAGTGCTGTTGCGCGAGCAATGCCGGCACCCCTGGCGGACGGCCTGACAGATAAAAACAAGATACCGAGGATGCACTACATGAAAAAGACACTGGAACTGGCGCTGTTGTTGCTGGTCACACTGGGGTTCGTGCGCGGCGCGGCCGCCGAGACCCGCTTGCTGGAAATGCGCAGCGTCGACGCCCGCGTGGTGAGGGTCAAGCTCGATGGCGTGATGGAAGTGCGCATTCGCCAGGGCAACGTGCCTTCGCTGAGCATCACGGCCGACAAGCGCTACATCGCCGATGTCAGCACGGCGCAAAGCGGCGACACCCTGCACATCGAGACGGAAGTGCGCGGCTTCAAGATCGGCCCTTCGTCGATCCGCGCCGACCTGGTCTTGCCGAACTTGCGCGAACTGAGTTCGGAAGGCTTCGGCAGCACGGACATCACGGGCTTCAAGGGCGAGGAACTGACCCTGTCGCTGGAGGGGGCGGGCAGCATCAAGCTGGTGGGCGACTACCGCAAGCTCAATGCCAGCCTGGGCGGCGTGGGCAGCATGCAGATATGGATCGGCAACAATGAGCGGGCCGAGCTGGACTTGCAGGGCGCCGGCTCGGTGGTGCTGGGCGGACGCGGACGCATGCTGAAAGCCAGCCTGGGCGGCCTGGGCAGCCTGAATGCGCAGCAGTTCGAAGCGGACGCCGTCAACCTGGAATTGAGCGGCCTGGGCAACGCCACGGTGAATGCCCATACGAATGCCAAGCTGAACCTGAGCGGACTCGGTTCGGTGGTGGTGTACGGCAAACCGGCTAACCGCGACGTCAGCGTCGAGGGCCTGGGCAAGGTGAGCTGGAAGTAAGCAAGCGCAGCCAGGCCTAGCTGTCCTTGGACTGGATAAGAAAAAGCAGTGAGACCACATCCCATTCCGATGAAAAAACTGATCATTACATTACTCATGCTGTTGACGATACAGCTGCCCGCGCGGGCCGGCTTCGTCGAAGGCGCCAGCGCCTACAACAACAAGAATTACGCGCTGGCTTACAAGGAAATATTGCCCCTTGCTAAGACCGGCAACGCCGATGCCCAGCATTTGCTGGGCTTGATGTATTACATGGGGCGTGGCTTGCCGCAGGATTACAAGCAAGCCATGTTCTGGCACCGCAAGGCGGCCGAGCAGGGCAAGGCCGACGCCCAGTACGTGGTGGGCGCCATGTATTACACGGGCAACGCCGTGCTGCAAGACCACAAGCAGGCCGTCAGCTGGTTCCGCAAGGCGGCCGAGCAGAATCATGCCGAGGCGCAACAGGTGCTGGGCCTGATGTACCGCTACCACATGGGCGGCGTGCAGCAGGATAACGTCATCGCCTACATGCTGTGGAACCTGGCGGCTGCGAATGGCAACGCGAATGCGGCCGACCAGCGCGCCGCCGTCGTGCGCAAGATGACGCATGAGCAAGTCGAGGAAGGGCAGGCCCTGTCGGCGAAGTGGAAGCCGGGCACGCCCTTGCCGCGCCAGTCGAAGACGGGCGCCGGTTAAGAGGGGCGGTGGTCTGCAGGGGAGGGCGGCTTGGCGTACAATCGCCGTTTTCCCTTGAAAGAGTCCCGCCATGCGTGCAGTTGCCATCAGCCAGCCAGGTCCCGCCGACGTTTTGCAGATCGCCGAACGTCCCATGCCGCAATTTAAAGCGGGCGAATTGCTGATCAAGGTGCACGCGGCCGGCATCAACCGTCCCGACGTGCTGCAGCGCCTGGGCAAATATGCGCCGCCCGCCGGCGCGTCGGACTTGCCTGGCCTGGAAGTGGCGGGCGAAGTCGTCGATGGCGATTTCAGCAATACGGCATTCAGGAAGGGCGACCTGGTCTGCGCGCTGGTGCAGGGCGGCGGCTATGCCGAATATTGCGCCGCGCCGAGCGGCCAGTGCTTGCCCTTGCCGAAAGGCTTGACGGCGCTGGAAGGCGCATCCCTGCCTGAAAACTTCTTTACCGTGTGGAGCAATGTCTTCGACCGCTGCGCGCTGGCGGACGGTGAAACCTTGCTGGTGCAGGGCGGCACGTCCGGCATCGGCGTGGCGGCCATTCAACTGGCGGCCGCGCTCGGTCACCGCGTGTTCGCCACGGCGGGCAGCGACGAGAAGGCGCGCGCCTGCGAGGCGCTGGGCGCCGAACGGGGCATCAATTACCGCACGGAAGATTTCGTGGCCGTCGTCAAGGAATTGACCGCCGGCAAAGGCGTCGACGTCATCCTCGACATGGTGGGCGGCGACTACCTGCCGCGCGAGATTGCCTGCCTGGCCGACGATGGCCGCATCGGCCTGATCGCCGTGCAGGGCGGCACCAGGGCGGAGCTGGACCTGGGTGCCTTGCTGCGCCGTCGCCTGACGGTAACAGGTTCCACCTTGCGTCCCCGTTCCGTTGCCTTCAAGGCGGCCATCGCGCACCACCTGCGCACGACCGTCTGGCCGCTGATCGAAGCGGGCAAGATCAAGCCCGTGATCCATCAAACTTTCCCGCTGGAAAAAGCCAACGAGGCGCATGCCTTGATGGAAGCGAGCACGCACGTGGGCAAGATCATGTTGCAAGTTGCCTGAAACGGGGCACTGCCTGTTTGACCGGCATCGGTGCCGGAGTTAGAATGACGGGTTATTAAGAATTTAGGCTACTATGCGTCGCAAACTCGTCGTCGGAAATTGGAAAATGAACGGCAGTCGCACCTCGAACGCGGTGTTATTGTCTGAAATAGTTGCTGGCTTGACCGCCTCTGGCGCCGCCAGTGCCGTCTGCGTGCCCGCGCCGTATCTGGCGCAGTGCCAGGCGCAATTGGCAGGCACGGCCCTTGGCTGGGGTGCGCAGGATGTCTCCGCGCATGCCAGCGGCGCCTACACGGGCGAAATCTCGGTCGCCATGCTGCAGGATTTTGGCTGCAGCTATGTGGTGATCGGGCATTCCGAGCGCCGCGCCTACCATAGCGAGAGCGATGCGCAGGTGGCGGCCAAGACGGTTGCCGCGCTGGCGGCAGGCATCACGCCTATCGTCTGCATCGGCGAGACGCTGGCGCAGCGCGAAGCGGGCCAGACCAATGCTGTGGTGGAGCAGCAGCTGGGCGCCGTGCTGGCGGCCATTTCCGCCGGCGACGTGGCGAAACTGGTGCTGGCCTACGAGCCGGTCTGGGCCATCGGCACGGGCAAGACGGCCACGCCGCAAATGGCGCAGGACGTGCATCAGGTATTGCGCGCCCAGCTGGCAGAAAAGAATGCGGTAGCGGCCGCCGGCGTGCAAATCCTGTACGGCGGCAGCATGAAGCCGGAGAACGCAAAAGAATTGATGGCGATGCCGGATATCGATGGCGGTCTGATCGGTGGAGCAGCATTGAAGGCGGCGGATTTCCTGGCGATTATTCACGCCGCTGATTGAATTACTTTAAACTAAGAATGGAATTGCAATGAACATGATGTTCAATCTGGTAGTGGTAGTACAGGTTATTTCGGCATTGTCGATTATCGCGCTGGTGTTGCTGCAGCACGGCAAGGGCGCCGACATGGGCGCCGCGTTTGGTTCGGGCGCCTCGGGCAGCCTGTTCGGTGCGACGGGTTCGTCGAACTTCATGTCGAAATCGACGGGCGTTGCCGCCGCGATCTTCTTCGGCGCCACGCTGGCCTTGTCGCTGATGGCCAATCAGCGCGCCACCACGGTGGGCGGCGGCGTGATGGACAAGGTCGTCAAGCCAGTGCCGGTCACCGGCGCGGGCGCGATCCCGACGACGGTGCCTGCAGCACCGGCCGCCAGCGCTCCCGCAGCAGCGGCACCGGTTGCCAGCACCCCGGCAGGCGCGATTCCCAAGTAATTCAGTGTCACCGAGTAGTATCTCGATACCTCATCGAGAGTAATTCTCATTACGGGCAGATTATTGCTCAATGTTTTAGCAGTGCGGCAGGAAAAAATCGTGACGCGCTGGAAGATGTAAAAATTTATCGTTTTTATCTGTGTTTTGATGCATTTGTGCATTAACTTTAGCGGCAAAGCAGAGTAGAATACGGGCCTTACCGCCGACGTGGTGAAATTGGTAGACACGCTATCTTGAGGGGGTAGTGGCGCAAGCTGTACGAGTTCGAGTCTCGTCGTCGGCACCAGAAATCAGAAGCCAGCAACGGCGCACGAGCCATGGCTCGTACAAAGTTGCTGGCTTTTTTTACGAGGATGTGTCGTTCGATCCTGGTCTTAGCTTTGATTGGGGTCGTGCGTTAGATACGCTGCAAATGATCGCAGCGTCCTCATTTAACCGATCGTTCAATATAAGCTCATCAATCGTGAACCTCGAAAATTACTTCCCCGTCCTGCTGTTCATTATTATCGGCCTCGGTGTCGGTATCGCTCCCCAGCTCCTGGGGCGCCTGTTAGGCCCTAACAAGCCTGACGCAGCAAAACTCTCCCCGTACGAATGTGGCTTTGAAGCATTCGAAGACGCGCGCATGAAATTCGATGTGCGCTACTATCTGGTCGCAATCCTGTTTATTTTGTTCGATCTGGAAACGGCATTCTTTTTCCCATGGGGCGTTGCAATGCGCGACCTGGGCTGGGCCGGTTTCGTCACGATGATGGTGTTCATCGCTGAATTCGTGGTCGGATTTTGGTACATTTGGAAGAAAGGTGCCCTTGACTGGGAATAAGCCATGGCTATTGAAGGCGTATTAAGCGAAGGTTTCATCACCACCTCGGCCGACAAGCTGATCAACTGGGCGCGCACCGGGTCTATGTTCCCGATGACGTTCGGTCTGGCCTGCTGTGCGGTCGAAATGATGCATGTGGGCGCAGCCCGCTACGATATGGACCGTTTCGGCGTCGTGTTCCGTCCGTCGCCGCGTCAGTCCGACGTCATGATCGTTGCCGGTACCCTGTGCAACAAGATGGCGCCGGCCCTGCGCAAGGTCTACGACCAGATGGCAGAGCCACGCTGGGTCATCTCGATGGGTTCCTGCGCCAATGGCGGCGGGTACTACCATTACTCCTATTCCGTGGTGCGCGGCTGCGACCGCATCGTGCCCGTCGACGTGTATGTGCCTGGCTGTCCTCCGACCGCTGAAGCCTTGCTGTACGGCATCATGCAGTTGCAGAACAAGATCAAGCGTACCAGCACGATCGCACGCTAACCGGGCCGCTTCAGATTATGACAACACATTTAGAAGTATTGCAAAACGCCCTCGGCACTGCCCTGGGCGATCGCGTTAGCACGACGGTTGCGCTGGGCGAAGTCACCCTGGTCGTCAAGGCCGAGGACTACCTGGCCGTGATGCAGACCCTGCGCGACGATCCGGCCCTGCATTTCGAGCAATTGCTCGACCTGTGCGGCGTCGATTACTCGACCTACGGCGACGGCAGCTGGGATGGCCTGCGTTTCGCGGCCGTTTCGCACTTGCTGTCGGTCAAGCACAACTGGCGCGTGCGCGTGCGCGTGTTTGCGCCGGACGACGACATGCCGCTGCTGCCCTCCGTGGTCGGCATCTGGCGCGCCGTCAACTGGTACGAGCGCGAAGCGTTCGACCTGCTGGGCATCCTCTTCGAAGGCCACAACGACTTGCGCCGCCTGCTGACCGACTACGGTTTCATCGGCCATCCGTTCCGCAAGGATTTCCCCGTCTCCGGCTATGTCGAGATGCGTTACGATCCGGAACAAAAGCGCGTGATTTACCAGCCCGTGACGATCGAGCCGCGGGAAAACGTGCCGCGCGTGATCCGCGAAGAACATTACGGGATGAAATAATGGCTGAGATTAAGAACTACACCCTGAACTTTGGGCCACAGCATCCGGCCGCGCACGGTGTGCTGCGCCTGGTGCTGGAGATGGATGGCGAAGTCATCCAGCGCGCCGACCCGCATATCGGCCTGCTGCACCGCGCCACCGAAAAGCTGGCCGAACAGAAGACCTACCTGCAATCCGTGCCGTACATGGACCGTCTCGACTATGTGTCGATGATGTGCAATGAACATGCGTACGTGATGGCCATCGAAAAGATGCTGGGCCTGGAAGTGCCGTTGCGCGCGCAATACATCCGCGTCATGTTCGACGAGATGACGCGCATCCTGAACCACCTGATGTGGCTCGGCACCCACGCGCTGGACGTCGGCGCCATGGGCCCGTTCCTGTATTGCTTCCGCGACCGCGAAGACTTGTTCGACGCCTACGAGGCAGTGTCGGGCGCGCGCATGCACGCGGCCTACTACCGTCCGGGCGGCGTGTACCGCGACTTGCCGGATGCAATGCCGCAGCACAAGGCCTCGATCATCCGCAACGCCAAGGCGATTTCCAAGCTGAACGAAAACCGCCAGGGTTCCCTGCTGGACTTCATCGAAGACTTCGCGCGCCGCTTCCCGAACTCGGTGGACGAGTACGAAACATTGCTGACCGACAACCGTATCTGGAAACAGCGTACCGTCGGCATCGGCGTGGTCTCGCCGGAAGACGCGCTGGCCATGGGCTTTACGGGCGCCATGCTGCGCGGCTCGGGCGTGCAGTGGGATTTGCGCAAGAAACAGCCGTACGAAGTGTACGACCAGATGGATTTCGACATTCCTATCGGCACCAACGGCGATTGCTACGACCGCTACCTGGTCCGCGTGGAAGAGCTGCGCCAGTCGAACCGCATCATCAAGCAATGCGTGGAGTGGCTGCGCAACAATGAAGGTCCTGTCATGACCAGCAACCGCAAGGTGGCGCCTCCGGGCCGCGTCGACATGAAGACCAACATGGAATCGCTGATTCACCACTTCAAGCTGTTCACGGAAGGTTTCCACGTGCCGCCAGGCGAGGCCTACAGCGCCGTGGAACATCCGAAGGGCGAGTTCGGCGTGTACCTGGTGTCCGATGGCGCCAACAAGCCGTACCGTATGAAACTGCGCGCGCCAGACTACGCCCACTTGCAGTCGCTCGACGAGATGGCGCGTGGGCACATGCTTGCCGACGCCGTGACCATCATCGGGACGCAAGATATCGTGTTCGGCAGTATTGACCGCTAAGAGGCAAAAAGTATGTTGTTATCAGAGCAATGCTATAAGAAAATTGACCGTGAGTTGGCCAAGTACCCGGCCGACCAGCGTCAGTCGGCCGTCATGGCCGCGCTGGCCCATGCCCAGGATGAACTGGGCTGGCTGGCGCCGGAAACCATGAAGGAACTGGCCGATTACATCGGCATGCCGGCGATTGCCGTGCAGGAAGTGGCCACGTTCTACAATATGTACAACGTCAAGCCCGTGGGCAAGCACAAGATCACCGTGTGCACCAACCTGCCATGCGCCCTGTCGGGCGGCGTGCGCGCTGCAGAGTACCTGAAGCAGAAACTGGGTATCGATTTCCGCGAAACCACCGCAGACGGCCAGTTCACCCTGGTTGAAGGCGAGTGCATGGGTGCTTGCGGCGATGCGCCTGTCTTGCTGGTCAGTAATAAAACCATGTGCAGCTGGATGTCGAACGAGAAAATCGACGCCATGCTGGAGGAACTCAAGAAATGACGTCACTCCACAACCGCCATATCGATCCATTGATCCTGAAGGATCTGGATGGCAAGAACTGGCATTTGCAAGATTATGTGAACCGCGGCGGCTATAGCGCCCTGCGGCGTATCCTGGAAGAGAAAATCACGCCGGAACAGATCATCGCCGACCTCAAGGCTTCGTCCTTGCGCGGCCGTGGCGGCGCGGGTTTCCCTACGGGCTTGAAGTGGAGCTTCATGCCGCGCCAGTTCCCGGGCCAGAAATACCTCGTCTGCAATACAGATGAAGGCGAACCGGGCACTTTCAAGGACCGCGACATCATTCGTTACAATCCCCATGCCCTGATCGAAGGCATGGCCATTGGCGCTTATGCGATGGGTATCACCGTCGGTTATAACTATATCCACGGTGAAATCTTCCAGGAATACCTGCGTTTCGAAGAAGCGCTGGAAGAGGCGCGCGCCGCCGGTTTCCTCGGCGACAAGATCATGGGCAGCGAGTTCTCGTTCCAGTTGCATGCGCACCATGGTTATGGCGCCTACATCTGCGGCGAAGAAACGGCCCTGCTGGAGTCGCTGGAAGGCAAGAAAGGCCAGCCGCGCTTCAAGCCGCCTTTCCCCGCCTCGTTTGGCCTGTACGGCAAGCCGACGACGATCAACAACACGGAAACCTTCGCGGCCGTGCCTTTCGTGCTGAACATTGGCCCAGAGAAATATCTGGCGATGGGCAAGCCGAACAACGGCGGTTCGAAGATCTTCTCGATCTCGGGCGACGTGGAAAAACCGGGCAACTACGAAGTGCCGCTCGGCACCCCGTTTGCGACCCTGCTGGAACTGGCAGGCGGCATGCGCGGTGGCAAAAAGATCAAGGCCGTGATTCCTGGCGGCTCGTCCGCGCCGGTGATTCGCGGCGACATCATGATGCAGACCGACCTGGACTACGACTCGATCGCGAAAGCCGGTTCGATGTTGGGTTCGGGCGCCGTCATCGTGATGGACGAAACACGCTGCATGGTAAAGGCGCTGGAACGCCTGTCCTACTTCTACTTTGAAGAATCGTGCGGCCAGTGTACGCCTTGCCGTGAAGGCACAGGCTGGATGTACCGCATGGTGCACCGCATCGAGCAGGGGCAGGGTCGTCCAGACGACCTGGACATGCTCAACTCGATCGCCGACAACATCCAGGGCCGCACCATTTGCGCGCTGGGCGATGCGGCTGCCATGCCGGTACGGGCCTTCATTAAGAATTTCCGTGAAGAATTTGAATATCATATCGAGCACAAGCATTGCTTAGTGCCCGCATATATCTAAGCTGCGTCAGGTAACGATCACCATGGTTGAAATCGAAATAGACGGCAAAAAAGTCGAAGTCCCTGCTGGTAGCATGGTGATGGACGCCGCCAACAAATTGGGAACCTACATTCCGCACTTTTGCTATCACAAGAAATTGTCGATCGCAGCGAACTGCCGCATGTGCCTGGTCGAAGTGGAAAAGGCGCCGAAGCCTTTGCCCGCTTGCGCGACCCCGGTCAGTGCCGGCATGATCGTGCGCTCCGCCAGCGATAAAGCTGTGCAGGCGCAAAAGTCGGTCATGGAATTCTTGCTGATTAACCACCCGCTCGATTGCCCTATCTGCGATCAGGGCGGCGAGTGCCAGTTGCAAGACCTGGCAGTGGGTTACGGCAAGAGCGAATCGCGCTACAAGGAAGACAAGCGCGTCGTCACGCCGAAGGAAGCCGGTCCGCTGGTTTCCATGCAAGAAATGTCGCGCTGCATCCAGTGCACCCGCTGCGTACGCTTTGGCCAGGAAGTGGCCGGCGTGATGGAGCTGGGCATGATCGGCCGCGGCGAACACTCGGAAATCGTGTCCTTCGTCGGCCAGTCGGTCGACTCCGAACTGTCGGGCAACATGATCGACCTGTGCCCGGTCGGCGCACTGACCTCGAAGCCGTTCCGCTACAGCGCCCGTACGTGGGAATTGTCGCGCCGCAAATCGGTCAGCCCGCATGACGGCCTCGGTTCGAACCTGATCGTGCAAGTGAAAGCTGGCAAGGTCAAGCGCGTATTGCCGCTGGAAAACGAAGCCGTCAACGAGTGCTGGATCTCGGACAAGGACCGTTTCTCGTACGAAGCGCTGGACAGCGCCGAACGCCTGACGTCCCCGATGCTGAAACAAGGCAACGAGTGGAAAGAAGTCGATTGGCAGACCGCACTGGAATACGTGGCGCACGGTTTGAAAAATATCAAGCACGAGCATGGCGCTGACGCCATCGCCGCGCTGGCTACCCCGCATTCGACCGTCGAAGAGCTGGTCCTGCTGCAAAAAGTCGCCCACGGCCTCGGTTCCGAGAACGTCGACTTCCGCCTGCGCCAGACCGACTTCGCGCTGGACGCCAGCGTGAAACCATGGCTGGGCATGCCGATCAGCGAATTTGGCCAGATCAAGCGCGCCTTCGTCATCGGCTCGTTCCTGCGCAAGGATCACCCATTGCTGGCCACGCGTTTGCGCGCGTCCGTCAAGGGCGGCGCCAAGCTGTCGATCCTGCACGCGTCCGACGATGATCAACTGATCACCATCGCCAACAAGATGATTGTCGCGCCTGGCGATTGGCTGGCAGCCTTGTCGGAAGTGGTCGTCGCTGTTGCTAAAGCGAAAGAAATCGCCGCGCCAGCCGGTTACGAAGCGGTCACCGCTTCGGACGTGGCCGTCGCGATTGCCGCCAGCCTGATGGCCGGCGACAACGGCGCCGTGCTGCTGGGTAATGCCGCAACGCAACACCCGCAAGCGTCGCAATTGCATGCTGCAGCGCAATGGATCGCCGAACAGACGGGCGCCAAGCTCGGTTACCTGACGGAAGCGGCCAACACGGTAGGCGCGCACCTGGTCGCCAAGCCGCGCGCCAACGTGCAAGCCGCCTTTGCTGCTCCGAAGAAAGCTTACGTGCTGCTGCACGCCGAGCCGGAACTCGATGCCGCCAATCCGCAGGCGGCCCGCGCCGCCCTCGATGGCGCCGACATGGTCGTGGCGATGTCCGCCTTCAAGCACGGCATGGATTACGCCGACGTCTTGCTGCCGATTTCGCCATTTGCTGAAACTTCGGGTACTTTCGTCAACTGCGAAGGCCGCGCGCAAAGCTTCAACGGCACCGTGAAACCGCTGGCGGAAACCCGTCCAGCCTGGAAAGTGCTGCGCGTCCTGGGCAACATCCTGGGCCTGGCCGGTTTCGACTACGACACCTCCGAAGCGATCCGCGACGAAGCGTTCGGCGCCGGCGTGACCGATCTGTCGGCACAGCTGAACAACATCGCCAAGAACGCACCGGAAGCGGCAAGCTACGCACCGGCTTCGCCAGCGCTGCAACGCATCGCCGACGTGCCGATCTACTTCGCCGACGCGCTGGTACGCCGCTCCGAACCGTTGCAACGCACGGTCGACGGCGCCGCGCCGCAAGCGCACCTGTCGCCGGCATTGGCTGAAAAGCTGGGCATCAAGGCAGGCGACAAGGTCAAAGTGGCGCAAGGCTCCGGCAGCGCCATCCTGGTGGCGGCACTTCATGCCGGCCTGCCAGCCAATGTGGTCAAAGTGTCGGCGGCGCATGCCTCGACGGCCAGCCTGGGCGGCATGTTCGGTGACATCACAGTTGAAACAGCAGAGGGGAAAATCTGATGGCTCTGCCTGAATTTGTAAACGTCATCAACAGCAGCGGCCAGGATCTGCTGGGCGGCTCGTGGCCGTTCTTCTGGACCCTGATCAAGATCCTGTGCGTGCTGTTGCCGCTGATGGGCCTGGTTGCCTACCTGACCTTGTGGGAACGCAAACTGATCGGCTGGATCCAGATCCGCGTCGGCCCGAACCGCGTCGGCCCCTTGGGCTTGCTGCAACCGATCGCCGATGCGCTGAAACTCTTGTTCAAAGAGATCATCATCCCGTCCAAGGCCGCCAAGGGCCTGTTCGTGATCGGTCCGATCATGACCATCATGCCGGCCCTGGCCGCCTGGTCGGTCGTGCCCTTCGGTCCGCAAGCCGTGCTGGCCAACGTCAACGCCGGCTTGCTGATGCTGCTGGCAATTACCTCGATGGAAGTCTACGGCATCATCATCGCCGGCTGGGCTTCGAACTCGAAGTACTCGTTCATGGGCGCCATGCGCGCTTCGGCACAGATGATTTCGTATGAAATCCCGATGGGCTTCGTGATGGTCATCGTGCTGATGGTCTCGGGCAGCCTGAACTTCATCGACATCGTCGGCGGCCAGCAAATCGGCTTCTTCGCCGACAAGGGCGTCAATTTCATGTCGTGGAACTGGCTGCCGCTGCTGCCGATGTTCGTCATCTACCTGGTGTCGGGCCTGGCTGAAGCCAACCGCCACCCGTTCGACGTCGTCGAAGGCGAGTCGGAAATCGTGGCCGGCCACATGGTTGAATATTCGGGCATGGCCTACGCCATGTTCATGCTGGCCGAATACGCCAACATGATCCTGATCGGCGCCCTGGCTTCGATCATGTTCCTCGGTGGCTGGTCCGCACCATTTGCTTTCCTTGAGTTCTGGGGTGGTTTCGGCGGCTTCTTCTGGCTGTTCGCCAAGACCTTCTTCATCGTGTCGGTGTTCATCTGGGTACGCGGTACGTTCCCACGCTACCGTTATGACCAGATCATGCGCCTCGGCTGGAAAGTGTTTATCCCGTTGACGCTGGTCTACCTGGTCTTCGTCGCTGCCTGGATGCAGACATCCTGGAATATTTGGAAGTAAGAGAGTGCATACGAATGGATAAGGTAAAAGATTTCTTCAGCAGCCTCTTGTTAGGCGAGCTGATCAAGGGCATGGCGCTGACAGGCAAGTACATGTTTTCGCGCAAGATCACGGTGCAATTCCCGGAAGAGAAGACACCGATCTCGCCGCGTTTCCGTGGCTTGCACGCGCTGCGCCGCTACCCGAACGGCGAGGAACGTTGCATCGCCTGCAAACTGTGCGAAGCGGTTTGCCCGGCGATGGCCATCACGATCGAATCGGAACAGCGTGACGACGGTTCGCGCCGTACCACGCGTTACGATATCGACTTGACCAAGTGCATCTTCTGCGGTTTCTGCGAAGAGTCCTGCCCGGTCGATTCGATCGTCGAGACGCAAATCCTGGAATACCACGGCGAGAAACGCGGGGATTTGTATTACACGAAAGAGATGTTGCTGGCCGTAGGTGATCGTTATGAAAATGACATCGCCGCTGCGCGCGCCGCCGACGCACCTTATCGCTGATGGATGCGCCGCAGCCACTGGCTGCGGCGCGCCCCTCGTTCATCTGTACGTCTATTGGGTTTTTTATGGACTTTAAAACAATTTTGTTTTACGCCTTCGCGCTGATCTTGATTCTGGCAGCGACGCGCGTCATCACGGCCCGTAATCCGGTCCACGCAGTACTGTTCCTGGTACTGTCCTTCTTCTCGGCAGCGGGCATCTGGATGCTGCTGCAAGCTGAATTCCTGGCCATCGTGCTGGTATTGGTATACGTCGGCGCCGTGATGGTGCTGTTCCTCTTCGTGGTCATGATGCTCGATATCAATATCGACCGCATGCGCGAAGGCTTCTGGGGCTACTTGCCACTGTCCGTGACGGTGGGCGTGATCATCGTGCTGGAAATGGCCGCCGTCCTGTGGCACGGTTTCCGCAACTTTGCGCCGAGCATCGCGCCAGTGAACGTCAACCTGGGCGGCACCAAGGAACTGGGCCTGTTGATCTATACCAAATATGTGTTCGCCTTCGAAATCGCCGCCGTCGTGCTGCTGGTGGCCATCGTTGCCGCGGTCGCACTGACTTTGCGCAAACGCAAGGACACCAAGCATTTTGCTCCAGGCGATGCCGTGCGCGTCAAGCGCAACGACCGCCTGAAGATCATCAAGATGGACGCGGTTGTCGAGCGTCCTGCGGCTGAGCCGGAAGTTAAGGAGGCACCATGACATTATCGCTCACACATTTTCTGGTCCTGGGCGCGATCCTGTTCGCAATCTCGATCGTCGGTATTTTCCTGAACCGCAAGAACATCATCGTATTGCTGATGGCAATCGAATTGATGCTGCTGGCGGTGAATATGAATTTCATCGCGTTCTCCCATTTCATGGGCGACGCGGCCGGTCAGATCTTCGTTTTCTTCATCCTGACGGTTGCCGCCGCTGAGTCGGCTATCGGTCTGGCTATTCTGGTGGTGATGTTCCGTAATCTGGATACCATCAACGTCGAAGACCTGGACAGCCTCAAAGGCTGATGTTTTTCAGACTCGATCTCTCGAATAATAACGATTAAGGTTCATCATGGCGGGGCAACTCCTCAACCCTAACCTCCTTCTTGCCGTACCGCTGGCGCCGCTGGCCGGTGCCGCGATTGCAGGCTTGCTTGGCACCCAGTTCCTGGGTAATTTGGTCGGACGCAAGACGTCGCATACCGCGACGATCCTGGGCGTACTGATTGCGTTCATCCTGTCCGTGCAGACATTGCTGGCAGTGATGGATGGCGCGACATTCAATGGCACGATCTATAACTGGATGACGATCGGCACCCTGAAGATGGAAGTGGGCTTCCAGATCGATTCGCTGTCGGCGATGATGATGTGCGTGGTCACCTTCGTCTCCCTGATGGTGCATATCTACACGATCGGCTACATGAAGGATGACGAAGGCTACAACCGCTTCTTCGCCTACATCTCGCTGTTCACGTTCTCGATGTTGATGCTGGTCATGGCCAACAACTTCCTGCAGCTGTTCTTCGGTTGGGAAGCCGTGGGCCTGGTCTCCTACCTGCTGATCGGTTTCTGGTACCAGCGTCCGACGGCCATCGTGGCCAACATGAAGGCTTTCCTCGTCAACCGCGTGGGCGACTTCGGCTTCATCCTGGGCATCGGCCTGCTGCTGGCCTACGCCGGCACCATGAACTACCAGGAAGTGTTCGCCAAGAAAGACGAACTGGCGCTGTTGAGCCTGCCAGGCACCGACTGGGCCCTGCTGACCGTTGCCTGCATCTGCCTGTTCATCGGCGCGATGGGCAAATCGGCGCAGTTCCCGCTGCACGTGTGGCTGCCTGACTCGATGGAAGGTCCTACCCCGATTTCGGCACTGATCCACGCCGCGACGATGGTGACGGCCGGTATCTTCATGGTCTCGCGCATGTCGCCGCTGTTCGAACTGTCCGACACGGCACTGTCCTTCATCCTGGTGATCGGCTCCATCACGGCGCTGTTCATGGGCTTCCTGGGCATCATCCAGAACGACATCAAGCGCGTTGTTGCTTACTCGACACTGTCGCAGCTCGGTTACATGACCGTGGCGCTCGGTTCGTCCGCGTACTCCGTGGCCGTGTTCCACCTGATGACGCACGCATTCTTCAAGGCACTGCTGTTCCTGGGCGCCGGTTCCGTCATCATCGGCATGCACCATGACCAGGATATCCGCAACATGGGCGGCTTGCGCAAGTACATGCCGATCACCTGGATCACTTCCCTGGTCGGTTCGCTGGCCCTGATCGGCACGCCGCTGTTCTCCGGTTTCTACTCGAAAGACAGCATCATCGAAGCCGTCGAAGCGACGCACATCTGGGGCGCTGGCTTTGCCCAGTTCGCCGTGCTGGCTGGCGTGTTCGTTACCGCCTTCTACTCGTTCCGCATGTATTTCCTCGTCTTCCACGGCAAGGAACGTTTCGGCCAGGCGCATGCGCACGGTCATGACGACCACCACGCGCCTGCTGCGAAGCATGATGCCCACGCACATGACGACCACCATGAAGAAGAGGAAGACGACCACGCGCACCACGGTCTGGAACCTGGCCAGAAGCCGCATGAATCCCCGTTCGTCGTGTGGTTCCCGCTGGTGATGCTGGCGATCCCGTCGCTCATCATCGGTTACCTGACGATCGGCCCGATGCTGCATGGCGATTTCTTCAAGGGCGTGATCTTTGTCGGCGAAAACCATCCAGCGATGGAAGAGTTGTCGCATGAATTCCACGGCGCAATGGCGATGGCGCTGCACGGCCTGTCGACGGCACCGTTCTGGCTGGCATTGTCCGGCGTGGTGGCAGCCTACTACTGCTACATGGTCAACCCGCGTGTGCCGGCCTGGTTCTTTGCCAAGTTCCACGCGATCCACACCCTGCTGGACAACAAGTACTACATGGACAAGTTCAATGAAGTCGTGTTCGCCGGCGGTGCCCGCTTGCTGGGTAATGGCCTGTGGAACTTCGGTGACAAGAAGCTGATCGATGGCCTGCTGGTCAACGGTAGCGCCAAGGTCGTCGCCTGGCTGTCCTCGCTGTCGCGAGTGTTGCAGACCGGCTACATCTATCACTATGCATTCGTGATGATCCTGGGCGTGCTGGGCTTCCTGATCTATTTCCTGCCATTCTGGCCCGCTAAGTAAGCTGACCTGATAAAAGAATACTGAGAACCATGATGCAGTCTACGATTTCTACACTACCTCCTTACCTGAGTCTGTCGATCTGGGTGCCGATCATTTGCGGCGTCCTGATCCTGGCTCTCGGCCGTGACAGCAAAGCGGGCTTTACCCGCTGGCTGTCGCTGGCTGGCGCCGTGCTCAGCATGCTGTGCACCTTGCCGCTGATCCAGCATTTCGACAACGCCGCACACGGCATGCAATTCGTCGAAAAAGCACCGTGGATTGAAACCTTCAATATCTGGTACTCGCTGGGTATCGACGGCCTGTCCCTGTGGTTCGTGCCACTGACGGCCTTCATCACCGTCATCGTCGTTATTTCTGCTTGGCAAGTGATCGAGAAGCGCATCGCCCAGTACATGGGCTCCTTCCTGATCCTGTCGGGCCTGATGATCGGCGTGTTCTGCGCGCTGGACGGCTTGCTGTTCTACTTCTTCTTTGAAGCAACCCTGATCCCGATGTTCATCATCATCGGTATCTGGGGCGGTTCGAACCGCGTGTACGCGTCGTTCAAGTTCTTCCTGTACACCTTCTTCGGTTCGCTGCTGACCCTGGTTGCCATCATCTACCTGCGCAATGTGTCGGGCACCTTCGACATCCTGGCCTGGCACGCGTTCAAGCTGACGATGAATGAACAGATCTTCATCTTCCTGGCCTTCCTGATGGCGTTTGCCGTCAAGGTGCCGATGTTCCCGGTTCACACGTGGTTGCCGGACGTCCACGTGGAAGCGCCGACGGGCGGTTCCGCCGTGCTGGCCGCCATCATGCTGAAACTGGGCGCCTACGGCTTCCTGCGTTTTTCGCTGCCGATCACGCCGGACGCCAGCCACTACCTGTCGGGCTTCATGATCGCCTTGTCGCTGATCGCCGTCATCTACATCGGTCTGGTTGCCCTGGTGCAAACCGACATGAAAAAACTGGTCGCCTATTCGTCGATCGCGCACATGGGCTTCGTCACCCTGGGCTTCTTCATGTTCAACGACATCTCGGTGCAGGGCGGTATCGTGCAGATGGTTTCGCACGGCTTCATTTCCGGCGCGATGTTCCTGTGCATCGGCGTGCTGTATGACCGCATGCATACCCGCAACATCGCCGACTACGGCGGCGTCGTGAACCGCATGCCGAAATTTGCCGCCTTCTTCGTGCTGTTCTCGATGGCCAACTGCGGTCTGCCAGCCACGTCCGGCTTCGTCGGCGAGTTCATGGTGATCCTGGGCGCGGTGAAATTCAACTTCTGGATCGGCTTGCTGGCTGCAACGGCACTGATCTGGGGCGCGGCGTACTCGCTGTGGATGGCCAAGCGCGTGGTGTTCGGCAAGATCAAGAACAAGCACGTGGCCGAATTGACCGACATCAACAAACGTGAATTCTTCATGCTTGCCGTGCTGGCCATCGCCGTGCTCGTGATGGGTCTGTACCCAGCCCCGTTCACCGACACGATGCAAACTTCGGTTGCCGACCTGCTGCAGCATGTCGCCACCAGCAAGTTGCCTTAAATAGAAGACCGATAACATGACTAATGCACCTAATCTGGTACCGCTGTACGCGGAAATCTTTCTGCTGATCGCCACGTCGGCGCTCTTGCTGATCGATATGTTCTTGCCTGCGGCGAAGCGTTCGATCACTTACGTGCTGGCCTTGCTGACCCTGGCCGGCTGCGCCTTGCTGACCGTGGGCGACTTCAATGCGGGCACCACCGTCTACACGTTCCATAACATGTTCGTGTCGGACCCGATGTCGCAGTTGCTGAAACTGTTCTCGTACGGCGCCGTGGCGCTGACCCTGATCTACTCGCGTGCCTATGCCACCGACCGCAGCATGCTGTCGGGCAACCTGGGCGGCGAGTTCTACGTGCTGGCCCTGTTTGCACTGCTGGGCCAGATGATCATGATCTCGGCCAACAACTTCCTGATCATCTACCTGGGTCTGGAACTGATGTCGCTGTCGCTGTACGCACTGATCGCTCTGCGCCGTGACAATGCCAAGGCCACGGAAGCGGCCATGAAATACTTCATCCTGGGCGCACTGGCTTCCGGTTTCATGTTGTACGGTATCTCGATGCTGTACGGCGCGTCCGGCACGCTGGACCTGGGCGAACTGCGCGTGGCGCTGGAAAACGGCAAGACCAACGGCACCATCATGGTCTTCGGCCTGGTGTTCCTCGTAGCCGGCCTGGCCTTCAAACTGGGCGTCGTGCCATTCCACATGTGGGTGCCTGACGTGTATCAAGGTTCGCCGACGGCCGTGACCCTGCTGCTGGGCGCGGCGCCGAAACTGGCCGCCTTCGCCATCACCCTGCGTTTGCTGGCCGAAGGCTTGCTGCCGATGGCGCATGACTGGCAGCAAATGCTGCTGGTGCTGGCCGTGATGTCGCTGGCCATCGGTAACTTCACCGCCATCGCGCAAACCAACCTGAAGCGCATGTTGGCGTACTCGACCATCGCGCAAATGGGCTTCGTGCTGCTGGGCTTGCTGTCCGGCACCGTCGACGCGCCGAACAACACGCTCAACGCGGCCGGCGCAGCCACCGCCTACGGCGCCTCGATGTACTACGTCATCACCTACGTGTTCACCACCCTGGGTACCTTTGGCGTGATCATGTTGCTGGCACGTAATGGTTTCGAAGCAGACGAACTGGCCGATTTCAAGGGCCTGGGCAAACGCAGCCCGATCTTCGCGCTGGTGATGACCCTGTTCATGTTCTCGCTGGCCGGCGTGCCGCCGCTGATGGGCTTCATGGCCAAGTACTCGGTGCTGGCATCGGTGCTGGCCACGGGCCAGCTGTGGCTGACCATCGCCGCCGTGCTGTTCTCGCTGATCGGCGCCTTCTACTACCTGCGCGTCGTCAAGATGATGTGGTTCGACGAGCCGAGCGACAGCAATGCGCTGGTCGTGCATGGCGACATGCGCGTCGTGCTGGCCCTGAACGGCGTGTTCGTCCTGGCCCTCGGTGTGATGCCTAACAGCATCCTGGCTGCCTGCGCGACGGCCATCACCAAGACCCTGGCGTCCTGACCGATGGATGTGACCGCTTCGAGCTGGCTGGTGATCGCCCTGGGCATTGTGGGCGCCAACCTGCCTTTCCTGAACGAGAAACTGTTTGCCGCCGTGCCGCTGAAAAAGGCGGCGCAGGCAGACGGGGGCAAAGGCTGGCGCAAGCCGCTGGCGCTGCGCCTGCTGGAGATGGTGATTCTGTACTTCATCGTCGGCGCCGCGGCATTCGCGCTCGAAGCGCGCATCGGCAACGGTTTCCCGCAGACGTGGGAGTTCTATGCCATCACGGGATGCCTGTTCCTGGTGCTGGCCTTCCCAGGTTTTGTGACTCGTTATCTGCGTAAACGCCGTTAGGCACCATCCTCCGAAAGCGGCGCCTCTGGCGCCGTTTTTTTTTATTGAGCATAATCAACGTATGGATACTGAACGCATGGATACGAATTTAACTGAGACCAAGGTGGACGGCGAACTCGTCTACCAGGGCGGCTTCCTGCGCGTGCAGCGCGACCGTGTTGCGCTGCCGGACGGCAAGATGACGGTGCGCGAATTCATCCTGCATCCGGGCGCCGTCGTCATCCTGCCCCTGCTCGACGACGGCACGGTGCTGATGGAACGCCAGTACCGCTATCCGCTCGATCGCGTGTTCATTGAGTTCCCGGCCGGCAAGATCGATGCGGGCGAGGCCCACCTGGCTTGCGCCCAGCGCGAACTGCTGGAAGAGACGGGCTACACGGCGACCGACTGGCAATTCGTTTCCACCATCCACAACGCCATCGCGTATTCCGACGAGCACCTGGAACTGTTTCTGGCGCGGGGACTCGTGGCCGGCGAACGCCAGCTCGACGAGGGCGAATTCCTCGAAACGTTTACGGCCACCGTGCCGCAGCTGCTCGACTGGGTCAGGGATGGCACGATCACGGACGTGAAAACCGTCATCGGCATCTTCTGGCTCGACAAGATTACCAGCGGCGCCTGGCAGCCGGCTTGATCCAGCGCATGCGCACGGCGCTTTTTCTGCTGCTCGCCTGTGTCACCTGGGGTGCGCAGGCGCAGGCGCGCACGCCGTTCCAGGTGCGTTGCGAAGACACGATCAGCAAGACGGTGTCCGTGCTGACGGCGCAGCAGAACGGCTACAGCATCGACACGCACTTGCCGTACAAGGCCCTGACGGTGATGAAGGGCACGGCGCGCGCGAACACCTGGGTGCTGGGCTTGACCAAGACGGATTCTCGGGTGGCCATCGCCCTGGCCGGCCCCATGCTGCAAGACCCGGCCAGCGGCTATGAATGCGTGGCGCCGCAAATTACCGTGAGCCTGACGTATGCGCCCGTGGTGATCTACATCGGCCGCGAGTTTGCCCCCGGCACGTGCGCGTATGATGAGATACTTGCGCACGAGCTGCGGCACATGAAGACCTATATGGAACATTTGCCGCGCGTGGAAAAGACCGTGCGCGCCGCGCTGGACAAACGCTTCGAGGCGCGGCCCCTGTATGCGCCCAGCGGCACGGCCAAGGCGGCACTGGCGCGCGAAATCGATACGGGCTGGTTGCCGTATATCAAGGCGGAAATGCGCAAGGTGGAAGCCTTGCAGGCCGCCATTGATTCTCCGCAAGAATATGCGCGCCTGGGCAAGGCGTGCAAGGGCGAAATCCAGAACATCCTGGCAGGCAAGGCCGCGCCGGCCAACTAGACAAGGAATGGCATGACAGCAGCACCGAACACCATCCGCTACTTTGCGCTGATCCCCGCCGCCGGCGTGGGTGCGCGCATGGAGGCGGGCAGTCCCAAGCAATATTTACCGATCGCCGGCAAGCCCATGCTGCGCCACGCGCTCGACGCCTTTCTCGCCAGCCCCCTGATCGCGCATACGTACATCGTCGTCAGCGCGGAGGATGGCGTGATTGACACGGTCGTGCCGGAGCAGGGCGTCACTGTGCTGCGCTGCGGCGGCGCCACGCGCATGGAGACGATATTGAACGCCCTGCAAGCCTTGCACGGCAGCCTGGCCGCACATGACCAGGTACTGGTGCACGACGCGGCCCGTCCCGGCCTGACGCCGGCGCTGATCGCAAAACTGATTACCGAAGTCGGCGAACACCCGGCCGGCGGCTTGCTGGCCTTGCCCGTGGTCGACACCGTCAAGCGGGCCGGGCCGGGCAGCCTGTCGGCGCAGACGGTGCCGCGCGACGGCCTGTGGCTGGCGCAGACGCCGCAAATGTTCAGCTATGCGCTGCTGCACCGGGCCTTGTCCGAAGCGCCCGATCCGCTGGCGATCACGGACGACGCCAGCGCCGTCGAAGCGCTGGGCCTGGCGCCGAAACTGGTCGAAGGCCACCCGCGCAACCTGAAGGTGACCTTGCCGCGCGACATACACACGGCCGAGCTGTACCTGGCTAATCCCCGCATTTGAAAGAGACCTGCATGAACACAACGACACCCGTACTGCCTTTCCGCATCGGCCAGGGCTATGACTGCCACGCGCTCGTGGAGCACCGCGACCTGATCATCGGCGGCGTGAAAATCCCCCATCACCTGGGCTTGCTGGGCCATTCCGACGCGGACGTGCTGCTGCACGCGATTACGGACGCCATCTTCGGCGCCGCCGCGCTGGGCGACATCGGCCGCCATTTCCCCGACACGGACGCGCAATTCAAGGGTGCCGATTCTCGCACCCTGCTGCGCGAAGCCGTGCGCCGCGTGCAGGCGACCGGTTATATCATCGGCAATATCGACGCCACCATCATCGCCCAGCGTCCGAAAATGGCGCCGCACATCGCCGCCATGTGCGCCAACGTGGCCGAAGACCTGGGCGTGACCGTGGGCCAGGTCAACATCAAGGCCAAGACGAATGAAAAGCTCGGCTACCTGGGCCGCGAAGAGGGCATCGCGGCCGAAGCCGTGGCCTTGCTGCTGCGCGCCTGAGCTAACTCTGCCGTACCTTTTTAATGATTCCTGAAAATTAATATTTCCAAGGTGGAATTTGGTGAAAGTTTAACGTTATTGTCATGATAATATTTGTCCGTTTTTTCGGACGCGACAAGACGTCACTTTATAACCATGGGAAATATTGAGAGAACGGAATCATATGCGTAGTCGTATGCAGGGACCAGTCGTGCGCTGGTTGGGGACTGGTGTGCTGGCCATGGCCATGCTGGCCGGATGTGGCGGCGGTGGCGGTGGCAGTGAAACTGCGCCGCCGCCCGTAGCGGCCGTGCCGCAGCCTGCCATCCTGTTTGCCGGTGCCGTTTCGGCGGCAGCAGAAGGCGCCGATGCCGTCGGCAGCATGGGCGGGCAGATTGAACTCGATGCCGGTAGCAGCAAGGATAGCGACGGCGGGACGCTGAGTTTTGCCTGGAGCATGGTTTCCAAACCTGCCGGCAGCGGCTTGAACATGGGCGCTGTCGCGACCCCCAAGCTGAACTTCCAGCCCGACGCCCTGGGCACGTATGTCTTCAAGTTGCGCGTGACGAATGGCAAGGGCGGCTTTGCAGAAAAGAATGCTACCGTGCTGGTGAATAACCGGGTACCGAATGCGGTGGTGGTGGTCAATGCGACGTTTACGGCGCAACCGCTCGTGAAGGATGCCGTGAGCGTCTCGGCAGGTTCCGGCATCGTGCTCGACGCCACGGGCAGCACCGATGCCGACGGCGACAAGGTGACCACAACGTGGGAGCTGATCCAGAAGCCGGCCGGTAGCAGCGCCACGCTGTTTGTCGCGGATCAAACGGCGCGTTTCTCGCCGGACGTGTTGGGCCTGTACAAAGTGCGCGCCCGCGGCGCGGACGGCAAGGGTGCCTATGCCGAGACCGTGTACCAGTTTGATGCTAGTAACACGATTCCAAGTGGCGTGATCCAGGGCACGGTCGCTGTCATCAGTCGTGACAATCAAACCGTGCCCGTTGGCCAGCCGGTGGTGACCAGCGGCATCCTGAGCTACGGCGATGGGGGCGGCAAGCTCAGTTATACCTGGGCTGTTGACAGCGGGCCGGCTGGTTCCGTCGCGGTGATCGGGGCAGCGACGGCCGTGGTGCCGTCATTCACGCCAGACGTGACCGGCCCGTATGTGCTATCGATGACGGTCACCAGTGGCCGGCAAACGGCGGTGGCCTACCTGAAGCTCAATGTGATCGTTCCGACTTACAGTGTCGTGGCACTGCCGTTCAGGCCGCTGGAGGCGCGTTACAGCAAGGGGCTGGACCGCCTGATCGTGGCGACGCCAAATCCCGATACCTTAAAAATTATCAATCCCGTCGATGGCACTTTCAGTAGTATCAGTTTGCCTGCCGCCGTGAAGTCATTCAGTTTGAGTGCTGACGGGAAACTGGCCGGTGTGCTGCATGAGGGGGTGGTTAGCCTGATTGATCTGGAAGCGGGGAAACTGCTGCGTTCGACCGGCACAGCCGGCTCGCAGACGGAAGTGTTTACGACCGATGCGGGCATCGTCTTTTTAGCCGGTCAATCCAAGGGCTCGGTGAGAGAGCCAGTACTGGAAGGCTTCAACGCACGCACTGGCCAGCTTGTAGAGAAGAAAACCACGCGCGGAGGTTTTTATGGTGAGATGCGAGGCATATTCGTGGCATCGCTGAACAAGGGACTCGTCACTATCAATGACGAGCCCTTGTTTCAGCCTTCGGATTTTCTCGTTGATTCGCAGCGAGGCTATATTCTGCAAACGTCCTACTCTATTTTCATGCCGCATCCAATCCCGATGGCAGCACCGTTTTTCTTGTCTGCCAGCGAAGATCTGTTGTTCACGGCAAGTGGGACCTACTTCAAGTCTGATACGCTCGTGTACGTTGGTCGCTTCGCTCTGAGTAATACGAACAATGGTGTGTTGTCGATGAGCTATTCGCCCGTCAAGGCGGAGGCACTGGTGATGGAACGCGATGGCCTCGGCTATCTCGGCAGTGATGCGACATATCAAGCCAGCTACAAGCGTTTCAGTGGCGAGTTGTTGTTCCCTGATGGCAGCGTCACCTTGCCCGTCATTGGCGGCGAACAAAGTTATGGCATCGGCATCTTCCATACGGCCGCTGGCGAGCCTGTGGCGCTGGTGCAGACCGGTGGCGCACAGAAAAACACGCCGCGCGTCAAGTACCATCTGATTTATCGTTGATAGTCGCTGTCAGGCGGCGCGCCCGCCTGGCAATCTGTGCTATTTTTAGAAGGCGGCGCGATGGCACAGACCATCCCGGCCGCCCTTTTTCATAGCCGACACAGGAGAATCCGGGATGCCAACCATCAAGCGCACATACCTTGCCACCGCACTGCTGCTGGGAGCCTTCGCCGCTTGCGCCGTGCCCGCCCACGCCGAACTGCAAGCGACGGGCGAGCCGCCCGCCGCAAGACAGGGCTGGAAGGCCGAGACTGTCGCGCAGGGCGTGCGCCAGCCGTGGGGCATCGCCTGGCTGGGCGAGGGGCGCGCGCTCGTCACCAGCAAGCAGGGGACCTTGCATTTGCTCAATGGCAAGACTTTTGCCGACGTGGCGCTGGAAGGCATGCCCAAGGTGTTTACGGGCGGGCAGGGCGGCTTGCTCGATATCGTGCTGCATCCGCAGGATGCGGGCAAGCCGCATCCGCGCGTGTACATGACGGTGTCCACGGGCAACAATGACGCCAACCGCACGACCCTGGTGCGCGGCGTGTTCGACGGCAAGAAGGTGACGGGCATTCAGACCCTGTTCAAGGTGTCCACCGACAAGAGCGGCGGCCAGCATTTCGGTTCGCGCCTGCTGTGGCTGCCGGACGGCACTTTGCTGATGAGCGTGGCCGATGGCGGCAATCCGCCGCTGCGCATAGGCGACCGCCTGGCGCGCGAGCAGGCGCAAAACCTGGCCACGCACCAGGGCTCCATCCTGCGCCTGACGGAAGACGGCAAGCCGGCGCCCGGCAATCCGCTGGCCGCCAAGGGGGCCTTGCCGGAAATCTGGTCGTATGGCCACCGCAACGTGCAGGGCCTGGCGCTCGATCCTGTTTCCGGCCGCGTGTGGGCCACGGAACACGGGCCATACGGCGGCGACGAGCTGAACCTCGTGGTGGCGGGCGGCAACTACGGCTGGCCCTTGCAAAGCTATGGCGCCGACTATACGACGCATGAACCGGTCGGCAAGCATGAGGTGGCGGGCATGCTCAATCCCAGCGTAGCCTGGGTGCCGTCGCCGGCCCCGTCGGGGCTGGCCGTCTACACGGGCGACAAGATTGGTGCCTGGCGCGGCAGCATCTTCAGCGGCGGCCTGGCGGCCAAGGATATCCGCCGCATCGCCGTCGATGCGAACGGCAAGGTGACGGGGCAGGACCGCCTGGCCATCGGCGCGCGCGTGCGCGACGTGCGCCAGGGGCCGGACGGCTACCTGTATGCGCTGACGGATGAAGACAATGGCCGTTTGCTGCGCATCGTGCTGCAGTAGCACTCCAGGCGCCATCTTCGCTTAAGATGGCGCCTTTACTTCATTCAAGGTGGCGGCATGGCCCGTGATACTTATGCATACCGGCACGTTGCCGTCGAATCGCGCGACATACACGGCCGCGTGGAAATCCGCCCCGTGCCGGGCCAGGCTTTTTCGCCGGAGCTGGCGGTGCAGTGCTCGCGCCGCCTGTCGGACTTGCAGCGCTACCCGCTGGGCAGCCGCTTTTTACTCTTTGCCAAGCTGACGGACCGCCTGGGCGGCACGCCCTTCCTGTATGCGTATCACGGCGATGCGGATGTCGTGATGATGGCGGCCGAAGTGACGAAGTTCCTCGGGGAATTCAGGCGCGGCCGCATCTGATACCTACGAGGCGGCGCAGGCCGCGCCGGCCTTGGCGCTGGCGCGCGGCTTGCCGAAGAGCGCGATTGTCAGCGCGCAGGCGAGGGCGAACGCGCCGCCCACCACCATCGCGCTGGACACGCCCAGCCGGTCGACGGCCATGCCGCCGAGCAAGGCGCCCGACGCCAGCGATACTTGCACAATGGCAACAAACAGCGCGCTGCTGCCTTCCATCAGTTCTGGCGCCGCCTTGAACATCCACGTCTGCACGGCAATCGGCATGGCGCCGAAACCGAAACCCCAGACGGCCACCAGCAGCATCGCCGTGAGCGCATGGCTGCCCAGCGCGGCCAGGGCCAAGGTGGACACGCCCAGCACGGCGCCCGTTGCCATCAGCGCGGCCCTTTCGTAGCGGCCGGCGGCCCAGCCGCCCACCAGGTTGCCGATGAAGCCGGCAGCGCCGTACACGAGCAGCATGGCGCTGACCGTGCCGGCCGCCAGGTGAGAAATCTGCGTGAGGAACGGTGCGATATACGTGTAGGCGGCGAACTGGCCCGTGAACAGCATGGCCGTGGCGATCAGGCCCAGCCTGGCCTTGCGGATGCCGAAGATCATCGGCAGCTGGCGCAAGCGGACGGCTTGCGTGGGCGGCAACCTGGGCAGCAGCAACAGCTGGCCAATAAAGACCAGCACGGCGATGGCGCTGGCCGCGCCGAAGGCGACCCGCCAGCCGACCAGTTCGCCCACCAGCGCGCCGGCCGGCACGCCCGCCACCGTGCCCAGCGAGACGCCGGCGAAGATGATGGACATGGCGCGCGACGCATGTTGCGGCGCCACCAGGCGCGGCCCGATGGCGCTGCCGATGGCCCAGAAGCCGCCCACGCCCACGCCCAGCAGGGCGCGCCCCAGCAAGATCCAGCCATATGACGGCGCCAGCGCCACCAGCAGGTTCGACGCGACCAGCAGGGCCGTCAGGGCCAGCAGCACGATGCGGCGGTCCAGGCGGCCCGAGCCGACGGTGACGAGAATGGCGGCAAACGCGGCGACGATGCCGGGCGTGGTGATCATCAGCCCCGCCTGGCCCTTGCTGATGGCCAGTTCGGCCGCCATCGCGGGCAGCAGGCCGACGGGCAGGAATTCGGAAGTGACGAGGGCAAAGGCGCCGATGCCGACGGATAATACCGCCAGCCAGGGCGCCACGGTGGTATCGTCGCCAGTAGCGTTGGAAAGTGTTTGCATGTGAGGTTCCTGAAAAGCCGGGAGGTTTTTAACCGGTCGGTATATAATCAGGGCAGGCAGACAGTGTTGTCAATAATTTTTTACCGAACGGTATGAAACAAGATAAAAAAGAGCAAGAGGGCAAGGCGAAAACGGGCCGGCCGCGCACCTTCGATGCGGACGAAGCGCTCGATTGCGCCATGAAGGTATTCTGGGAAAAAGGCTATGAAGGCAGTTCCTTGCCGGAATTGACGAAAGCCATGGGCATGAACCGGCCCAGCCTGTATGCCGTCTTCGGCAACAAGGAGCAGCTGTTCCACAAGGCGCTCGAGCGCTACAGCGACACGCGCATGCGCTTTTTCGATGCGGCGCTGGAACAGCCGACGGCGCGCCAGGTGGTGGAAGTCTTGCTGACGCAGTATGTCGACGCGCAAACCATGCCGGACGGCCCGCACGGCTGCATGGGCGTGAATGCGGCGCTGGCGTGCAGCGACGATGCCTTGCCGATCCGCGATGAATTGTTTGCGCGCCGGCTGCGCGGTGAAATCAAGCTGCGCGACCGTTTGCGGCGCGCGAAGGAGGAGGGGGATTTGCCGCCCGATTCCTGCCCGGAGCAGCAGGCGCGCTTCGTCGTGACCTTGTCGCAGGGCATGGCCATCCAGGCGGCGGCGGGCGTATCGCGCGAGCAATTGCAGCAAATGGTGGGCTTGCTGCTGCGCAATTGGCCAATGTAACTACCGATGTAACTACCCCGTCGGCGAGATGGTCTTGGCCAAGTCGCTCGGTGCCTTGCGCCGCCAGGCGGCCGTCAGGGCGGCGGCCAGCATGTCCAGCTCGGCATCGGCCAGGCATACCGTGATGCCGGCCAGGCGTTCGCCCCACCACAGTTTTTCGCAGCCGGAGGGCGTGATGACGGTGGCGATATGCGCCGCTTCCGCATCGAGCAGCACGTTGATGTGCTCGTCGTCGGGCAGGGTGGCAAAGATCTTCCCGCCCACGCGGAAGGCTGGACGGTCGTGGTGATCTTCCTCGGTGGTGTCGGGAAACGACAGTGCCAGATAGCGTAGTTCTTCCAGGTCGACCATTCCTCTTTCCCCCTGTTCGGATAGATAGCAGCGTGACTACATTTTGCCACGCTGTTTCGCCCCGTGGTGCAGCGGCGTGCGAAAAGAAATGCGCAAGATGCGACACTGCCGCGCACGCTTGTGGTGCTTGAGCGACACGTCCGGCTGCCGCGCAAGGGGCCCAATGCCCGTGCAGGCAGGGCTGTCCAGCCTGTTTTCGGCTGCTTGCCATAAAAGTATCTTACATGACTAAAAGAAAAATACTTTTCTTCCAGGGAATTTAAGATAAAATAGATTCAACGTTTCACCTGACCCGTCAACTGTCTGGTTTTGTCCCGGGAACCCGAACCCTTTCCAGGACGCTTGCAGTGCCGCCATGGCACGCCGCAAGTCCGCGATGTTTTGCGGCAGCCACGTCCCCGACCGCTCATCCTTGCACTTCCTGCGCTACGCCGACACGCCACAATGCAGCGTGTATTCAGCTCAAGCGCCCTCACGCCTGTTGCGCCCGTTGAATACTTATTGATGACTGGATATCCATCATGAAAAACTTGCCTAAAATTGCCCTGTCCCTGATCGCCGCTGGTGTGTTTGCCCACGCGAACGCCAGCACCATTACCGTTTCCACCGGCTACTCGGACGCTGGCGCGCAAAGCTCCGCCGCCGCTTACCAGTCCGTGGTGAATGCCGCCGTGGCCACGCCGGGCGCCAGCTATGGCGCGACGACGATTGCCAG
Source organism: Janthinobacterium sp. GW460-12-1-14-LB5 (assembly GCF_059423585.1). NCBI lineage: Bacteria > Pseudomonadati > Pseudomonadota > Betaproteobacteria > Burkholderiales > Oxalobacteraceae > Janthinobacterium > Janthinobacterium sp. GW460-12-1-14-LB5. The sequence goes on along the minus strand of NZ_JBWKYD010000003.1, from coordinate 227,166 downwards.
CTACGATAACGTCAACAACAGCGGCCTGTTCGGCAGCGGCTCGAACATCGCCTTCAAATCCGTCATCAATTTTGGCGTCAGCGTGGCCGACGCGGGCGCCTGGAGCTTCCGCAGCGGCGTCGATTTCGGCAACGGCGGCGCCCTGTTCCTCGACGGCGTGGCGCTGGACTTCAAGAGCAACGACATGTGGTGGGAAGGTAACTACAACAATGGCAGCCAGTTCCTCAGCGGTTCGAGCTCCTTGTCAGCCGGCAACCATACCTTGAGCATCTATGGCCTGGAAGGCTGCTGCGATGGCGGCCAGCAAGTCCAGTTCAAGGCGGGCAACAGCAATTTCGCCAGCTTTTCCAGCAACGACGGCCTGGTGTCGGCCGTGCCGGAACCAAGCACCTACGCCATGCTGCTGATCGGCCTGGGCCTGCTGGGTTTCACGGCGCGCCGCCCGCAGGACGAGAAGTTTTAAGCGCAGGTTCCAGGCAGCGAAACGCTGCGTGCTGCACGTAAAAAAGCCCGCCGGTCTGTCAGGACACGGCGGGCTTTTTGCATGGCGGCGCGTCAATCGCCGTTGTCCTCGTCTTCGTCGGCCCCCTTGGCCGCCTTGCCCCGTTCGGCATCGACGGCGCGCTGCAGGCCTGCCGCACCGCGGAAGAAGGCGTCCGTCGTGTGATCCGGGCTCAGGCGCAGGGCAGGCGGGTAGATCGCCGACATGTAGGCCTCGTCGGCCAGGCGGCCGCTGATCTGCAGGTTGCTCAGTAAAATCAGGGTCGAGCCAAGGATGGCCAGCACGACGGCAACGAGGCCGAAGCGGCGCGGATGCTGCGGTTTGATCGTGCACAAATGGTAGTAGATCATCGCGCATACAATGACGATGAACATATGGCGTCCGTAGCGCGTCAGCACTTCCAGCGAGAATGCATACGCCGTCACATTGCTTGCCAGTTCCCACACTTCCATGGCCAGCAAGCCGCAGCCGATGATGAACAGGTGGCGGCCGAAGCGCGCCACGTGGCCGAACAGGCGGTTTGCCACGGCCCAGATCGATGCCCACACGAGGCCGCCTGCCAGCGCGTAGGCGATGATCATCAGGTAGGAAATCGGGTCGAAGGCTTCCGCATCGCTGAGCCAGTTGCTGAAGGCGGCGGAGGCGCCGATCATGGCCAGGCCGGCGACGGCGGGGCGCAAGCCTTCCCAGTCATGTCTGGTGGTATCGCCCAGTTCAGGCGCCACCGGATGGTCGCTGGCGCGCACGCGCAGGCGCGTGTGGCCCAGGCGCACGATGCTGTTGCCGCTCAAGGCCACGTGCAGTTGGCGCTGGCCCCGGTGGACCACGCCATTCTGGCTGCCCAGGTCGCGCAGCAGCAGGCCGCCCGCGCCGTCGTCCTCGACGATGGCGTGCCGGGCCGCCGTATGCGCGTCGTCGAGGATGAAGTCGTTGTCGTAGCCGCGGCCGATGTGGATCGGCAGGGATTCCATCCGCTGGCGCTGCCGTACCTCGCCATTCTCGGCGAGGACTTCGATGTAATAGGGAGGCTTCATGGCTTGCGGCCGCTTTCCCGCGACAGCGCTTCGAGGAAGGTGCGCGTGACGCGCATGCCGTTGGCGTACGACACGCCGCGCGCGTCGATGCGGCTTTGCAGGCTCATGAGTGGCTCATCGGTGCTGGCCGCCAGCAGGGCAAAGTCGTACAGTCCCGTAAACTTGCGGTAGGCGCGCACGCACAGGACGGCGCGCAGGGGCAGGGTCTTGTTCTTGACGAACTGTTCGGTGCAATGGGGCCCCGTCAGGTGCGCGCTCTTGTAGCTGCCGAAACTTTCATTCTTGAACGAGGCGCTGGCCAGCTCGGAAAAGCGCAGGGCGCCCAGTTCGCTGCTGCGCAAGAATTCGTGGCGCATTGACACTTGCCCCGTCTGCAGGGCGCCGGAAATGAAGATGGCCGATTCCATGGCGCAACTCGTGTTGTCGAGCATATAGGGCTTGTCGGACTTGACGTTGGAGCGGCCCCAGCAGCGCATCTGGTCCGACTCGCGCACGGGCACGCGGTACGGCCCCATGGCTTTCAAGCTCAGCGGCGTGTCGAGCAGGCGCGCCAGCATGACTTCCTGGTGCGCCAGCAGCTGCGCCGTCACCAGCGGCTTGAAGTCTTTCGGCGGCTTGCCTTGCTGCGCCACCCTGGCCAGCAATTGCTGCGCATAGCGGGCCGGCACGAGAAAACTGACGAGTTCGCCATCGAGGCGTTTCGACACGTTCACGCCGGCGACGTCGCCGTTCGCCGTGACGCTGGGGCCGCCGCTCATGCCGGAATTGATCGGTCCCGTAAACATCAGCTGGTCGTAGAAGCTGCGCGTGACGACGCCGTTGTATGAACCTTCCGAAATGGCGAAGCCCAGGTCCAGCGGATTGCCCATCGAATACAGGTACTGGCCCTGGGTCAGTGGTGCCAGCGGCTCCGGCATCTTGAAAAAGCCCGTGCCATGGCGGTTCACGCGCAGCACGGCCAGGTCGTGCAGCACGTCGACGGCCAGCAATTCCACATTGCCCCGCTGGCCGCTGGTGTCGACCCATTCGCCCACATAGGTGTCCGGGTCGAGGGCGAATTGCGACACGACGTGATAGTTGCTCACTACCAGGTTGCCCGTGCCGATCAAGAAGCCTGAGCCGACCGACGATTGCGTGCGGCCGTTTTTCAGCAGCACGCGCACTTGCAAAATATCGGCGCGCGCGGCCGTGTACAGTTTTTGCGCGGCGGACGAGGGCGGCGGCAGGGACGCATGTTCGGTGGCGGCGGGCGCGGCGGTGGCCGGCGGCGGTTTTACAGGAGGAGTCGCAGCGGCGGGGGCCGCGTGGGCGCCTGCGGCAGCGCACAGGCAGGCCAGCAAGCAGGCGAAGTTAGATAATTTCATGCATCCTTTGTGCGTGAGCAGGAGCGACGCTGGCGCCCAGAGGGCGCGCCGCTGCGCGCCGGCCGGGCAATTACAGGGCGCCGTCTTCCAGCGCCGGCGCCGTTTCCGGCGTCATCATGTGGCCCAGCTTGCTTTGCTTGGTATTCAGGTAATGCTGGTTGAAGGCGTTGCGGTTGACCAGCAGCGGCACGCGTTCGGCCACCGTGATGCCCAGCGCTTCCATGGCGGCGATCTTGCGCGGGTTGTTCGTCATCAAGCGCAGGCTGTCGATGCCGAATTGCGCAAACATGGGCTTGCACAAGGTGTAGTTGCGCGCGTCGGCCTTGAAGCCCAGCTGTTCATTCGCCTGCACCGTGTCGGCGCCCGCCTCTTGCAGGCGGTAGGCGCGGATCTTGTTGATCAGGCCGATGCCGCGTCCTTCCTGGCGCAGGTACAGCAAGATGCCGCGGCCTTCCTCGGCGATGCGTTTCAAGGCGCCTTCGAGCTGGGCGCCGCAGTCGCAGCGCTGGGAAAACAGCACGTCGCCCGTCAGGCACTCGGAATGCACGCGCGCCAGCACCGGCTCGCCGTTGCCGATATCGCCCAGCACCATGGCCAGGTGTTCCTTGCCCGTGGCGTGCTCGACAAAGGCGTGCAGGGTGAACTGGGCCCACGGCGTCGGCAGTGCGCAGGAAGTCGTGTAATCCAATTCGCCTGTCGCCAGGAGGTCTGCGCCGCTTTGCATGGTTGTGCTCATATAAGTAATTGTCAAAAATAAAAGGCGCGCGACACCACTCCGGTGCCGGCGCGCCTTGCCATCATACCAAAAAGCAGGGAAACGTTTTTCCCCGGCTGCCTTTCGGTCGTTGCAATGTCTGGTGATGAACCTTACTTAGGGGCACTTCCTCCTTTTACAAGGTGGATGGATGGCTGGCTTTGCCTGGCGGATGCCGCCGCCAGGCACGGGACGTCAGCTGCCGATGCGTCCGCCATCGTTCTTGGTGATCACGATGGTGGCCGAGCGGGGGCGCTTGCCAGTCCCATAGCCGGCGTTGGCCGGCCACTGGCTCGTGTACTTGGACGGATCGCCGATATTTTCCAGCTTGGTGTTTTCGCCCGGATGCTGGATGTTGATGAACATGGTCTTGCCGTCCGGCGTTTCGCTGATGCCCGTGATTTCCGAGCCGACCGGCCCCACCAGGAAGCGCTTGAGCGTGTCGGCCGTGGGTTTCTTGCCGATGAAGGTATCGACGGCCAGGTTGCCGCCTGCCGCCGTGGCGTAGTTCAGGGTGGACTTGGCGCCGTCGCCGACCTTGCCGGGGATGGCGGCCAGCATCATGCAGTTGGTCACGTCCGTGTACGCGCCATCGTCGGTCTGGATCCAGCAGATGCCCGTGTAGGGGCTGAAGGCGAGGCCATCCGGGCTCGAGAAATCCTGGTCGGCCGTCAGGTTCGACAGGTTGATCTTGCTGGCGTCGGCGCCGCTCTCGGCGCCGAACAGGTAGACATCCCAGGTAAAGCTGGTGGCTGCCGCCGCGCCCGTGCCTTCCTTGAAGCGGATGATATGGCCGTTCGGATTGCCGTTTTGCGCGCTGCTGCCCTTCATGTCCGTGTAGGCGCGCGGGTTGCCGCCGTCCGGCGCCAGCTGCGACGAGCCGCTCGGATTGACGGTGCGGTTCGAGTTATTGGTCAGTGTGTAATAGATCTCGCCGTTGGCCGGGTTGACCGAGCACCATTCCGGGCGGTCCATTTTTGTTGCGCCCACGGCGTCGGCCGCCAGGCGGGCGTTGACCAGCACGTCGGCCAGGTCGGCGAACTTGTAGGCGCCGTACGCCTGGATCAGCGCGTTCGACAGGGCCAGCTCGATCCACTGGCCGGTGCCGTCGGCGGCCAGCTTGGCCACGTACAGCTTGCCCGAATCGAGGTATTTGTCGCCCGTGGCGATACGGTCGGCCGGGTTGGCGTCCGCCGCGGCCCAGACGGCGGCCGTGACGAATTTGTAGATGTATTCGTTGCGCGAATCGTCGCCCATGTAGACGGCCAGCTGCTGGCCCACGGCCGGTACGCTGAAGGCGGCGCTTTCGTGCGCGTAGCGGCCCAGCGCCGTGCGCTTGCGGATCGCCTTGGTTTTGTCGTACGGGTCCATCTCGACGATGTAGCCCATGCCGTTCAGCTCATTGCGGTAGTCGTCGCTGCCATCGGCCGATGCGCCGGTCTTGCTCAGGTTCCAGCGCGCGTACTTGTCGTCGCTGCCGCCCGTTTCCCAGCCGTGGCGCGAGGCGCCGCCCTGGCTGCGGCCATAGCGGTTCAGCGACACCACGGATTTGTCGCCGCGCGCGGCGTTGTCGGTGGCCGAGCGCGTGAAGTAGCCGGCCCAGTTTTCTTCGCCGGACAGGTAGCTGCCCCATGGCGACTTGCCCGTGCCGCAGTTGTTGATGGTGCCGCGCGTCTTGGTGCCGGTCGGCGAGTACTTGGTCACCACGAGGGCGTTGCCGCGCACGGGGCCGGCAAGCTCGATATCCGTCAGCGGCGTGACGCGGCGGTTGAAGGCGGAATCGTTGACGGTGGCCCAGGCGCTGCCCGTCTTCTTGACTTCCACCACGCTCAGGCCATGGACGGCCACTTCCTTGTCGACTTCGGCGGCGGGGCGCGGCAGCGTGGTGGTGCCGCCATTCACGTGCAGGAAGTGCGAGGACAGTTTTTCGTCGGTGGTCGCTTCGTGGTTCATCGCCAGCAAGCCCCGTTCGGCGCCGGATGCCAGCGGCGCGCCGGCGGCGGACAGGCCGTAGTATTCCATGCCGTCGTGGTGGTCGCCGGCGCGGTTGTCGAAATCGGTATCGCTGCCGTCGTTCTTGTAGGCTGGCGTGGCCGCGCGCAGCGAGTCGCCCAGCGCATACAGGGCGGTGGCCGTGTAGCCGGCCGGCACCGACACGATGTCGGCCAGGCTTTTTGGCACGGCCGTGAAGGCCAGCAGTTTTTCGGGCGTCGGCGTTGGCGTCGGCGTGACGGCGGCCGCATCGCTGCCGCCGCCGCAAGCGGACAGGCCCATCGAACCCATGACGGCGGTAGCGGCCGTGACGGCGCTGCCGCGCAGCCAGTTGCGGCGGCTCAGGCGGGCGTTCAGGATGCTGTTGAAATGGTTGTCGTGGGACGCGTTGCTGTCAATGTCGTTCAGATCGGTGGCGCGGATGGCCAGATCGTTGGGCTTGTTCATGGGCTGCGATGTCCTGTGGTTGCGTGATTTAAAGGCAACCGCATGATAGTTGTCGAATGTGACAGCGCCATGTCAGCTTGATGACAAAACGGTGACAGGCTGCCGGCCGGGCGGGCCGCGTCCATGACGGGCCCGTCCGGTCAGGCGGCCTTGGCCTTATCTGGCCTGGCGAAAGCCGCGCTCCACCAGCAACAGCATGCCGCCGAAGATGGACAGGTTCTTCAGGAAGTTCGTCAGCTGGTCCTGGAAGTGGGCCGCATCGGCGCTCCAGAAGGCGTGGAAGATGAGCGTCGTCGGGATCAGGAACAGCGCCAGGGCCAGCGCCGCCCAGCGCGCCTGCCAGCCCGTGATCAGCAGCAGGCCGCCGCCCACTTCCAGGACGATCACGCCCACCAGCAAAATATTGGCAATTGGCAAGCCCTGGCTGGCCATGTAGCCGGCCACACCGGCAAAGCCGCCGATTTTCAGCAAGCCCGAGACAAAGAACAGCACGCCAAGGGCGGCACGGCCGAGGGGGAGCAAGACGTTGGTTCTGTTTTCCATGATTTTTTCTTTCTTTGTATTTATCAATTATTTCGGTAAATCGAAGACCAGAAACTCTGCGTCCTCTGCTTGCGTGATGATCACGGCCGCTTCCTGCGTCAATTTCAGCGCATCGCCCGCTTTCAAGGGCGTGCCGTTGACGACCAGGCTGCCGCGGATCAGGTGCACATAGGCAAGGCGGCCTTCGTCCAGCGCATGTTCGGCCTGTTCTCCTTCCTGCAGGATGCTGGCGTAGATGGCCGCATTCTGGTGGATCAGCACGGAACCCTGGCGGCCGTCGGACGAGGCGATCAAACGCAGCTTGCCCCGTTTGCTTTCCGGCGTGAAGTGTTTCTCTTCATAGCTGGGCGCAATGCCCGTCACGTTCGGCTGGATCCAGATCTGCAGGAAGTGCAAGCCATCCGTCGCCGAGTGGTTGAACTCGCTGTGGCGCACGCCGCTGCCGGCGCTCATGCGCTGCACATCGCCGTAGTGCAGCACGGAACCGGTGCCCATGCTGTCCTTGTGCTCGAGCGCGCCGTCGAGCACATACGAAATGATTTCCATGTCGCGGTGGCCGTGCGTGCCGAAACCCTGGCCTGGCGTGACCCGGTCTTCATTGATCACCAGCAAGGGGCCAAAGCCCATGTGCAGCGGATCGTGATAGCTGCCGAAGGAAAAGCTGTGGTGGGAATTGAGCCAGCCGTGGTTGGCGGCGCCGCGTTCTTCGCTATGACGAATCTGTAACATGGTGGACTCCGTTTCTAAAGGTTAATGTGCGATAATTTCGAAGGGCCGTTGCCTGGCAGTTGCCGTGGCGCCTGATCTGCCCGTCGCTGTACGATGGAGAAAGTATAGGGCGCCCAACCGAGAAAGAAAAACGGAAAATCTACCGAGCTATGATCGAAAAAATCGAATGTTAAGACTGAGCCTGGAAGCCCTGCAAATCGTCGACGCCATCGACCGCCGCGGATCGTTCTCGTCGGCCGGCAAGGAGTTGCATAAAGTGCCGTCCACCATTTCCTATACGGTGGCCAAGCTGGAAGACGACCTGGGCGTGCAGGTGTTCCAGCGCAATGGCCCGAAAGTCATGCTGACGGCGGCCGGCCAGGAATTGCTGAAAGAGGGCAGGTATCTGCTGAAGGCGGCGCAGGACCTCGAGCACCGCGTGCGCCGCGTGGCTTCCGGCTGGGAAACGGAATTGTCCATCGGCATCGATTCCATGTTTTCCGCCGTGGCGCTGGCCGACGACGTGCGCGCCTTCTATGACGTGGCGCAACAGACGCGCTTGCGCCTGTCGCAAGACACCCTGTCGGGCACCTGGGAAGCGCTGCTGGACCGCAGGGCCGACTTGCTGGTGGGCGCGCCCGGCGACGGGCCGGCCGGCGGCGGCTATATCGCGCAGCCGATCGGCATGCTCGACTTCGTCTTCACCGTGGCGCCCACGCATCCGCTGGCGCAGGTGCCGGAACCCCTGTCGCGCGGCCACCTGCAGCAGCACCGGGCCGTGGTGGTGGCCGATTCGGCGCGCCAGATGGCGCCGCGCACGGTGGGGTTGCTGCTGGGACAAGATGCCTTGAGCGTGCCCAACATGCAGGTCAAGTTCGATTACCAGGTGCTGGGGCTGGGCTTTGGCTTCCTGCCGGGGCCGTGTGCGCGCGCCGCCATCGCGCGTGGCTTGCTGGTGGAAAAGGCCGTGGAAGAGCCGAAACCATCGGAAACGTTTTACCTGGCCTGGCGCGTGGGCGAGGATGGCGCCGCGCTGCGCTGGTGGATGGCGCGCATGCGCGAACCGGACGTGTTTGCCCGCCTGGCGCAGCATCTGCCTGGCCATTCGGCGTAGGCCTTAAAATGTTGACATACGCCAACATTTTTAAGTTACCATATTCACAGTATTTCCCGCCCGACCTCCATGCCCCATAGTGGGATTTTGATGATTACACACACTGCAGCGCCCCTGATACCTTCCCCCGACCTGGCCCAAGCGTGGGGTAGCCATGCTTGAGGCGAAGGTTGCGCTGTGCCTGCGCCTGGCCCAGGATGCCCGTGAACAGGCGGGGCCGCAGCAGGCCGCCACCCTGGCGCGGCTGCAGGAAGAACTGGAACGGCTGCGCGGCGCCAGCCGGCCCGTGGTGCGCGTGGCGCCGCCCGATGCCTTGCTGGAAATCGACCCCGACGGCTTTTTGATCGGCTGGAACCATGGCGCCGAGCAGATGTTCGGCTATTCCGAACTGGAAGCCCTGGGCCAGCACATCCTGTTTTTGTATCCCGAAGACGACGCGGAAGCGAGCGTGCTGGAGCTGCATTTCACGCAGGGCGACGTGGCCACCGATGTGCGCCGGCGCAAGAAGTCGGGCATGGTGACGTGGCTGCGCATGCACCGCCACGTGATCCACGACCAGGCGGGCAAGGGCTGCGGCATGGCCGTGCGCCTGTCGGCGCTGAGCGAGCCGCTGTCCGACGTCGACAAGGTAAGGTTGCACGCGCGCATCATCGAAGACAGCGAGCAAGCCGTGCTGATCACGGACGCGGAAGAGCGCATCGTCTCCATCAACAGTTCATTTTCCCGCATCACCGGCTATTCGCCGGCCGAAGCCATCGGCCGCACGCCGGACTTGCTGCGCTCGGGCGTGCACGATCCCGATTTCCGCGCCAAGGTGCGCGCCGCCATGCGCGGCCACGGTTCCTGGCGCGGCGAAATCATTGGCAAGCGCAAGAATGGCGAACTATTCCCGCAAGACGTCACCATCAGCGTCGTGCGCGACGAGTATGGCGAGATCAGCCACGTGTTTTCCCTGTTTTCCGATATCTCGGTGCACAAGGATGCGGAAGCGCGCATGCAGCGCATGGCCAACTACGACAGCCTGACGGGCTTGCCCAACCGGTGCCTGCTGAACCAGCTGGTCGACCAGGGCCTGGCCGAGGCGAAACGCCAGGGCTCGCATGGCGCGCTGATGGTCATCGACATCAGCCGCATCGGTTCCATCAGCGACACGCTGGGCCATGAAGTGGGCGACCAGCTGGTGATCGCCATCGGCCAGCTGTTCCGCGGCGCCCTGCGCGACGCCGATATCCTGGCGCGCGTCGACAACAGCAAATTCGTCGTGGCCCTGCTGCACATCGAAAAGCGCGAACACGCGGCCAACGTGGCGCAAAAGCTGCTCAATCTGCTGGAAGCGCCCATCAATATCGATGCGCACGCGCTGCACGTGGGCGCCAGCATCGGCATCACCGTGTATCCGGAAGACGGCCTGGAAGCGCCGGCCCTGTTCCGCTTTGCCGACGTAGCCGTGGCCAAGGCGGGGCAGACCATCGAATCTACCTTCCTGTTTTATCGTGAAGACATGAACCGGCGCGCCAAGGAACATTTGCGCCTGGAAAGCGAAATGCGATTGGCCCTGGGCGACAAGGAGCTGGAACTGCATTACCAGCCGAAAGTGAGCCTGGCCAGCGGACGCATCGTGGGCGCGGAAGCCTTGCTGCGCTGGAAGCATCCGATGCGCGGCATGGTCTCGCCCGGCGTCTTCATCCCCGTTGCCGAGGAAACCAGTCTGATTCTGGAACTGGGCACCTGGGTGCTGGACGAGGCTTGCCGGCAGATCCGCAGCTGGGAAGACCGGGGCCTGCACATGCCGGCCATCGCCGTCAACCTGTCGGCGCGCCAGTTCGATGAACAGTTGCCGGCGCGCATAGCGGCCGTGCTCGAACGCTATGGCGTGCGGCCCGAGCAGATCATGCTGGAAATCACGGAAAGCCTGCTGATGCGGGGCGCCGACAAGGTCATCGACATCATGAACCAGCTGGTGGCCATGGGCCTGGCGCTGGCGCTGGATGACTTCGGCACCGGCTATTCCAGCCTGGCCTACCTGAAGAAATTCCCCATCAGCACCCTGAAAATCGACCGCTCCTTCGTCGTCGGCTTGCCCTTCGAGGAAAACGATTGCGCCATCGCCCGCGCCATCGTCACCATGGCGCAGCAGCTGCGCCAGGAAATCGTTGCCGAAGGGGTGGAAACGGCCGAGCAGATGCGTTTCTTGCGCGAACTGGGTTGCGACCAGCTGCAAGGCTATCTGTTCAGCCCGGCCGTGCCTGCGGCGGAATTCGAAGTGATGCTCGACGAAGGCCGGAGTTTGCGTTTGAACGAAGCGCTGGCTTAAGGTACGCCCAGCTGCACTTTTTCCAGCAGATAATCGAGCATCACGCGCACCCGGGCCGGCACTTGCAGGCCCGGACCCACGAAGACGGCGTGCACGAGTTCCTTGTCGCCCGGATTGTAATCCTGCAGCACTTCCACCAATTGACCTTGCGCAATATCGCGCTGCACGTGCTGGCGCGAAAAGCGTCCCAGGCCCATGCCCGCCAGCACCAGCTGGCGCATGCTTTCGCCATCGCTGACGCAGGTATTGCCCTGCGGCGCCACCTGCAACGTTCCTCCGCTCCCATCGAGGAAGGGCCAGGTTTCGTTCTGGCAGCGGAAGTTGAACGCCAGCAGATTGTGCCCGGATAAGTCCTGCGGCGTGCGCGGCAAGCCGTGGCGCGCCACGTACGCGGGCGAGGCGACGACGACCATCGCGTCTTCGCCCAGTTTGCGCGCCACCAGGTTCGATGCCTTCAGCTGGCCCGTGCGGATGGCGATGTCGGTGCGGTCTTCCAGCAAGTCGACGATGGCGTCGCTGACGACGACGTCAAGCACGATGTCGGGATAGCGGCGGGCGAACTCGGGCAGGATGGGCAGCAGATGGCGCACGCCGAACGGCACGAAACAGTTGATGCGCAGGCGCCCGCGCGGCGCCGCCCCCTGCGCCGCTTCGCGCTCGGCGCCGTCGATATCGTCGAGGATGCGCTTGCACTGGATAAAAAAGGCGTCGCCCTCGGGCGTCGTGTGCAGCTGGCGCGTGCTGCGCTGCAGCAAGCGGGCGCCGAGCCGCGCTTCCAGACGATTGACGAGCTTGCTGACGGCCGACGGCGTCAGGGCCAGGCGGCGCGCGGCGGCGGAAAAAGCCCCCGTTTCCACCACGGCCACGAAGACGGCCATTTCGAACGAACGGTTGATGTCTTGCCGCGCCATTATTGAATCCATTTCACAGGTGTTTCCATTATTGGAGTCTATATCAAAAGTGTTTATCCCGATACACTGGCCCGCTTGAACCATTGTTGGAGCCATCATGACCACCGCAGCCCCTGTTTCCACTTCATCCACCAAGATGCCGCCCGGCGTGCTGGCGCTGGCCGTCGGCGCCTTCGCCATCGGCGTGACCGAATTCATCGTCGTCGGCATCCTGCCCGCGATTGCGAAAGATTTGCGGATTTCCATCGAATCGGCCGGTTCCCTCGTCAGCCTGTATGCGCTGGCGCTGGCCATCGGCACGCCGCTGCTGGTGCTGCTGATGTCGCGCCTGCCGCGCAAGGCGGCCTTGCTGGGGTTGATGAGCGTTTTTCTCGCCGGTAACTTGCTGGCCGCGTTTTCCCACACGTTCGAATTGTTGCTGGCGGGACGGGTCATCACGGCCGTGGCGCACGGCACCTTCTTTGCCATCGGCGCCACCGTGGCCGCCGGCCTGGTCAGCAAGGCGCAGGCGGGCAGGGCGATTTCCGTGATGTTTGCGGGATTGACGCTGGCCATGGTGATCGGCGTGCCGCTGGGCAGCTTCCTCGGCAACCTGATGGGCTGGCGCCTGCCGTTCTTTGCCGTGGTCGTGCTGGCCGCGCTGGGCCTGGCCGCCATGGCGCGCTGGCTGCCGGCCGGTTTGCAGCAGGGCAAGGGCGGCAAGGCCATGACGCAGTTGGCGGCCCTGGGCAGCGGCCCCATCCTGACCATGATGGCCGTGACGACGTTCGGCTTCGGCAGCAGCTTTGCCGCCTTCACGTTCATTACGCCCATCCTCACGGACGTGACGGGCTTTTCCGCCACCATGGCCAGCGCCCTGCTGATCGTGTTCGGCATCGCCACCTTTGCCGGCAACCTGGCGGGCGGCTACCTGACCAGCCACCTGGGCTGGCAAAAGGCCTTGCGATCGATGCTGCTGTTGCTTGCCGTGACGCAAGTGGGCGTGGCTTTGAGCATCAGCTCGCCATGGATGATGACGGTGATGCTGTTCGTCTGGGGCGTGTTCGCCTTCGGCCTGTCGCCGGCCCTGCAGGCGGGCATGCTGGCCACGGCCGAGCGCTACACGCCGCAAGCCGTCGATTTCGCTTCGGGCCTGAACATTTCCGCGTTTAACCTCGGCATTTCCTTCGGTTCCATGCTGGGCGCGCTGATGGTGTCGCGCCAGCTGATGGCATCGTCGCCGTGGGCCGGCGTGGCCGCCGCCTTGCTGGCCCTGCTGCCGCTGGCGTGGCTGGCGCGCCGCAAGCTGGCGTCCCACGTGGCGGGCGCGGCCGCGCACTGAACGCGGCCTGCCTTATTCCAGCAGGGCGGCGATCGCCAGCGGCGTGCCGCCGGTGAGGACCTGGCCCCCGTCCGGGTGCGCATGGAAACGGTAGGCGAAGATACGGAAACCGGCCACGGCGTCGCCGGGAAAGGCGGGGCCGTCCTGCGCCGCCAGCGGTGTTGCCGCGCCATCGCCGCCCTGGTAGCGCACTTGCGCCGCATCCGTCCTCGCATACGCAAACTGCACGCCGGCGCAGCGCTTGCCGCCAGTGCCGCCGGTGTAGCGCGTATAGGCGAGGAATTGTTCGCAGGCGGCGCGCAGGTCGGCCGCCGCATACACGCCATCGGGCCGCGTGACGATGGAGACCCACGCTCCCCAGGCGATCTGCCCCGGCTTGCGGTTCCAGGTCAGCTCCGCGTTGTCGTCATAGGCGGCCTTGGAAAACGGGAAAACGGCGCGGCCCAGCGCATCGAGCGGCAGCGCCAGCTGCGCGTCCTTGCCGTGCAAGGCCAGGCGCAAGCCATCCGTGGATACGCCGGCGTCGCGCGCGCGCAAGCGCAGATGCTGCTGCAGCAATTGCTTGGGCTTGCCGTACTTCTCGAACCAGATCATGTGGCGGTAGGCGTCGCGATACGCGGTCCAGTCGCTGCCTTCCTGTGCGCCGGCGAACGCGGGCAACAGTGCCAGGCCGAGAAGCAGGGGCTTGAGCATGGCGCTTAAAACCGGTAACCGAGTCCGCTGGACCAGGTGATGACGTTGCGCCGTTCGATGGCGGGACTGCGGGCCGGCCCGCTGCCCAGCCGCGTGCCCGTCACGGCGCTGTTGAGCAGCCACTTGCTGCTCAGGGCCCAGTTCCAGTTGACGCCCGCCTCGATGGCGGTGACGCCGCCGGCCGGACGGTAGTCGCGCGCGCCGCCGGCAGCAACGCTGACGGCGTAGCGCTCCTCCATCACGGCGCCGCTGGCCAGCGAGACGCCGGCCGACAGGGTCACCGTATGATGGGCCGCCAGCGAGGGCAGGGTCTTTTGCACTGCGAGTTGCGCGCGCCAGCCGTGCGCGCTCGTGTCGTACACCAGGATCGACGTGATGCGCGCCGCGTCGCCCAGGTAATGGCCATAAAATCCGCCCACGTCGGGCGAGCCCTTGATGCGCCGCGTGCCGCGCAGGCGCCAGCCATCTTCCGGATCGCGCGCATTGCTGGCGGCCAGCAGCGGACCGTATTCCACGCCCGGCGTGGCCGACAGGTGCATGCCCGCCACGCCGCTGGCCGAGACGAACACGCCGTTGCTCCACTGGACCTGCAGCAGCGGCCGCAGGACGGCGGCGCGCGGCGCGCCATCGTCCGTCGCGGAGCTGCCCGTGACGGCCGCTCCCACGTACATATCCCTGCTCCCGTCGGGCATCATCTGCGCGCCGGCGCCGCCGGCCAGCAGCAGCGCCGGCAGCAATAACCGGGGAGAAAAACGGGGAGCGAACTTGTTCATGCCATCCTTTAAAAACCGAAGCGGACACCGAGCGCGATGCGGTTCATCGTGCTGTCCAGTCCTTCGTATTTGACTGTCGGGGCGTGCTCCCATTCGAGCTGCAGCGCCACGTCCTTGTTGAGCTGGTAGGCCGCTCCCACGCTTGCGTACAGGCCCGTCTTGTTCGCCGATTCACCGGGTGGCGCATTCCTGCCGTCGATGGTGAATTCGACGCGGCTGCGCGCCACGCCGGCCTTGGCGAACAGCGACCAGTCCTCGTCCAGGCGCCAGGTGCCGCGCGCCGCCAGGTAGGCGGCGCTGGCGCGCACCCTGAGCCGGTAGCCGGGGTCGAGGTCGAAGCGGGTCGCGCCGCCGCTGGCGCGGTAGCCGCCTTCCAGGGCCCAGGCCGGCGTCAGTTCATAGCCGGCGAAGACGCCGAACGGCAGCGCCTTGCCGCTCGCGCCGCGCTGGCTCGCCGCGCCACCGGCCGCATACTGGATCTTGCCGTCGCTGGCCGGGCTGACGTTGGCGCCCACGTACAGGCCTTCGGCGTGGACGAGCGAGGTGGCGGCGACGGCGAGCAGGGTGCTGCATGCAAATTTTTTCATGTTCGGATTCCGGTTGAGGTAGGAGCCATGAATGTTAGGCAAACATCGTCCCGGAATCCGCCTGTGTTTGTCCTTGAATTGTCCGCAATTTGTAGGCCGCATTTGTATGAAAAGTGTACAAATGTGTACCTGATTGTCGAATATGCCACTTTCGCGCCGCGCTCCACTACAATACGCCACAAAAATGGCGGCGCGGAGGAGCGATGCAAGGTGTCATGCTGGTGGAAGACGATGCGCGGCTGGCCGCGCTGGTCAAGGAATACCTGGAGCAATACGACTATGCGGTCGACGTCGTCACGCGCGGCGACCAGGCCCTGGCGCGCTTTCGCGATACCCAGCCCGAGCTGGTGATACTCGACCTGACCCTGCCCGGCGTCGACGGCCTGGTGGTGTGCCGCCAGCTGCGCCAGCTCAGCGCCGTGCCCATCCTGATACTGACGGCGCGCGAAGACACCTTCGACGAAGTCTCGGGCCTGGAGCAGGGCGCCGACGACTACGTGAACAAGCCGATCCAGCCGCGCGTGCTGCTGGCCCGCCTGCGCGCGCTGCAGCGGCGCGGCAGCGCGGCGGCCGGCGGCGATATCGTCATCGGCCAGCTGCGCGTGTCGCGCGAGAACCGCGCCGTGCACTGGCGCGGGCAGGAAATCGCCATGAACAGCGCCGAATTCAAGCTGTTCGCCATCCTGGCCGACGCCGCGGGCAAGGTGATGTCGCGCAACGACATCCTCGTCAAGATGCGCGGCATCGAATTCGATGGCCTCGACCGCAGCATCGACAACTGCATCTCGCGCCTGCGCCGCAAGTTCGACGACGCCGCCGCCGAGCGCATCAAGACGGTGTGGGGCGAAGGCTATCTGCTCACGCCCTCGGCCTGGGAATGAACCGCCTGTTCTGGCGTTTCGCGCTGCTGGTGCTGCTGGCCATCGCGCTGGGCAGCGGCGTCATTTACTTCACCTTCAGCGGCCTGTTCGGCGACCCGCTCGAACACATCGCGCGCGACCAGGCCGCCGGCCAGATCTTCCTGCTGGAGCAGTACATCGACCAGGCGCCCGCCGACGAATGGCTGCCGCGCCTGAACAAGGTGCGCGAAGTGTCCGACGTCACGCTGGAACTGCAGCCGCTGGCCGCCGTGCTGGCGGCGCTGCCGGCGGCGCGGCGCGCGCCGCTGCTGCAAGGCGCCGTGGTGATGGACGTGGGCGGCAAGGGCTTTTACCGCCGCGTCGACGCCACGGGCGCGCGCTATGCCGGCAGCGAGGACGACGTGCTCCACGCGCAGAAGCTGCCCATCGACGTGGGCCAGGCGCTGCGCATGGAGGCGATCCGTTTCGCCGTCATCGCCCTGTGCCTGCTGCTGCCGCTCGGGTGGTGGACGCGCGCGCACGGCCGCAACCTGGCGGCGCTGTCGCGCATGGCCGACGATTTCGGACGGGGCGACCTGAGCGCGCGGGCGCGGGTCGGCCCCGGGTCCAGCATCGCGCCGCTGGCGGGCCGCATCAACGACATGGCCGGGCGCATCGGCTCCCTGCTGGAGGCGCGCAAGCATTTGCTGCTGTCGGTCTCGCACGAGCTGCGCACGCCGATCGCGCGGCTGGAATTCGGCCTGGAACTGCTGGCCGCGCGGCATGCGGACGGCCAGCCCGACCTGCAGCGGCGCGTCGACGCCATGGGCGCCGACGTCGGGGAATTGAAAACCCTCGTCAATGAGCTGCTGGGCCTGATGCAGCTCGATCATGCGCAGGCGCTGCCGCGCCAGTCCTTCCCCCTGGCGCCCCTGCTGCACGGCTGCCTGGCGGCTGCCTTGCCGCGCCAGGTGGAAGCCTGCATCGCCGCCGACCTGGGCGAGGTGCGCGGCGACCCCCGCCTGCTGGCGCGCGCCATCGGCAACCTGCTGGGCAATGCGGCCAAATATGCCGCCGCGCGCGTCGCGCTGTCGGCCGTGCGCGATGGCGAGGCGCTGCGCATCGTCATCGAGGATGATGGTCCCGGCATTCCCGCAGACCAGCGCGAACGGGTGTTCGCCCCGTTCTACCGCCTGGAGCGCGAGCAGGACCATGCGGCCGCGGGCCACGGCCTGGGACTGGCCATCGCCGCCAGGGCCGTCGCGCTGCACGGCGGCACCATCGCCGTCGACGATGCGCCGCTGGGCGGCGCCCGCTTCACTATCTGCATTCGGCCATGAGCGCCGGCGCATCGCGCTTCTGGCGCTGCGCCATGTAGGAACTGCCCATGGAGGCGGCCATGATCATGGCGATGGCCAGCCATTGCGCGGCGTCAAGGCGTTCGTCGAGCAGGATGAAGGCCAGCATGGCGGCCACGGCCGGTTCCATGCTGCTCATGATGCCGAACGCTTGCGGCGTCAGCCGTTTCAGGGCCACCATTTCCAGCGAAATCGGTATCGCGCTGGAAATGAGCGCCACCCCTAATCCCACGCCCAGCACGACGGGCGAGAGCAGGGCGGCGCCGCTGTGCGCCACGCCCACGGGCACCACCACCAGCGCGGCCATGGTCAGGCCCAGGGAGACCGAATGGCCCGCATGCAAATGGCTGGCGCGCTTGCCGAAGACGATGTACGAGGCCCAGCAGACGGCCGCCGCCAGCGCGAACAGCACGCCCGTGGGATCGAGATTGCTGATGTCGTGGCCGAGCGGCAACAGCAGCGCCAGTCCCGCCACGGCCAGGGCCACCCAGACGAAGTCGAGCGGGCGGCGCGAGGCCAGCAGGGCCACAGCCAGCGGGCCGGAAAACTCGATGGCCACGGCGATGCCGAACGGGATCGTGCGCAAGGCCATGTAGAAGCACAGGTTGGTCAAGCCCAGCGCCGCGCCGTACAGGGCCACCGTGCGCAGGTCGGCACGGCTCAGCTGCCAGCGCCACGGGCGCCAGAACAGCAACAGCAGCAGGGCGGAAAAGCCCACGCGCACGGCCGTCGTGCCTTGCGCACCGACCAGCGGGAACAGGCTGTGCTTGGCCCACGAAGTGCCCAGCCCCAGCGCGGTGACGGAGCCGAGGATGGCAAGCAGGGGAATGAACGAGGAATAGCGGCGTAATGGCATGGTGATAAAAGGCTTGATATCGGAATAGCGAAAGTTTATTGTGTCTGCTCCGATATTTGCACTGCATTTTGACCTCCATGACGCAACTTTCGCTCACGTCTTCCCCCGACCTCGATGCCTTCGACCTGGCCATCCTCGACATCTTGCAGCGCGATAACACGACTTCGCAGCGTGAAATCGCCCAGGCCGTGCATTTGTCGGCGCCGGCCGTGCAGCGGCGCATCCGCCGCCTGCGCGAGAGCGGCGTGATCCGCAACGAGGTGGCCGTGCTCGACGCCAGCCGCCTGGGCCGCCCTTTGATACTCACGGTGGAAGTGCATCTGCACGACGAGCACCCGCTGCGCACGGCCGGCATGCGCGCGCGCATCATGGCCGAACCCGCCATCCAGCAGTGTTACGGCATCACGGGCGAGGCCGATTACCTGCTGGTCATCACGGCCAGCAGCATGGCCGAGTACGAGGCGCTGACGGAGCGCCTGTTTGGCGGCGACGACAATATCCGGCGCTACCGCACTTCCGTGGCCTTGACCTGCCTCAAGATGGGCTTGCACGTGCCGCTGGGCTAGAGCGATGACTACCTCCGACAAGATGCCAACCTCCGTGACGGCGGCCATGCCCGCCAGCCTGCGCGCCGCCGTTGCCGGATATCGATGGGCGCGCGACAGCATCGGCGAATCGGACGCTGCCGTCTACCGTCTGCAGGGCCGGAACGGTGCGCCGGACCTGTTCTTGAAGCACGGCAAGGGTACCGCCGCTGCCGACCTCGCCGATGAACTGGCGCGCCTGCGTTGGCTGGCGCCGCAGCTGCCCGTGCCGGCCGTGGTCCAGTTCGCCCGCGTGGCGGACCCAGACCAGGCATGGCTGCTGACGGCGGCGCTGCCGGGCAAGCCGGCGTCCGCATTGCTGGACGCCGATCCCGGGCTTGGCTCCGCCGCGGCCGGCGCGCTGGCGGCCTTCCTGCGCCGCCTGCACGCGCTGCCCGCGAGCGCCTGCCCGTTCGACGCCGGCCATGCCGTCCGGCTGGCCCAGGCGCGCCGGCGCATCGATGCGGGCCTCGTCGACGCCGACGATTTCGATGCCGGGCGGCAAGGCTGGACGGCGCAGCAGGTGTGGCTGGCGCTGCAGGATTGCCTGCCGCTCACGCCCGACCTCGTCGTCACGCATGGCGACTTCTCGCTGGAAAATATCCTGATGCAGGACGGCGCCGTCGTCGGCTGCCTCGACGTGGGACGGGCCGGCGTTGCCGACCGTTACCAAGACCTGGCCATCGTCTGGCGTGCTCTCGGTGAGTTGGACGCCGCGCTACAGCAAAGGTTTGCTGAGCAATATGGGCTGCTTGATATCGATCAAGGCAAGCTGCAATTTCATTTGCTGCTCGACGAGCTGTTTTGAGCGCCGCCCGCGATCACGGCTCTTCACGCTCGGCATCGCGTTCGCGGCAGCTCAGGGACGCGTAATGGCCTTTGGGCATCCTGTTCTTGATGGCCACTTCGTTCAGTGCATGTCCGATATCGACGGGGTCGCTCAAGGTGCAGCGCTGGGCGCTGGCGAACGCTTGCAGCTTCTGCGTGCTGCCCTGCACCTTGACCGTCACGCCCGCCCCGGGGCTGACGCAGCAGCCGATGTATTGCGCGATGTATTCTTCCTCGATCAGCACCAGTGCATGCCCCATGAAGCTGGCCGGCTTTTTCAGCAGGTAGTAATCGGTGTAATCGAAGCGCTGGTCGGGGCGCTTGCCGATGTAGCCTTCGCGCATGTAGGCCCGGATGGCCTTGCCGGAGGTGCCCACTCTGGCTGTCGTGCCCTTTTTCAGGTGCAGCGCCTGGATCAGGCCGCTTTCAAGCCCCTCATCGGTAACGGCAGCGGCGGCGCTGGCGCCAGTGGCGGCGGCGAGCAGAAGGGCGCCGAGCAGGCGGCGGGTGCGGCATGCCGGCATGGGAGTGATTGCTTGCATATATTTCATGTGAAGGGGAGAAGAGGCGCAGTGTAGCCCACCCCAGCCCGTGCGCATGGCACAAGTGCGTGGCACAATGCGTGATCCGCACGCCCCGTGCCACTGACCCCAGGACTTTCATGACCCGCGCCATCCTCGACGAAGCCCAGATCCATCCCGCCGCCCGCTCCTTGATCGGCAGCAAGCACCAGGACATCGTGCGCGAAGTGCAGCGAGCCATCGCCGCGCACCAGGTGGTGGTGGTCGGCATGGCGCTCAACCCGTTCCCGCGCAAGGCGCGCAAGATGCTCGACGTGCTGGGCACGCCTTATCAGTACCTGCAATACGGCAGCTATCTGAACCAGTGGCACCGCCGCAATGCCCTGAAAATGTGGACGGGCTGGCCCACGTTTCCCATGGTTTTCGTGAATGGCGTGCTCATCGGCGGCGCCAGCGAGCTGCACAAGCTCGTGGAAAATGGCGAGTTCAGCGCCATGCTGGCGAAGAAGCTGCGCGCGATTTAAGCTCGGTCCTATTCGCCCGGCCGCCACGGCGACTTGCGCGTGCGCAAGGGGTCGAGCAAGCTGCGTAAATCGTTGTGGTCGAGCTCGTACATCAGCGCGATTAAACTGCCCAGTTCGCCCGAGGGGAAGCCCTCGCGCGCGAACCAGCCCAGGTAATGGCCCGGCAAGTCGGCCAGCAGCCTTCCCTGATATTTCCCGTATGGCATTTCGCGCGTGACCAGCAGCGCCAGTTTTTCTGAATTCATGGTGGAAATCTCGTGTTGACCTGCCCAGTGTAGCAGACCTCTACATTGTTGAGTTTGGCGCAACTATCTTCTGCCCGCTGACGTATTTTTCGGAACAAAGAAAACCCCGATACTGCATGCCAACATCATTTATCGGAGTTTGTCATGCCCATTGCCTTGCTCGCGCTGACCCTCAGCGCATTTGCCATCGGAACCACCGAGTTTGTCATCGTGGGACTGTTGCCCACCATCGCCGCTGACCTGGGCGTCAATCTGCCCTCGGCCGGCCTGCTGGTCAGCCTGTACGCGCTGGGCGTCGCCGTCGGCGCACCCGTGCTGACTGCCCTGACGGGCAAGATACCGCGCAAGACCCTGCTGCTGTCGCTGATGGTCTTGTTCACCCTGGGTAACTTGCTGGCGTGGAAATCGCCCGGCTATGCAACCCTCGTCGTCGCCCGCATCCTGACGGGGCTGGCGCATGGCGTGTTCTTTTCCATCGGCTCGACCATCGCCACGTCATTGGTGCCGAAAGACAAGGCGGCCAGCGCGATTGCCATCATGTTTACGGGCCTGACCGTGGCCCTGGTGACGGGCGTGCCGCTGGGCACTTTCATCGGCCAGCACTTCGGCTGGCGCGAAACCTTCCTCGCCGTCTCGGCCCTGGGCCTGGTGGCCTTCATCGGCAGCCTGCTGTACGTGCCGTCGACCATCAAGCACAGCAAGCCTGCCTCGCTGCTGCAGCAAGTGCAGGTGCTGGGCCAGCCCCGGCTGCTGCTGGTGTACGCGATGACGGCCGTCGGCTATGGCGGCTCCTTCATCGCCTTTACCTATCTGGCGCCGATCTTGCAGCAAGTGTCGGGTTTCAGCGCCGGCGCCGTGGGCGCGGTAATGCTCGTGTATGGCGTGTCCGTGGCGTTCGGCAATATCTGGGGCGGCAAGCTGGCCGACAGCAAGGGGCCCGTGCGCGCCCTGAAACGGATCTTCCTGCTGCTGGCAGCCGTGCTGCTGCTGTTGACCTTCACTGCGCCGCACCCGGTGCTCGTCGTTATCACCGTGCTGCTGTGGGGCGCCGTGGCTTTCGGCAATGTTGCTGGTTTACAAGTGTATGTCGTACAGCAAGCCGAACACTTCACGCCCCGCGCCGTGGACGTGGCTTCCGGCCTGAATATCGCCGCTTTTAATCTGGGCATCGCCGGCGGCGCCTGGGGCGGCGGCTTGATCGTGGAACACCTGGGTCTCGTGCACACGGGCTGGATCGGCGCGCTCGTCGTGCTGGGCGCGTTTGGCTTGACGGCCTTGAGCGGCCGCATGGACCGCCTGCATCCCATTCCCGTGCGTGCTGGCGGCGAAAAGTCGATGCATGCGGTGGGGCATTAATCTACAGGCAAGTCGCTGGTACGGACGAGAGTAGGGTTTACAATGGTGTTTACTTTCCTCTCGCCCATACTCCCCATGTCCGATACCGCAATGTCACCGCTGCGCCTGCGCGCCGCCATCAATCCTAAACCGCTGGGCGTGGCGCTCTTGCTCATCGTGCTCGGCGCCTGCTACCTGGCGCAAACCGTCGGCGCCACGCAGGCCGCGCTGTACGTGGTGGGCGCCTTGCTCGGCATCACCCTGTATCACGCGGCCTTCGGTTTCACGTCCGCCTGGCGCGTCTTCATCGCCGATGGCCGCGGCGACGGCTTGCGCGCGCAAATGCTGATGCTGGCCGTGGGCGTGGCCCTGTTTTTCCCGGCATTGTCGGCCGGCACGCTGTTCGGCACGCCCGTCGCCGGGCTGGTGTCGCCCGCCGGCACTTCCGTCATCTTCGGCGCCTTCATCTTCGGCATCGGCATGCAGCTGGGCGGCGGCTGCGCCTCCGGCACGCTGTACACGGTGGGCGGGGGCAGCACGCGCATGCTCATCACCCTGGCCGCCTTCATCGTCGGCTCCGTGATCGGCACGGCGCACATGCCGTTCTGGACGGCGTTGCCGCAACTGAAACCCATTTCCCTCGTCACGACGCTGGGCCTGGTACCGGCGCTGGCGCTGAACTGGATCGTCTTCGCGCTGATCGCCGGCATCACGGTGCTGGTGGAAAAGCGCCGCCACGGCAAGCTCGTCGCCACGCCCCTGCGCCCGTCGCAAGCGTCGCCCTGGCTGCACGGCCCCTGGCCGCTGGTGGCGGGCGCCATCGCGCTCGTCGTGCTCAATTTCATCACCCTGGCGCTGTCGGGCAAGCCGTGGGGCGTGACGTCCGCGTTTGCCCTGTGGGGCGCCAAGGCCGCGTCCGTGGTCGGCATCGACACGGCCAGCTGGGCCTACTGGTCGACCAAGGCCAACGCGGCCGCGCTGGCCGCGCCTTTGACGCAGGACAAGACTTCCGTGATGGATATCGGCATCGTGCTGGGCGCCATGCTGGCCGCGGCCCTGGCCGGCCGCTATGCGCCCGTGTGGCGCATCCCGCGCCGCTCGGTCATCGCCGCCATCGTCGGCGGCTTGCTGCTCGGCTACGGTGCGCGCCTGGCCTATGGCTGCAATATCGGCGCCTACTTCAGCGGCATCGTCTCGGGCAGCTTGCACGGGTGGCTGTGGCTGGTCTGCGCCTTCCTGGGCAACGTCGTCGGCACGCGTTTGCGTCCGTGGTTCGGCCTGGAAGTGGAGAAAGTCAAACCGACTGGCTGCTGAGGCCGGCATAAACAGGGGCTTTGCTGTATATTTCTGCCCCTGTTCCCCTTGCCGCCAGCGTCTCGCCCATGTCCCCAGTCACCCTGTTTTCCGTCGTCCTCGCGTATTTTTTGATCCTGCTGGGCGTGGCGTGGCGCACCTCGCGCCATGCCACCAATGACAGTTTCTTCATCGGCAACAAGGACAGCAACTGGATGCTGGTGGCCTTCGGCATGGTCGGCACCACGCTCACGGGCGTGACCTTCATCAGCGTGCCCGGCGCCGTGGGCAGCAACGGTTTCGGCTACATCCAGCTGATGCTCGGCTATGTGCTCGGCTACCTGGTCATCACCTTCATTCTGTTGCCGCTGTACTACCGGCTGCAGCTGACGTCCATCTACCGCTACCTGGAAGTGCGCCTGGGCCGGCGTTCCTACCAGAGCGGGGCGGCGTTTTTCATCGTCTCGCGCCTGCTGGGCGCCACGGCGCGGCTGTATCTGGTGGTTAATATCCTGCAAGCCACCATACTCGACAGCCTGGGCGTGCCATTCTGGCTGACGTCGTGCATCGTGCTGCTGCTGATCCTGCTCTACACGTACGAGGGCGGCGTGAAGACCATCGTCTGGACCGATACCCTGCAAACGGCGTGCATGCTGGCCGGCCTCGTCATCTGCAGCGTGTTTTTGCTGCGAGAGATGGACTTGTCGCTCATCGACAGCCTCGAACGCATGCGCGCGCAAGGCCTCACGCGCATGTTCACTACCGACCCGGACAGCCCCGCGTATGTGTGGAAGCACATTCTCGCCGGCATGTTCATCACGATTGCCATGACGGGCATGGACCAGGAAATGATGCAAAAGAACATTTCCGTGCGGACCTTGCGCGATTCGCAAAAAAACATGCTGAGTCTCACCGTGGTGCTGACGGGCGTGCTGCTGCTGTTCCTGTTTCTGGGCGGCCTGCTGCACCTGTACGCGCCGCTGGCTGGCGTGACGGCGACAGGGGATAAACTCTTCCCGGCCGTCGTGCTGGGGCACTTTCCCGCCGTGGTGCAGCTGATTTTCTTCATCGCCCTGATCTCCGCCCTGTTTCCCAGCGTGGATGGGGCGCTCACTGCCCTGACGTCCACTTTCTGCATCGACATTTTGGGCGTGCAGCGCAGGCCGGACTTGAGCGCGGCGGCGCAGATGCGCTGGCGCCGCCGTGTGCACCTGGGCTTTTCCGCATTGTTCTTGATATTGATCATGGCCTTCAAGTGGCTGAACGACCCCAGCATGATAGGCGTGATCCTGAAACTGGCCAGCTATACCTATGGTCCGCTGCTGGGCCTGTTCGCCTTCGGCCTGCTCAGCCAGCGCGGCGTGCGCGACCGCTGGGTGCCGCTGGTGGCCGTGGCGGGGCCGTTGCTGTGCGCGCTGATCGAAGGGGAGCAGGCGCGGCTGTTCGAACATTACCGCATCGGCCTGGAATTGCTGATCCTGAATGGCGCCCTGGTACTTGCTGGCTTGTTCCTCATTTCCACGCCGGCAGGGCAGGGCGGCGCGGGCACGCTACAGTTGTCAAAATAAGACGATTCAGGCCGTTTTCAGTTATATTGATTTCCTTTAGGTACATAACCTCACGGAGCATCGATGTCACTCAACCCCTTCCCGCCGCTACGCCGCGGTTTTGGCGCATTCTGGCGCGCGCTGGACGCCACCCGCCGCGCGGTCATCAATCTGATTTTCCTGCTGATCGTCATCGCCATCCTGATCGCCATCTTTGGCGGCGGCGCCAAGCCCCTGGCCGAGAAGACCACCCTGGTGCTGGACCTGCAAGGCCCGCTGGTCGAGGAAACCCCGGGCGGCGTGCGCGAGGCGGTGCTGGCCAATGTCAGCGGCGAAGTCAAGAAAAGCGTGCAGCTGCGCGACGTGCTGGCCGTGCTCGACACGGCGGGCAAGGACAAGAACATCGGCTCCATGGTGATCCTGCTCGACGAATTGCAGGGCGGCGGCCTGGCGTCGCTGCGCGAAGTGGCGGCCGGCGTGGAACGCTTCCGCGCCACGGGCAAGAAAGTCACGGCCTGGGGTTCCAGCTACAACCAGCGCCAGTACCTGGTGGCGGCCAAGGCCGACGAGGTATTCCTGCACCCGATGGGCGGCGTCATGCTGGAAGGCTTTGGCCGCTACCGCAATTACTACCGCGACGCGCTCGACAAGGTGGGCGTGACGGTGAACCTGCTGAAAGTGGGCACATATAAAAGCGCGGCCGAGCCTTTCATCGCCAACGGCCCGTCCGAAGCGGCGGCCGAGGCGGACCGCTACCTGAACAGCGGCCTGTGGGCTACCTACACGGCGGACGTGGAAAAGGCGCGCAAGCTGCCGGCCGGCGCCATCATGCAGGCTATCGATGCGCTGCCCGCGCTGATGACGGCTGCCGGCGGCGACCTGGGCAAGCTGTCGCTGGACGCCAAGCTGGTCGACGGCCTGAAAACGCGCGATGAACTGCGCCAGTTCATGATGGCGCGCGGCGCCAGGAACACGGAAGGCACGAATTTCCGCCAGGTGAACTACACCGATTACCTGGCGCGCCTGCGCCCCGTGCACATCGGCGACGCCGTCGGCGTGGTCATCGCCTCGGGTGAAATCGGCGACGGCATCGCGGCACCGGGCGCCATCGGCGGCCTGTCCACCTCGCGTTTGATCCGCCAGGCGCGTGAAGACAAGTCGATCAAGGCCGTCGTGCTGCGCGTCGATTCGCCGGGCGGCAGCGCCTTCGGCTCGGAACTGATCCGCCGCGAACTGGAGCTGACGCGCGCCGCCGGCAAGCCCGTGGTCGTCTCGATGGGCAACGTGGCCGCGTCGGGCGGCTACTGGATCAGCACCTCATCCGATGAAGTGATCGCCGACGCGGCCACCATCACCGGTTCCATCGGCGTGTTCGCGTTGTTGCCGACGGCCGACAAGGTGGTGGAAAAGCTGGGCATCCACACGGCCGGCTCGCCGACCACCTGGCTGGCCGACGCGGGCAATCCTTTGCGCCCGCTCGACCCGCGCTTCGCGCAAGTGATCCAGGGTTCGATCAACCACGTGTATGGCGACTTCCTGAACCTGGCCGCCAAGGCGCGCAAGACCACGCCCGAGAAAATCAATGAAGTGGCGCAGGGCCGCGTCTGGACGGGCTTGCAGGCGAAAGAGCGCAACCTGGTCGACCGCATCGGCAGCTATGGCGATGCGCTGGCGTCGGCCGCCAAGCGCGCCAAGCTGGGCGCCGACTACCGCGTGACCTACCTGGAGCAGGAAACGTCGAACGTCGACCGTTTGCTGGGCATGTTCGGCTCCAAGGCCATGGCCTCGCTGGGCCTGGGCGAGCACGTGAAACTGGGCCTGGCCACGACCGGCTTGCCGGCCGACGCGGCGCTGGGCATGGCGCAGGACTTGAGTTGGCTGTCTGGCATCACGCGCGAGCGCAAACCGTTCATGGCCCTTACGCACTGCCTGTGCGAGGTGCCTTTGGGCGGCAAGTAACACCCACATCAACAGCATACCCAAGCCGGCTTCGTCCGGCTTGTTTCATATCAGGAGCACAGCATGGCAAGCGACATGAGTACACACACTGACGCGGCGATCGCCATCCGGCCGTGCGCGAAGGGCGATGAAGCGGCGCTGGCGCTGGTGGGACAGGCCACTTTTCTTGAGGCGTTCGCCGGCATCCTCGATGGCGCCGACGTCATCGCCCATTGCCAGCGCCAGCACGACGCGCAGCTGTACCGCGACTGGCTGGCGCTGCCGGCCATGCGGCTGTGGCTGGCCGAGGCCACGCCCGGCGGCGCGCCTGTCGGCTACCTGGTGCTCAGCCCCGCCAGCCTGCCGGTGGCGGACCCGCGCCCGGACGACCTGGAAATCAAGCGCATCTACCTGTTGCACCGCTTCCAGGGCCAGCGCGTGGGCCAGCGTTTGATGCAGGCGGCGGTGGAGCAGGCGCGCGCCGGCGGGGCAGGGCGCGTGCTGCTGGGCGTGTACGCGGAAAACCACGATGCGCTGGCGTTCTATGCGCGTTGCGGCTTTGCCCAAGTGGGCCGGCGCACCTTCCGCGTGGGCCGCACCGACTATCAGGATGTCATCCTCGGCATGACCTTGTAAAGCCAGGTAAAGAATCGCTGCCATCCGGCGCCGCCTGAGCACCCGCGTGGCGCCTGGTCAAGCCGGATGGCGGGAGATTTGTAGCGAGTTTGTATCTGCATGCGAGTCGCCCGCGTCACGTGCTCGCCGGGGCGCGGCGCCCCGCAAGCCTGATTTTTTCACCATTCCCCCGCACTGGCGGCCTGCTTGCCGGCCCGCCTGCTCCTCCCATGCCTGCCTGGCTGTGTGTAATTGTTTCAAGTAGAAATGAAACAGTTACATGACTATGCTAGAGTCGTTTCACGCTAGGGAGCGATGTTTTTTCAGCTGACTTTCAGCTCTTGACTCCCCCGGCTGTGTACCGAAACAACCCCGAAAAACGGTCGTCCGGCCTGAGTGTGTTCCACCTCGGCCGGCGCCACAGACTCGCCGTGCCAGCGGCCTATAAAAGGATAAGCGATGGATTCGCAGACAGCACCCCATACCCCGCGGCGCAGCCGCCGCTCGAAAATCGTCGGCACGGTCATCGCGCTGGCCGTGATGGCCGCGCTGGGCGGCGGTGCCTGGTACCTGACCCACTCCGGCGCCAGCGCCCCGGGCGGTGCCGGTGCCGGCGGCCCCGGCGGTCCGGGCGGCCCAGGCGGGCCTGGCGGACGGCGCGGCGCGCCGTCGACCACCGTCGGCGTGGCCACGGCCGTGAAATCCGACCTGCCCGTGGTGCTCGATGCGCTGGGCACGGTGACGGCGGCGTCCACCGTGACGGTGCGCCCGCAAGTGTCGGGTATCTTGAAGGAGCTGAAATTCAAGGAAGGCGGCATGGTCAAGGCGGGCCAGGTGGTGGCGCAGATCGACCCGGCGCAGTTCGAGATGGCGCTGATGCAGGCCACGGGCCAGCGCCAGCGCGATGAAGCGCAACTGGAAAACGCGCGCCTGACCCTGAAGCGCTATCAAACCCTGCTGGGCCAGGATTCCATCGCGCGCCAGGACGTCGATACGCAGGCCGCATTGGTAAAACAGCTGGAAGGCACGGTCATGACGGACCGCGCGGCCGAAGGCACGGCCAGGCTGAACCTGGGCTACACCAGGGTGGTGTCGCCGATCAGCGGCCGCGCGGGCCTGAAGGTGGTCGATATCGGCAACCTGGTGAGCACCAGCGATGCGGGCGGCGTGGTGGTGGTGACGCAGCTGTCGCCCATCGACGTGCAGTTTTCCGTGCCGCAGGATAAGGTGCAGACCATCCAGGAGCGCCTGAATTCGGGGTCGGCCCTGGCGGCGCTGGCGCTGGACCGCACGCGCACGCATACGCTGGACAAGGGCAGCCTGAGCGCGCTGGACAACCAGGTCGACGTGCAGACGGGCACCGTGCGCGCCAAGGCCCGTTATGCGAACGACAAGATGGCGCTGTTCCCCAGCCAGTTCGTCAACGTGCGGCTGGAGCTGGGCAATATCACGGGCGCCGTGCTGGTGCCCGTCACGGCCTTGCGTCACAGTAACAACGGCGACTTCGTGTATGTGCTGAAAGCGGATAAAACCGTCACCGTGCGCATGGTCACGCGGGGCCAGGCCACCACCGACATGGTGGAAATCCGCGCCGGCCTGGAAGCGGGAGAACAAGTCATCACGGAAGGCGCCGACCGCCTGAAGGAAGGCGCGAAAGTCACCTTGGCGGGCGACAAGCCGGCCGGCGCGCGCGGTGCCGGCGGTGCAGCTGGCGCGAACGGCGAACGCCGCCACCGCCGCCAGCAGGCTGACGGCGCGGCCAGCGCATCGGCATCGGCGCCGGCCAGTGCGCCAGCCACGGCGCCGGCGAAGGGCGCAGCGCAATGAGTCCATCGACTCCGTTCATCAAGCGCCCCGTCGCCACGGCGCTGCTGATGCTGGCCATCGTGCTGGCGGGGCTGGTCGGCTTCAAGTTCCTGCCGCTGGCCGCCTTGCCGCAGGTGGATTTCCCCACCATCCAGGTGCAGACCCTGTACCCGGGCGCCAGTCCCGAAGTCATGGGGCAGACCGTCACGGCGCCGCTGGAGCGCCAGTTCGGGCAGATGTCGGGCTTGCAGCGCATGAGTTCCACCAGCGCGGCCGGCGTCTCCCTCATCACCCTGCAATTCACCCTGGGGCAGACGCTGGACGTGGCCGAGCAGGAAGTGCAGGCGGCCATCAACGCGGGCGGCTCGTTGCTGCCGACGGACTTGCCGGCGCCGCCCGTGTACGCGAAGATCAACCCGGCCGACGCGCCCGTGCTGACACTGGCGATTACCTCGGACACGATGCCGCTGACGCAGGTGCAGAACATCGTCAACACGCGCCTGGCGCTGAAAATCAGCCAGGTCAACGGCGTGGGCCTCGTCTCGCTGTCGGGCGGCCAGCGTCCCGCCGTGCGCATCCAGGGC
Organism: Janthinobacterium sp. GW460-12-1-14-LB5; assembly: GCF_059423585.1. Classification (NCBI taxonomy): domain Bacteria; kingdom Pseudomonadati; phylum Pseudomonadota; class Betaproteobacteria; order Burkholderiales; family Oxalobacteraceae; genus Janthinobacterium; species Janthinobacterium sp. GW460-12-1-14-LB5. Next base: position 197,236 of record NZ_JBWKYD010000003.1, on the reverse strand, counting down.
GACACCAAATTGCTGGCCTCGTACGGCCTGGGCCTCGACAGCCTGCGCACGGCCATCGCGGCGGCCAACGTCAACAGCGCCAAGGGCAGTTTCGACGGCCCCACGCGTTCGTTCACCATCAACGCCAACGACCAGCTGGTGACGGCGGAAGACTACAAGCGCCTGATCATCACGTATAAAAACGGCGCGCCCGTGCGCCTGCTTGACGTGGCCAACGTCGTCGACAGCGCGGAAAACACGCGCCTCGGCGCCTGGTCGGGCAAGCAGCCGGCCATCATCCTGAACGTGCAGCGCCAGCCGGGCGCCAACGTCATCAAGACGGTGGACGCCATCAAGGCCCTGCTGCCCGACCTGCAGGCCAGCCTGCCGGCGGCCATGAAGCTCGACGTGCTGAGCGACCGCACGACGGGCATCCGCGCCTCGGTCGAACACGTGGAAATGGAACTGCTGTTGTCCGTGCTGCTGGTGGTGCTGGTGATCTTCGCCTTTTTGCACAGCCTGCGCGCCACCGTGATCGCCAGCCTGTCCGTGCCGATTTCGCTGATCGGCGCCTGCGGCGTCATGTATTTGCTCGGCTACAGCCTGAACAACCTGTCCCTGATGGCCTTGACGATTGCCACGGGCTTCGTCGTCGACGACGCCATCGTCATGATCGAAAACATCGCCCGCTACATCGAGGAGGGCGAAACGCCGATGGCCGCCGCCCTGAAAGGCGCGTCGCAGATCGGCTTTACCATCATCTCGCTCACCGTCTCGCTGATCGCCGTGCTGATTCCCCTGCTGTTCATGGGCGACGTGGTGGGCCGCCTGTTCCGCGAATTTGCCATGACCCTGGCCATCACCATCCTCATTTCCGCCGTCGTGTCCTTGACCCTGGTGCCGATGATGTCGGCGCGCTGGCTGAAAAGCCATGCCGATGAAAAAATCAGCGCCACGGGCCAGCGCATCCAGGCTTTCCTCGACCGCGTGATTGTGCAGTACGACCACGCGCTGGTGTGGGTGCTGAAACGCCAGGGCCTGACCCTGCTCGTCGCCCTGGCCACCTTGCTGCTGACCGTCGTCCTGTACATCACGATTCCGAAAGGCCTGTTCCCCACGCAGGACACGGGGCAGCTGAAGGCGCGCATCGAAACGTCGCAAGCCGTTTCGTACGAACGCATGGCCACCTTGCAGCAGGCCGCCGCCAGCGCGCTGCTGGAAGATCCCGCTGTCGATACCCTCAGTTCCCTCGTCGGCGTCGATGCGGCCAACAATACCATGCTGCACACGGGTAGCATGCTGATCAATCTCAAGCGTCCGCGCAGCGGCAGCCAGGACGAGGTCATGGAACGCCTGCGCAACCGCGTGGCCAGGGTGGCCGGCGTGACCCTGTACCTGCAGCCGACGCAGGATCTGACCATCGATGCGGAATCGGGCCCGACGCAGTACCGCGTCTCGCTGGAAGGGGCCGACACGGCCACCGTCACCGAGTGGGCCGGCAAGCTGGCCGCGCGCATGCGCGAGCAATCGCAGTTGCGCAACGTCGTCACGGATGCGGGCGCCACGGGCGCCGCCGTCACGGTCTCCATCGACCGCGACAGCGCCGCGCGCATGTCCGTCACCACGGCCACCGTCGACGACGCCTTATATAACGCCTTCGGCCAGCGCATCATTTCGACGATTTTCACGGAAACCAACCAGTACCGCGTGATCCTCGAAGCGCAGCCGGGCATCGTCACCACGCCGGCCGACCTGTCGGAGCTGCAGGTGCGCACGGGTTCCGGCAAGTCGACGCCGCTGTCCGCGTTTGCCAGCGTCAGCGAAAAACAGGCGCCGCTGCAAATCACGCACGTGGCGCAGTACCCGGCCACGACCTTGGGCTTTGATACGACGCAAGGCGTGGCGCTGGGCAGCGCCGTCGACGCCATCCGCCAGGCGGCGAAGGACATCGCCTTGCCGCCGTCGGTGACATTGACGTTCCTCGGCGCGGCCGGCGCGTATGAAAATTCGCTGTCGAACCAGCTGTGGCTCATTCTTGCCGCCGTCGTCTGCGTCTACATCGTGCTGGGCGTGCTGTACGAAAGCTACATCCACCCGCTGACGATTCTGTCGACCCTGCCGTCGGCCGGCGTGGGCGCCTTGCTGGCGCTGATGCTTTCCGGGCAGGACCTGGGCGTGATCGGCATCATCGGCATCATACTGCTGATCGGCATCGTCAAGAAGAACGCCATCATGATGATCGACTTCGCCATCGAGGCCGAACGCGATGAAGGGAAAAGCCCGCAGGAAGCCATCCACCAGGCGGCGCTGCTGCGTTTCCGCCCGATTTTGATGACCACCCTGGCGGCGCTGTTCGCGGCCGTGCCGCTGATGCTGGGCTGGGGCGAGGGCGCCGAGTTGCGCCGTCCGCTGGGCCTGGCCATTTTCGGCGGCCTGATCGTCAGCCAGGTGCTGACCCTGTTTACCACGCCCGTCATCTACCTGGGCTTCGACCGCCTGGGCCAGCGCTTCGCATCCAAAACGCGGGGCGTGAACCTGGACAAGCCGGCCGATAACGCGGGGAGTGCCGCGTGAACCTGTCCGAACCGTTCGTCAAGCGTCCCATCGCCACCGTGCTGCTGACCATTGGCATCGCGCTGGCGGGCATCGGCGCCTTCTTCGTGCTGCCCGTCTCGCCGCTGCCGCAGGTCGATTATCCGACCATTTCCGTCAGCGCCAGCCTGCCCGGCGCCAGCCCCGCGACCATGGCCACTTCCGTGGCCACGCCGCTGGAGCGGCGCCTGGGCGTGATCTCGGGCGTGAACGAGATGACGTCGTCGTCGGGCACGGGCTCGGCGCGCATCAATTTACAGTTCGACTTGAACCGCAAGATCGATTCGGCCGCGCGCGAAGTGCAGGCGGCCATTGCCGCCGCGCGCGTGGACTTGCCAGCCACCCTGCGCAGCAACCCGACCTACCGCAAGGCCAATCCGTCCGACGCGCCCGTGATCATCCTGGCGCTGACGTCGAAGACGCGCACGCCGGGCCAGATCTACGACGCCGTGTCGAACCTGGTGCAGCAGAAGGTGGCGCAAGTCAAGGGCGTGGGCGACGTGGAACTGGGCGGCGGCTCGCTTCCGGCCGTGCGCGTGGAACTGCTGCCATATCAGCTCAATCACTATGCCGTGTCGATGGAAGACGTGCGCGCGGCCATCCAGGCCAGCAACGCCAACCGGCCGAAAGGGGCGATTTCCGGCGACGCGCGCAGCCTGCAGATCTACTCGGGCGCGGCGACGGCCTCGGGCGGACGCTCAGCAAACGACTATCGCAGCCTGGTGGTGGCCTGGCGCGACGGCGCCGCCATCCGCCTCGACGACGTGGCCGAGGTGGTCGACGGCGTGGAGAACAACAATACCCTGGGCCTGTTCAATGGCGACCCGGCCGTCATCGTGCTGATCACGCGCCAGCCGGGCGCCAACGTCATCGCCACGGTGGACGGCGTGCGCGCGCTGCTGCCGCAACTGCAGGCGCAGCTGCCCGGCGACATCAAGCTGCAAGTGGCGTCCGACAGCACCAACTCCATCCGCTCCTCGCTGCACGAGATCGAATTCACCTTGATCCTGTCCATCGTGCTGGTCGTGCTGGTGGTCAGCGCCTTCCTGCGCAGCGTGCGCGCCACCATCATTCCCGCCGTGGCCACCATCGTCTCGCTGCTGGGCACCTTCGGCGTGATGTACATGCTGGGTTTCAGCCTGAATAACCTTTCCTTGATGGCGCTCACGGTGGCCACGGGCTTTGTCGTCGATGATGCCATCGTGGTGCTGGAAAACACGCAGCGCCACATCGAGGCCGGCATGGACCGCTTCAAGGCGGCCCTGCTGGGCGCGCGCGAAGTGGGTTTTACCGTGCTGTCGATCAGCCTGTCGCTGGTGGCCGTGTTCATCCCGCTGCTGTTCATGGGCGGGCAGGTGGGGCGGCTGTTCCGCGAATTTGCCGTCACCCTGTCGGCCGCCGTGATGATTTCGCTGGTGATCTCGCTCACGACCACGCCGATGATGTGCGCCTGGCTGCTGAAAAGCGGCCAGCAGCATAAGAAGCCGGGTGCGGTCGCGCGCTGGTTCGAGCGGGGTTTCGAGCGCATGCTGAACGTGTATGAACACTGCCTGGACTGGGCCTTGTCGAGTGCCGCGCTGGTGATGACCATCCTCGTGTTCGTCGTCGGCTTGAACGTGTACCTGTTCGCGGCCGCGCCCAAGGGCTTCTTCCCGCAGCAGGACACGGGCCAGATCAATGGCGGCATGCGCGCCGACCAGAGCATCTCGTTCCAGGCCATGCAGAGTAAATTGCGCCAGCTGGTCAACATCATCAAGGACGATCCGGCCGTCGCCACCGTCGTCGGGTTTACGGGGGGCGGACGGGCAGGGGGCGGCTTCATGTTCATCGACCTGAAACCCGCGTCGCAGCGCACCGACAAGGGGCAGGCCGTGATCGCGCGCCTGCGCCCGCAGCTGGCCAAGGTGACGGGCATCTCGCTGTTCCTCAACCCCGTGCAGGATTTGCGCATGGGCGGGCGCTCGAGCAATTCCACCTACCAGTACACTTTGATCAGCGACAACCAGGCCGACCTGAAGAAATGGGCGGCGAAGCTGGCCGACCAGATGAAGCTGCAGCCGGCCCTGATCGACGTCGACACGGACCAGGCGGAAAACGGCGTGGAAACCTTTGTCTCCATCGACAAGGACCGCGCCACGCAGCTGGGCGTACAGGTGAAGGATATCGACAATGCGCTGTACAACAGCTTCGGCCAGCGCCAGGTGGCGACCATCTACGATGAGCTGAACCAGTACCACGTGATCATGGAAGTGGCGCCCCGCTATGCGCAAAGCCCGGAAGCGCTGCGCTCCGTGTACGTGCCGGCCTCGAATGCGGCGGCCGTCGCGGCCACCGGCACGACGGCGGCGGCCAGCACCACCGTTGCGACGACGGGCGCGGTGACGTCCAGCACGACGGCGGCGCGCGACCCGTCCAGCGGCTCGGCCCTGTCCACGACCCTGGCGCATATGGTGCCGCTGTCGTCGTTCAGCAGCTTTGCCGAAAGCGCGACGGCCACCTCGATCAACCACCAGGGCGGCGAACTGGCCACCACCGTGTCGTTCAACCTGGCCGACGGCTATCCGCTCAGCGACGGGCAGGCGGCCGTGGCCCAGGCGGAGTCGGAAATCGGCATGCCGGTCAACGTGCGCGGCAGCTTCCAGGGTTCGGCGAAGAGCGCGCAGGACAGCAACAAGGAGCAGCCGCTCTTGATCCTGGCGGCCATCGTGGTGATCTACATCGTGCTGGGCATCCTGTATGAAAGCCTGGTCCACCCCGTCACCGTGCTGTCGACTTTGCCCTCGGCGGGCGTGGGCGCCGTGCTGGCCTTGCTGCTGTTCCGCATGGAGTTTTCCATCATCGCCCTGATCGGCGTGTTCCTGTTGATCGGTATCGTCAAGAAAAATGCTATATTGATCATCGACTTCGCGCTGGAGGCCGAGCGTTCGCGCGGCTTGAGTGCAGTGGAGGCGGTGCGCGAGGCATGTTTGCTGCGTTTCCGCCCCATTCTGATGACCACCCTGGCGGCGGCGCTTGGCGCCTTGCCGCTGGCGATCGGTTTCGGCGAGGGGTCAGAGCTACGCCAGCCCTTGGGGGTCGCCATCATCGGCGGCCTGATTGCCAGCCAGTTACTCACATTGCTGACCACCCCGGTGGTCTACATCCTGCTCGACAAGCTGCGCACGCGCAGCGCCGACGAGCAGCAATTGAGCCGCATTCCTGGGCCAGATAACCCGAGCACACAATCATGAAGCAAGTAAAACCTATCGTATCGACCGTCCCCGCACGCCACCTGCTGGCACTGGGCGCGGCCACCGCTTTCCTCCTGCTGGCCGGCTGCGCCGTCAGCCCCGCGTATGAAACGCCCACGGCCGCCGCGCCGCAAACGTTCAAGGAGGCGGCCGGCTGGCAGCCCGCCGTGCCGGCCGACACCCTGGAGCGCGGTCCCTGGTGGACCCTGTTCGGCGACGCGCAGCTGAACCAGCTGGCCGAAGGCATCGACATCTCGAACCAGAACGTGGCGGCCGCCATCGCCTCGTACGAGCAGGCGCGCGCGCTGGTGCGCGAGCAGCGCGCCTCGCTGTTCCCCACGGTGAACCTGACGGGCAGCGGCGCCCGTTCCGGTGGCGGCGGCGAGCAGCAGACGAACAACAACTTCAAGGCGGCCATCGGCGCCTCGTGGGAGCCGGACGTGTGGGGCAAGCTGCGCGCCGGCGTGACGGGCGCCGACGCCAGCGCGTCCGCCAGCGCGGCGGATCTGGCCGCGGCGCGCCTGTCGGCGCAGGGCGAGCTGGCCACCAATTACTTTTCGCTGCGCCAGAGCGATGCGCAGATCGCGCTGCTCAATTCAACCATCGACGGCTACAAGCGCGTGCTCGAGATCACCGGCAACCGTTTTAACTCCGGCATCGCCGCCAAGTCCGACCTGCTGCAGGCGCAGACGCAGCTGGCCAATGCGCAGATCGACCTGTCGAGCCAGACGCGCGCGCGCGCCCAGCTGGAACACGCGATCGCCATCCTGCTGGGAAAAGCGCCGTCCGATTTCAGCCTGGCCGTGGCGCCGTGGACGCTGACCGTGCCCGAGGTGCCGCTGGGCGTGCCGTCGACCCTGCTGCAGCGCCGTCCCGACATCGCCGCCGCCGAGCGCAGGGTGGCCGTGGCCAACGAGCAGATCGGCATCGCCCGTTCCGCCTACTATCCGAGCCTGAACCTGACGGGATCGTACGGTTCCGGCGCCAGCAAGGTGGGCGACCTGTTCAATGCATCGTCGAGCCTGTGGTCGCTGGGCGTGTCGGCCGCGCAAACGCTGTTCAACGCAGGTGCCACCACGGCCAGCGTGGATGCGGCCAAGGCGGGGCATGAGGCGGCCGTGGCGCGCTACCGCCAGACGGTATTGAGTGCCTTTGGCGCCGTGGAAGACCAGTTGTCGGCCACGCGCGCGCTGGCCGAACAGCTGGCCCTGCGCCAGCAGGCATCGTCCGCCGCCGACCAGGTCGAGCAGCAGATGCTGAACCGCTACAACGCGGGCCAGGTCGGCTATACGGACGTGGTGACGGCGCAGGTGACGGCCCTGTCGGCGCGCCGTTCGCTGGTGCAAGCCCAGGCGGACCGCCAGACGACGGCCGTGGCGCTGATCCAGTCGCTGGGCGGCGGCTGGCATGCGCCGCAGGCGCAGTAAGGGGACAGGCTGGCGCGGGCTGAAAAACCTGCGCCAAATTCGCGTTTTCCTGCGCATCTTGAGTGCTAGAATGCAAGATTATCAATTCCCAGCCTGACGGTTTGGCCGTGGCTGCTATCTTGCCGACGATGACACGCAGCAAACACAGCAATTTGTCCGTTCCCGACGTGGCCACCATCGTCTTTCCCGTGGTGGCCATTGGCGCTTCCGCCGGCGGACTCGATCCCATCGTCGCTTTCCTGGCCAACGTACCGCAGGAAAGCGGCATCGCCTTTGTGGTGATCCAGCATCTTGATCCTACGCAAAAAGCCATGCTGCCGGAATTGCTGCAGCGCGCCACCAGCATTCCCGTCGCGGAAATCACGCATCAGTCGGAATTGCGCCCGAACCATATCTATGTGATTCCGTCGAATGCGGATCTGGGCCTGTCCAAGGGCCGATTCGTGCTCAGCGAGCCGCTGCAGCTGCGCGGGCACCGCCTGCCCATCAATGCCTTTTTCGAAAGCCTGGCGGCCGAACTGGGCGAGCTGGCCGTCGGCGTGATCTTTTCCGGCATGGGCAGCGACGGCACGCGCGGCTTGCAGGCGATCAAGCAGGCGGGCGGCCTGACCCTGGCGCAGCATCCCGATACGGCCAAGTTCGACATGATGCCGCAAAGCGCGATTTCCGCCGAAGTGGTGGACCTCGTCGATTTTCCCGACAAGATGCCGGACAAGATCATCACCTATCTGTTCCGCAGCAGTTTCCTCAGCTTGCCGGGCCATGAACCGAACGGCCGCAATTCCCTGCAAGAAATCGTCGCCTTGCTGTCCGAGCACACGGGCAACAGTTTTACCGATTACAAGATCAACACGGTGCTGCGCCGTATCGAGCGGCGCATGAGCTTGTACCAGATGACGTCGATGGAAGACTACGTGCCGTATCTGCGCGCCAATCCCGCGGAAATCGACTTGCTGTTCAAGGAATTGCTGATCGGCGTGACGAGCTTTTTCCGCGATCCGAAAGTGTGGGAATACCTGAAGATGGTGGTGGTGCCGCAAATGCTGGCGGCCCACCCGGACGGGCGCGCCTTCAAGGCCTGGGTGCCCGCCTGTTCCACGGGCGAGGAGGCGTATTCGCTGGCCATGGTGTTCCATGAAGTGGTAGCCGGCATCAACCCGCCGTCGAAATACAGCCTGCAGATCTTCGCCACCGACCTGTCGGCCGACGCCATCGACCGCGCGCGCCAGGGGCGCTTTCCGCACAGCATCATCAGCGACGTGTCCGCCGAACGGCTGGAGCGCTTCTTTGTCAATGACAAGAACGGCTACCATGTGAAGAAAGAGATCCGCAACACGATCATCTTCGCCCAGCAAAACATCATTTCGGACCCGCCGTTCACCAAGCTCGACATCTTGTGCTGCCGCAACCTGTTGATCTATCTCAATGCCAAGCTGCAGCAGCGCCTGATTCCCCTGTTTCATTACGCCTTGAACCGCGATGGGATCTTACTGCTGGGCAGCGCCGATACGCCCGGCCACTTTTCCGAGCTGTTTTCGCCGCTGACCACGTCGACCCGGCTGTACCGCCGCCTCGACAACCTGGCGCGCCAGCGCCTGCCCACGTATTTTCCCACCAAGGTTTCGTTGGCATCCCCCCCCACACCTAGCGACACGAGAGAAGTCAGCATGACCGGAAAGATTCAATCCCATGTCGAGCAATTATTGCTCCAGAAATATTCACCGGCCGCCGCGCTGCTGAACCAGGATGGGGACATCCTGTACATCAATGGCCGCACGGGCGCCTTCCTGGAGCCGGCGGCCGGCAAGGCCAACTGGAATATCCACGCCATGGCGCGCGAAGGCTTGCGCTACGAGCTGGCCGGTCTGATCAAGCAGGCGCTGCAAAGCGAAAGCGTGGTGCGCCTGAAGGGCCTGGTGGTCAAGGACCACCTGGGACAATCGCTGGGCGTGGACTTGAGCGCCGAAGCCCTGAGCCAGCCGGAATCCCTGCGCGGCATGGTCTTCGTCACGTTTTCCAGCGTGCCCCTGGTGGCCGAAGCGCGCCGCGGCCGTTCGCCGAACCCCAAGGTGCTGGAGCTGGAACAGCAGCTGGCGCAGGCGCGCAATGAGATCCAGGCCGTGCGCGACGAGATGCAGACCTCGCGCGAGGAACTGAAATCGGCCAACGAGGAGCTGCAGTCGACCAATGAAGAGCTGCAATCGACGAACGAGGAACTGACCACCTCGAAGGAAGAGATGCAGTCGCTCAATGAAGAGTTGTACACGGTCAATGCCGAGCTGCAATCGAAGGTCGATGATTTGTCGCTGGTCAATAGCGACATGAAGAATCTGCTCAATAGTACGGATATCGCCACCATCTTCCTCGACAGCGATTTGCGCATCCGCCGCTTCACGGCGCCGGCCACGCAAATCTATAAGCTGATCCAGACGGACTTGCGCCGTCCGCTCAGCGACATCGTCAACGACCTCGATTATCCGGGCCTGGAAGACGATGCGCTGGAAGTCATCCGCAGCCTCGTGTTTTGCGAGCGGCAGGTGCCGACCAAGACGGGGCGCTGGTACAACGTGCGCATCATGCCGTACCGCACGATCGAAAACGTGATCGATGGCGTGGTGGTGACCTTCATCAACATCACGGAATCGAAGCTGCTGGAAGCCCAGTTGCGGCAGATGCAGTCCGACGGGGCGGCCGGAGAAAGCGCGCCATGAGCGAACCATTCGACGGCGGCGTGCCGGGCAGGCTGAGGGAGCAGGCCGAACAACTGGCGGCGGAGCAGCGCCAGGCCGTGCCGCCGCAGTCGAATGAAGACGTGATGCGTCAGCTGCATGAGCTGCAGGTCAGCCAGATCGAGCTGGAAATGCAGAACGCGGCCCTGGCCGAGCTGGAGCAGCTGAAGAATGAATTTGAAAGCAGCCGCGACCGTTATGCGGAGCTGTATGAGCAGGCGCCCGTCAGCTATTTTTCGCTGGCGCGCGATGGGCTCGTCACGCGTGTCAACGTGGCGGCGTGCGGCTTGCTGCAGCGCGACAAGAACCAGCTGCTGGGGCGGCGCTTCGAGCAATTCGTCGCGCCCCATGCACAGGGCGGCTTCCGGCGTTTCCTCGACGCCGTCTTCAACAGCGGCGCGCGCCAGGTGCTCGAAGCGCAGCTGTTCGAAGGCGAGGCGGGCGGCACGGGCGGCATGGTGCGCATCGAGGCCAATCTCGACGCGGCCAGCGCCACGGCGCGCATGCTGGTGACGGACCTGGGCGACGAGCATGCGCGCGAATCGGCCTTGCGGCGCGCCTTTGTCATTCTCGACAGCATACGCGAAGGCGTGCTGGTGACGGACAGCGACAACCGCATCATTTCCGTCAACCCCGCTTTCACCACCATCACCGGCTATCAGGCGGAGGAAGCCATCGGGCGCGACCCGTCCTTCCTCGGCGGCGGCACGCATTTGCCGCAGTTCTATGAAGCCATGTGGCGCAGCCTGCACCAGGATGGCAACTGGTATGGCGAACTGGTGAACCGGCGCAAGAATGGCGAACGCTTCGTCGAATCGCTGTCGATTACGCCCATGCGCAGCCAGGATGGCGGCATCAGCCATTTTGTCGGCGTGTTTTCCGATATTACCGAGCGCAAGCTGGCCGAGGCCGATTTGCGCGAACTGCACCGCGAACTGGATCAGCGGGTCGTCGACCGCACGGCCGAATTGCTGCGGGCCAACCAGCACCTGCAGCTGGAAGTGCACCAGCGCGAGCGGGCACAGGAAGCCTTGCGCGACGCCGAGCGCTTCTTTCACGCCACCATCGATTCGCTGACGGACCGGGTGCTGGTGCTGGATCAGGCCGGCAGTATCGTGCATGCCAACCAGGCTTGCCTGGCCTTCGTCGGGCAAATCCCGCGGCCGCTGAATTACCTGGAATTTTGCGAGGCGGACCCGCGCTGGCAGCGCAGCGCCGGACGCGAGCTGGCCGCCGGCATCCGCGCCGTCATTGCCGGCACTGCCGACACGTTTGCGCTCGAATACGAATTTGCCACGCGCTCGGGCCCCCGCTGGTCGCAGGCCCGGACCAGCCGTTTCCTCGGCGAAGGGCCGCTGCGCGTGGTGGTGGCGCACACGGACATCACCGAACGCAAGCTGATGGATGGCGCGCTGCGCCAGTCGCATGCCCAGCTGCGCCAGCTGGCGCTGCACCTGGAAACGGCCAAGGAAGATGAACGCAAGCGCATCTCGCGCGATATCCACGACGAACTGGGACAAAACCTGCTGGCGCTGCGCATCGATATTTCCATGCTCAGCGCGCGCACCGAGGGCTCCCATCCGCGCCTGCATCGCCGGGTCGGCGCCGTGCTCAGCAACGTCGACACCACCATCAAGAGCGTGCGCGGCATCATGAACGAATTGCGCCCGATGGCGCTGGACCTGGGCTTGCAGGCGGCCATCGAATGGCAGGTAGGCGACTTCCGCAAGCGCAGCGGCGTCGCCTGCCGCCTGCTGATACGCGACGAGGCGCTGTTCGCCGCCATCGGCAGCCAGGTCGAGATCGTGCTGTTCCGCATCGTGCAGGAAGCGCTCAGCAACGTCATGCGCCACGCCCAGGCCAGCCAGGTCGAGATCGAACTCAGTTCGGATGCCTGCGCCGTGTACCTGGCCATCAGCGACAATGGCGTCGGCATCACGCCGCAGCAGCAGCGCAAGAAACAGTGTTTTGGCCTGATCGGCATCGCCGAGCGGGTGACGGCGCTGGGCGGCCACTTCGAGGTGGGCTTGCCGGTCTCGGGCGCCGGTTGCCGGCTGGCCCTGCAGATTCCCCTGCAGGGGACGGGACGGCCGGCCACCTGATACGGAAATTGCAATGGGTTAATTTTTGCCGACTCGGCTCTCCTGGACAGGCTATACTTTCGCCTGCTATTCATGGAGGGGCATATCTTGTTCAAAACAATCGTTTTACCAGTCGCCTTGTTGGGCGCGTTCGCCGGCGCACACGCCGACGAAGGGCAGTGGCAACCACACCAGCTGCCACAGCTGAAAGCCGAGCTCAAACGGGTCGGCATCGACATTCCTGCAGAAAAACTCGCCGACCTGAGCAAGCACCCGATGAGCGCCATCGTGTCGCTGGGCGGCTGCTCGGCCGCTTTCGTCTCCGACGCGGGCCTGGTGGTGACGAACCACCATTGCGCGTATGGCGCCGTGCAGCGCAATTCCACGCCGGAACACAATTACATCACCAACGGCTTTCTGGCCAAGACGCGCGCCGCAGAGCTTCCTGGCGGTCCGAACAGTCTCGTGTATGTGACGGACAAGGTGGAGAACGTCAGCGACCGCGTCCTGAAAGGCTTGACGGCCGACATGAGCGGCCGCGCGCGCCACGAAGCCGTGGAAAAGCGCATCAAGGACCTGATCGCCGAATGCGAAACGGACAAGATGTACCGCTGCTCCGTGCCCGCCTTCCACCGCGGCCTCGAGTACTACCGCATCCGCCAGATGATGATACGCGACGTGCGCCTCGTGTACGCGCCATCGGACAAGATCGGCAATTTCGGCGGCGACACCGACAACTACGAATGGCCGCGCCATACGGGCGACTACTCGTTCCTGCGCGCCTACGTGGGCAAGGATGGCCGTCCGGCCGACCCGTCGCCCGACAACGTGCCGTATAAATCGAAGGACTTCCTGGTGGTCTCGGCCGAAGGCTTGAAGGCCGGCGACGGCATCCTGCTGGCCGGCTACCCCGGCCGCACCAGCCGCTACAAGCTGCCGGCGGAAATCCGCTTCGCGCGCGATACGGCTTTCCCCCTGAAAGTATCAGAACTGCAAGCCGACCTGGCCGTGATGGCCGACGCGACGCAGGGCGATGCCGCCGCCGCCGTGCGCTATGCGAGCGTGGTGAAAAGCATCAACAACGTGCTGAAGAAAACCCAGGGCTTGCTCGACGGTTTCGCGCGCAAGGACATCGCCGCCATCAAGGATGTGCAGGATGCCGAATTCCGCGCCTGGTACGCCAAGCAGCCGAACGTGTCGCCTACCCTGCTGGCGGAACTGGACGCGGCGATCGCCAGCGACATGGCCCTGAGCGAAGAAGAATTCGCCTGGTCGGTCGCCACCAACAGCGACTTGCTGAAGAGCGCCCGCACCGTCTACCGCCTGTCGCTGGAGCGCCAGAAAGCGGACGCCGAGCGCGAATCGGGCTTCCAGCAGCGCGACCTGGCTTTCATCAAGGCCCGCCTGGCGCGCCTGGAACAGTCGTACGTCAACAAGGTGGACCAGGCGCGTTTTGAAGCCGGCCTGAAGCGCTATGCCCAGCTGGCGGCGAAGAGCCATCCGCAAGGCCTGGACGCGCTGCTGCCGGCCCCAGGCGCCGTGGCGGCCCTGTACCAGCAGACGCAACTGGCTGACACGGCCAAGCGCCTGGCCTGGCTGGAAAAGGACCAGGTTGCCGTGGCCCGGTCCGACGACGCCTTCATGCAGCTGGCCATCAAGCTGCAACCCGTGGAAGCGGCGCTGGAAGAGCGCCGCAAGGAAATCGACGGCAACCTGGAACGCGTGATTCCGCAATACATGCAAGCTGTGATTGCCTGGAAGAAAACACAAGGCAAGCCGGTGTATCCTGACGCCAACTCGACCCTGCGTGTGACCTACGGCACGGTCTCGCCGTACTCGCCGCGCGATGGCATCACCAAGGGACCGTTCACGACCGTGGAAGGCATCGTCGAGAAAGTCACGGGCAAGGCCCCGTTCGAAGCGCCGCAAGGCTTGATCGACGCCGTCAAGCAAAAACGCTACGGCCAGTTCCGCGACCCGGCCCTGGGCACGGTTCCCGTCAACTTCCTGACCAGCGCGGACACCACGGGCGGCAATTCCGGCTCGGCCGTGATGAACAAGCGTGGCGAGCTGATCGGCCTGAACTTCGATTCCACGTATGAATCGATCACCAAGGACTGGTACTTCGACACGGCCATCACGCGCGCCATCCACCTCGACATCCGCTACATGCTGTGGGTGATGAAGGAAGTGGACCACGCGGATAACTTGCTGCAGGAAATGACGGTCAAGTATCCGAAAGCTACCAAGAAGTAATCTTCAGCTTGCGCTAGCGCAAAGCCGCATCCGCCTCAGGGCCGATGCGGCTTTTTTGCGTATGGCCAACTATTTTGAGTTCCATCAATATGCCAGCGTCCGCCATGGTTAGCATGAACCAGGGAGACTATGCGATGGAGGCAATATGGATGATGGCGAGCTGGCAGCCGATCTTGCGCGCCTTTTCGGAGCAGGTAGACAAGTTCAGGACAGCCGCTTGCTGCGCATGGATTTTCCGCGCGAGGACGGTCCGTCCGATACCGCGCTGCTGGTCAACAGCTTGCGGGCACACGAGGAAATGTCACGCGACTTCCGCTTCGACGTCGAAGTGCTGTCGGACAATCTCCACGTTCCCCTGACGGCGATGATGGGACGCATGGTCACGATTTCGCTGGTACGCGATGACGGTAGCTTGCGCTATTTTAATGGTTACGTCGGCGAATTTCGCTTGTTGCGCAGCGATGGCGGTTTCGCGTTCTACCAGATGGTGCTGCAACCCTGGCTGGCGTTTTCCAGGCTGCGCATGGACAACGTTTCGTTCCACGAACGCACGGTCATCGACATCAGCGAAACGACCTTCAATCATTATTTGCAGCGCGACTGGCAAAACCGGCTGCAGGAGGAAAAAGCGATATTAAGCTGTGCCAACCAGCATAATGAAACCGATTACAACCATCTGCACCGGCGCTGGGAAGACCAGGGTATCCATTACTGGTATGAACATCGCGCCGACGGCCATACGCTGTGTCTGGGCGACAATACCTGGCTGAACGACAGCATCGATCCAGGCGACGGCCATGCCGGCGAAGCCGACGAGATGGCGTTTCGCAGCGGCGCCGGCTCGCTGGAGCGCGACGGCATACGCGATTGGCAGGCAATACGCAAGATCGCCTCAGGCTCGCTCACGCTGGCCAGCTTCAACTACAAGCATCCGTATGCCAGCCGCGCCAGCGGCTACGCGCTGCACGAGCAGGGCGACGTGTTTGCCCATGAACTGTATCAAGACACCGGCTATGGCTATGCCGGCATGGGCGACGGCGAAGCGCTGGCGCAACGCCGCCTGGAGGAGCAGAACTGCCAGGCGCAATACTTCGACGCTGGCGGCAATCACCGCTGCGCCCAGGCCGGGCGCAGTTTCACGCTGGGCGGACACTTCAGTGCCCAGCAAGCCATGCCGGCCAGAGGTGAGGCGGCGCGCCCGGACATCGGCTCGCGCGAATACCTGATCCTGTCGGTCGATCATCTCGCCAGCAACAATTACCAGGCAGGCACGGGAGCGAAGTCGCATTATGAGAATCGTTTTAGCTGCATCCGCAAGAGCATCCGCTGGTATCCGGGGCGGCAGTTCAACAGCACGCCTTGTGCCTTGCCCGGCGTGCAGACGGCGATCGTCACCGGGCCGGCAGGTGAAACCATCCATACCGACGGTCTGGGCCGGGTGAAGGTGCAATTTCACTGGGACCGGCTGGGCAAGTTCGACGCGGGCAGTTCGCCTTGGATCCGGGTCATGACGCCATGGGCGGGCCAGACCTTCGGCCAGATCGCGCTGCCGCGCATCGGCCAGGAAGTGCTGATCCAATTTCTCGACGGCAATATCGACCGTCCCGTCATCGTCGGCGGGGTGTACAACGGCAACCATGCACCGCCGTGGAATTTGCCGGGGCAACGCATGCTGGGCGGCTGGCGCAGCGCCGAGCTGATGCCTGGCGGCGGCTACGGCGTGCGCGGCAACCAGTTGGTACTCGACGATACGCACCAGCGTATCCAGGCGCAACTGAAAAGCGATCATCAGCACAGCCAATTGTCGCTCGGCTGCATCAGCCGCATCGAAGACGCCAGCGGGCGCAAGGATGCGCGTGGCGAGGGCTGGGAACTGGCGTCGGACGCCTGGGGCGTGGCGCGCGCCGGCCGCGGCATGTTGCTGACCACCGAAGCGCGCCCTGGCGCCGCCTCGCATATCAAGAGCATGGATGAAACCTTGCGCCGGTTGGCCGAGGCTGCTGAACGGCACAAGGCGCTTGCCGCCCTGGCGCAGCATTACGGCGCGCAAGAAAGCGCCGCCCAGCAGGGCGCCGCCGCCGATGTGCTCAATGCCCAGCATGCCGCGATCAAGGGCGGTGCCGGCAGTGGCGAAAGCGCATTTCCCGAACTATCCAAACCACATCTGGTGCTGGCCAGTCCGGCCGGTATCGAAACGACGACCGCGCAATCGACGCACATTGCCAGCGCCGAGCACACTGCGCTGACGTCCGGGCGCGACCTGTCGCTGGCGGCCGGCGGCGGCCTGTTCGCCAGCATCGGCGCAGCGTTCCGCCTGTTCGTCCACAAGGCTGGCATGAAACTGATCGCCGCAGCTGGCCCGGTGCAGATCGCGGCGCAAACCGATACGGTCGATATCGTCGCCAACAAGGTGCTGGAATTGATCAGTCAGACCGACTGGGTGCATATTCGCGGCCGCAAAGGCGTGCGCCTGCATGGCGCCGATTGCATGCTTGAAATTAGCGACAAGGTACAGTTTTTTACCGCGTCGCCGACGCTGTTCCATGGAAACCTGGAAACCTTGGCGCCCAAGAACCGGCCGCAACCGGAGCAGGAGCCGCCCATCGCGCCGGTAGCGGGGCAGTTGCAGCATACGATACAGGCCCATGCGGATGGCGGGCAATACGCGCAGGTGCCGTACACGCTGTACAACGGGGAAGCCGAAGTCGAGCAAGGCCTGACCGACGAATTCGGCCGCATCCTGATCGCGCATCAGGACGGCACGCCGCGCTACCGTGTCGTCCTTGGCAATGGCGAAGAGTTTTCATTGCAGGCGAGTGCACGCTTCGACCCGGACGCGGCGCCGGACGGCGAACACACGCTGTCGAACCGCGGCTTGCGCGCGTTTGACGACACGGCCGACGGCCGCGGGGTTCAATGATTCACGACACTGACTGGAGAGCGCCATGCCGGAATCGAGCGGCCGCATCGAAACCACCCACATCGACGAAGTCGGACGCACTGCGACGAGTTCGCTCCAGTGGCTGCTGGAAAACCGCAACCTGAAGGGCAAGGCCACTCATCCGATTACGCATAACAACAAGCTGACACTGTTCATCTGCGGACAGGAAGGGTTCGCCGACATCGCCGGCGAGATCGCCAAGGCTAAACATTCGATCGACCTGTGCTGCTGGGGTTTCGACCCGGGCATGGAACTGGTGCGCGGCAACAGCGCCACCTGGCCGCGCGGCGAAACGTTTGGCGACTTGCTGATCGCCGCCGCACGGCGTCACGTCAGGGTGCGCCTGCTGGTCTGGTATGACCGGATCGGTTCGCCGATGGTGCGCAGTATGCCGGGCTATTCGCACGGTACCTCATCATGGAAAGCCGATGGACAACGCTTTGATGACATCAGCGCAAAAGCCAGCCTGGCGATGTTGCACGATGCTGTCCAAAAAAAGAAACATATTTTAGGCAACGGTTATTGGGGCGAGTACCTCCGGCCTGAGGATATTCCGATAATGGCACGTCAAGAATATTGTTACAGCTGGTATGCGGCCGCTTTCAAGGGCCTGTTCGGGGGGCTGGAAATTCGTTTGCGGCACGGCGACAGCGCCGCGATCAGCAAGAGTATCGCGACCGAAATCAACCAGCCGCACGGCTTGACGATGGGGGAAATCGAAAAGCCCGGCATGCAATACCTGGGCACGCATCACCAGAAGCCGGTCCTGATCGATTTCGCCCACGAAGAGGGAGCCAAGGCCGTCGGTTACGTGATGGGACTGAACTCGGTGACCGATTATTGGGATACGACGGCCCATCTGCTCGACGATACGCGCCGCGAACAGGGCGGCGCCAACGAGCGGCGCGAGTGTGTGCAGGGAGTGGCCGAGGACGGCGGCTTCGCCACCTTGAAGCCCTATCAGGATTACGCCTGCCGCATCGACGGCGGCCGTGCGCTGATCGCGCTCTACAACAATTTCGTGAAGGCATGGGACCGCGCGATCGACGACCGCACGCGTTCGGCTTCCACCGACTGTGTTAGCCGGGAGTTGCCATGTGGCAGCCCACCGGCGCGGCTGTTGCGCAAGGCCGGGCCGGGCGACTCCACCGTGCAGATCGTTCTGACGCAGCCCGAGGAACAAGACAAGACGATCAAGGAAACCTATTTTCGCGCCGTGACCCAGGCCAGCCTGGCGGCCGGCTACCTGTACGTGGAAAACCAGTATTTCCAGTATGAAGAATGGGCCCGGCACTTGCTGGCCGAGCGCAAGAAGGTGGTCGCCGCCTGGAAGGCCGGCAGTGTCAAGGCGGGCAAGAGTCTTGAAGATATGCCGGTCATGCACGTATTCATCGTCATTCCCGTGCCGGAGCGCGCGCAGATGGTGCCGCGCACCCACGACACGCTGGCTGCGCTGGGGCAGCATGCCGGCATGACGGGGCAAAACACCATGATCGACGACTACAACAAGCGACCGAAAACCCGGCGCGTCAGGGCGGGATTCGGCATTTCCACCGAGGCGGAAGTCAAGTTGCCCGACGTGGTGCAGCATTCCAACGGCATCAACAAACCCGGCGCGATGACGCTCGAAAGCGAATTCGGGCTGAAGGTGTCGGTGGCCATGCTCAATGTCAGCGCGTTTGACAAGGACCGCTGGCGCTACCGTGAAATCTACATTCATTCCAAATTGATGCTGGTCGACGACGCGTTCATGACCTTGGGCAGCGCCAACCTGAACCAGCGCAGCATGGCCGTCGACAGCGAAATCAATATCGCCACCGTCGACCACCGCGTGGCCCGCGATTTGCGCAAGCGGGTGTGGCGCATGCATAGCGGGGGATTGGTTGATGGAGGGGGCGGGACGAAGGCGGAGATTGTGGATGCTTTTGAGAAGTGGGTGGAGCTGATGGGCGCAAATCGCCGGAAAAAATGGGATAAATCTGAAAATGCACTTTTAAAGAAAATGACCGGTTTCCTGCTGCCATTGGAAGATAAACGCAGCTCCACCATACGTCTGGGTTGATCATGAATAAGAAAAGTATCGTCTTTTTTCGCCTGCCATTTCTTGCATTGGCAGTTCTTCTCTTTGTTCCTTTGATTGCTTGCAAAATGCCTAACGACAAAGTCCTGCCACGTAACCAAAGCCTGCCGCTCTTCAATCCGCATGCTCCTGATTTCATTTGCGAAATCGAGGCAAACAAGGTGCCGCCCATCGATGCGCAAGCCGAGGACTGGTTCCTCGAAGCGCGCGCCATGGAAGATCCTGAAATTTTCGTGGAAGACCGCGACTACAAAAAAATCGTCGCTCTGACGCGTCAGGCGGCAGAGCGATTGCACTGGAAGGCGATGCTCAATCTGGCCAGCCTGTATGTGGAAGGGCGCGATCCTTTATTTGGCGAGGAAGAGGCGGTGCAACTGGTGGAAAAGGCGATGCGGCTGGGCATACCGGCGGCATATGACCGGATGGGAACGTATTACGCGAATGGCACGGGTGTTAATGGCGACATCACGCGTGCCTATGCCTTTTGGCAAAAGGCGGCGCAGATGGGTAACCCGCAAGCGCTGGGTTTTTTAGGAGAAAAACTCACTGCGGGGAAGGATTATCCAGGTGCTGAAATGTGGGGGAATATTCCTGTGGCAATCAAGATGATGGAGTGCGCGCTGGGGCAGGGATATGGCCCATCCGCATATGATTTATCTTATTTATATGTTGTAGTAAGAACGCCTGACGGCACGTCTGATGGGGAAAGAACAACTGAAACCAAAGAACGTGCTTTGCAGGTATTACATACCGGAGTAAGGCTGGGCTGTGAGAAATGCGCAAACAAACTCAAGATTGAATTCGGCGATCCGTTTGATCTTGCAAACATGCTGGTTCCGTACATTGATAAAGCGCGAGCGGAACGTTACGGCGTACTTAGTCGTGCCCTCGGCTTCAACCCCAATCGCCGCTTCCCCAACCTCGATAAAATCTTGCCATTGCCACCGGCCGATCTGCCGCCCTGGGATGGTCAACGAAAGAGCCTGCTCGACGCCGCCATGGGCGTCCGTCCGCCGCCAGCCACTCCGCAGCCAAGCGCCGCCGCGCTGTTGCAAAAACCATATTTCCTGGCCGCCGACTATGCGCTGCACCCCACCGGCTTGCACAGCGACGCACCGACTGCGCCATTTTCCGCATACTGGCAACCCGCCCAAGGGCAAGGAGTGAAGGAAGCGGCCCGGCTATTTCACAAAGGCGAAGAGTTCCGCCATTTCAGCATGCTTGATGCCGCTGGGAAGAGCCGTTACGGCCCCGTGACATGGGAGCAGTGCCTGACGATACGGCACAACCAAGGCGCCGTGGAACCGCGCGCGGCGCACGGTTTGCTGCGCGAGGTGGCGCGGCCCGAGCCTTTGTTGAGCTGCGCTTGCGGGCAAGCCTGTCCGGTCAGCGGCGTCTGGCAACCTTGGGTAGCGGCCAACCATCCGCTGCAGGCCATCGTCAACCAGTACTGGCGCCAGACTTGGCTGACCCAGGGCGCGCCGTTCCCGCGACCGCTTCGCGATTGGCTGCTGGACTTGCCAGATGGCGACGTGACGTGGCATTTGATGGATGCCTCCCTTCCTGATCTTGGATAAGGCAATGGATAGCAATCAATCCAGCATGGCTGCCATGAGAGGACGCTTCGCGTCACTTATTTTCTTGTGCTGCCTGCTTGCCTGCAAAATGCCAGACGAAAAAGTTTGGCCGCGTAACCAAAGCCTGCCGCTCTTCAATCCGCATGCTCCTGACTTTATTTGCGAAACCGAGGCAAGCAAGGTGCCGCCCATCGATGCGCAAGCCGAGGATTGGTTCCTCGAAGCGCGCGCCTTGGAAGATCCTGAAATTTTCGTGGAAGACCGCGGCTACAGAAAAATCATCGATCTGACGCGTCAGGCAGCGGAGCGATTGCACTGGAAGGCGATGCTCAATCTGGCCAGCCTGTATGTGGAAGGGCGCGATCCTTTATATGGTGAGGAAGAAGCGGTGCAACTGGTGGAAAAGGCGATGCGGCTCGGGATACCGGCGGCATATGACCGGATGGGAACGTTTTATGCGAATGGCATGGGTGTCAACGGTGACATCACTCGCGCCTATGCCTTCTGGCAAAAGGCTGCTGTCATGGGAAATCCTCAGGCGATGAAATTTTTGGCGGATAAATTAAATGTTGGACCCGCCAGTGAAGGGGCGGGCTATTGGTCCAATATTCCGGTAGCGACAAAAATGCTGGAATGTGCATTTGGGCAAGGATATGGTCCCGCAGCATTTGATTTGCATTATTTGTATGTATCTCCACGGGCTGCCAATGGGAAAATAAATGGCTCGCGTAACGCTGAAACAAAAAATCGTGCATTAAAGGTGTTGCATGAGGGTGTTAAGTTTGGTTGTGAGGATTGTGCAAATGCATTGGCAATTGAATTCGGTTCACCTTTTGATCTTGCCGATATGCTGGCGCCATATGTGGACAAGGCTCGTGGCGAGCGATATCGTATGCTTAGTAATGCCCTCGGCTTCAACCCCAATCGCCGCTTCCCCAACCTCGATAAAATCCTGCCATTGCCACCGGCCGATCTGCCGCCCTGGGATGGTCAACGAAAGAGCCTGCTCGACGCCGCCATGGGTGTCCGTCCTCCGCCAGCCACCCTGCACCTGCAGCCAGGCGCCGCGTCGCTTTCAAAAGAGCCATATTTCCTGGCCGCCGGCTAGGCGCTGCGTCCTGCCGCTTTGCCGCCCCGGCACTGCCCGCACTGTTCACGCGCCACGGCCTGCCGCATAGGCTGTGCCACGTATAATTCCTCCACTATCCACCGCTATTCTTTTTCGACAGGTTCCCATGCCCCAGACTCCCGATTTGCCGCCGGATTGGCACGCGTTTGAAACTGCATACGACGTTGAAGCAACCTGGTTCAGGCTGGCCAATGCCTCGCTGGCGCTGCTGGGCGCGTCCGCTTTCAAGGATCAGGCATTTTCAGCCTTTGCCTTCAATGCCGTATCGTTCCCGTCCATTTCGCTGAGCTTTGACACCGATCCCGGTAACAGGGCGCGCGATTACTATCCTCCGGACTGGTCGAACGAGTGCATGGAAGCCGATGTGCCGGAAATCGGGCAATTGTGGGAGGAGGGCTACGCAAGGATCGAAGATGCTTTAAGCGAGCTGATCGACGCTGCCGATGACGAGTTGCTCTGCGCCATCGAGGAAGGCTATCTGCACAGCCTCAGGAAAACCATGGTGCGGCTGGAAACGCGCCATGCTTTCGAGCAGATCAAGACGTGTGCGCCGTTCTGGACCGTGGTCACGCAAATCGATGCCGATACGGATGAAGAGGAGCGCCTGCTCGATCAGGTGCGCCAAGGCCTTCTGGCGTAAGCGCTATATCAGGGCTTGCCAGGCTTTCACTTCCTCGTCCGTGAGCGCCGGCCCCCAGCCGCCGCGCAGCCCCGCATCCGGCTGCGCATAGTGCGCAAGCTGCGGCACGGCCACGTCATGCCGGACGCAGATGGCCAGCAAGGCTTCCAGCTGGCGCCGGCTGGCTGGAAGGTCATCGCCATGCCAGGTGCAGGCGCTCGTTTCCAGCACATGCTGCACCAGTGCTTCCAGCGCGCCCAGCAGGTGCCCGGGCAGTGCCGCGCGCACGTCTTCCGGCCAGGGATCGCCCATGCCCGTGACAACCAGGGACGCAAAGCCCCGTTCCCAGGCAGCAAAATCCCCAGGCGCGAGCTGCGCCACTTTCCACACGTGAGCGGCAAACGCGGACAGGGCGGGGTGATCAATATCAAAGCGCCGGCAAAAGCGTTGCAGGCACGTGACGGCAAGGCATTGCCTGGCGATCACGGAGAGTGTGTCTATCGAGATGTTGTGCATGAGTCCAAAGCTATGAGTCCAAAGCTCCTGAAGGCGGCGCCTGCCGCAGTGCTTCCACCGGCAACTGAAAAAAGCGCGGCACCATGGCCGGCGACAGCGCGTCGCCGCCATCCGCCATGGCCAGGCGGCCGCTCAGCAGCAGCATCACGTAGCCGTGGCCCAGCGACCAGCCGGCGCTGGCGGCGGCCTTGTCCCAGCGCGGGTCAAGGCCAGCTTCGCGCACGGCCGCGCCCGCCGTCTGCAGCACATATTGAAAGCACGCTTGCGCCGCTTCCTGCAGGGCGGGGAACTGGCGCACGTCCTGGTGTTCGAACATCAGCCGGTAGTGGGCGGGCGCAGCCAGGGCGAATTCGATGTATTGCTGGCCCAGCAATTGAAAGCGCTGTTCGGCGGGCAGGCTGCCCGGCGGCGGCAGCTGCGTTTCCCATTTCTGTATCAGGCTGGCGAAGCCGGCCGCCGCCACCTCGGCCAGCAGGGCTTCCTTGCTGGGGAAGTGGCGGTACACGGCGGCGACCGACACGCCCACCGTGCGCGCCAGTTCGCGCAGCGACAGGGCCGCGTCGTGCTGCTGCGCCAGTTGCGCGATGGTGGCGGCGACCAGGGTATCGCGCAGGTTGCCGTGATGGTAAGTGGTCATTGCTGTTGCCATTCGATGTTATCGCTGTTCACATTGTCGTGTATGATGGGCATGTTATCACTGAAAACATGGAGAGCACATGCATGAGATGAACATTGCCGTCCGTACCGTGGACCTGCCGCCAGGCGCCAGCATCGCCCCGCTGTATCCCGGCAGCAACCTGGCCGACGCGTATGCCGTCGACTTGCCCACCGCGCAGGCGCGCCAGATGGACATGCAGAGCCTGGCGCACCAGCTGCTGGGCAAGCAGCCGGGCTGGGCGCGCAAGCTGATGGTGGTGCGCGACGCCATCGTGGCGCGTTTCGGCATCCGGACGGCAAAACAGATGGAAGCGCGGCCCGGCAAGCGCATCGGCATCTTCCGCATCTATGCCGTCAGCGACGACGAAATCATCCTGGGCGAGGATGACAGCCACCTCGATTTCCGCCTGTCCGTGCTGCGCAACAGGGACGCAGGGCGCCATGGCAACGTGACCGTCTCCAGCGTCGTGCATTGCCATAACCGGGTGGGGCGCGCGTATATCCTGCTGATCCGCCCGTTTCACAAGCTGATCGTGCGGCATTCGCTGGCGCGCGCCGCCAGGGCGGGCTTCGCCTGAGGCGGGGAGGGGGCGGATGGCAAGGGCAATCTTGCTTATTCATGGCCGGTATTGCATACTGCACCACCAGCCTCATCACGATTCCCATGAACGATACGCTTCTCCTGCTGGGTTTTGCCACCACGCCGCTTGAACTGATTTCCTTTGTCCTGGCACTGACAACCGTTGCGCTGAACATCCGCCAGAATCACTGGGCGTGGCTGTTCGCCATCATTTCCTCGGCCGCCTACGGATTCGTGTTTTTCGAGTCGCGCCTGTATGGCGACATGGCCTTGCAACTGCTGTTTATCAGCGTCTCGTTCTGGGGCTGGTACCAATGGCTGCATCCGGCCAGCGGCGGCAAGACCCTGCCCGTCACGCGCCTCGACGGGCGCGGCTGGATGGCCTGCGCCGCGGGCTGGCTGGCCGGTTTCCTGCTCATCGCCTGGCTGCTGACGACGACGGATACGGACGTGCCCCATGCGGACGGTTTCCTCACGGCAGGCAGCCTCGTGGGGCAATTCCTGCTGTCGCGCAAGAAACTGGAAAACTGGATCGCCTGGATCATCGTCGACGTGCTGTACGTGTGGCTGTATGTGCACAAGGGCCTGACCCTGACGGCCGTGCTGTATGCCTTCTTCGTCGTGATGGCCGTCATCGGCTTGCTGGCTTGGAAGAAGTCGGCCCCGGCCGCGCCCGGCGCGATGGTCCTCAAGTGATGGGACACTGCGTGCGCGTGGCCATCCTGGGCGCGGAATCGTCGGGCAAGTCGACCCTGGCGGCCGCCATGGCCCAGCGCCACGGCACCGTCTGGGTGCCCGAATACTTGCGGGAGTTTGTGGAAACGCAAGGCAGGGTGCCCGTCGCGGCCGACCAGTTTGGGATTGCGCGAACGCAAGTCGAGCGCGAAGCGGCCGCTGCCACGCAAGCCCGCGACTATCTGTTTTGCGACACGACGCCCTTGATGACGGTGGTCTACAGCCGCCATTACTTTGCCGGTGCGGATGCCCGGCTGGCGGCGCTGGCCGATGCCACGCGGTACGACCTGACCCTGGTGACGGCGCCCGACAGCCCGTGGGTGGCGGACGGCTTGCAGCGCGAGTCCGAAGCCGTGCGCCAGCTGATCTACCGCTACCTGCTCGACGAACTGGACGCGCGCGGCATCGCCTACCACGTGCTGCGCGACAGCCTGGAGGCGCGCCTGGAACAGGCGGCGCCTTTGCTGCAACAGGCGCTCGCTGCGGCGTCTGCCATTTCCCTCAATTAAAAATCGAACTGCGCCGAGACTTTGAACGTGCGGCTGGCGCCCGGATACAGGTAACCGTCCGATTCCGGCGTCACGTCGCGCCAGTAGAACTTGTCGGCCACGTTGTTGACGGCGGCGCGCAGCACGGCGCGCGTGCCGGCGATGCGCGTGGCGTAAGCGGCGCCCAGGTTGAACACGTGGTACGACGGCACGAAGGTCGTGTTGTTGTACTCAAACGCTTTCTTGCCCGCATATTCCCAGCTGCCATTCACGCTCAGGCCCGCCACTTGTTGCACGGCGTAGTCCGCATGCACGGCCGCCTTGAAGGCGGGCACGTTCGGCACGCGCTTGCCGTCGAGGTCGGCACTGCCCGTGCCCGACTGCTGGCTGTTCAGGGCCGTCACGGAAGCGCCCAGGCTCAGGCTGGACGATGCCTTGCCCTGGGCCGACAATTCCAGGCCGCGGTGCTGGGCCTGGCCTTCGCGCACGAAGTAGCCGGCCGTGCTCTGGAATTCCAGGCCCTTGCGGATCTGGAACAGGCTGGCCGCCAGCATGAAGTCCGGCGTCACATCCATCTTGGCGCCCAGTTCAATCTGCTTCGAGCGGCTCGGCGACAGCTCTTCATTGGCATTCATCGCCTTGCGGTCGGCCGTGCCGCCATGTTCCATGCCCTGCGAATAGGCCGCATACACGGACACATTGTCGAGCGGGGTGTAGACGAGCGATACATTCGGCAGCAGGAAGTCGTGCCTGGCGCGGATTTCCGTGTCGGCCTTGAGCACGTACTGGTAGCCGTCGACATTGATATGGCGCAAGCCGCCATGCAGTTTCCAGTTCGGCGCCAGGCTGACGATTTCCTGCACGAAGACGGAATTTTCCGTATCCTTGCGCACCAGGCGCACGGGGCCCGTGACGCCGGGCGACGTGCCGACGATCTGCGGCTGGTAGATGTTGCTCACGCCCACCCAGTCGTACACGTACAGGCCGGCGCGGTCCTTGCGGCGGAAGGTCGAGACGCCGGCCGTGAAGTCATGGCGCAGGGAACCGGTGGCGAACTTGCCCTGGATCATGGCTTGCGCGCTCAGCGGTTTTTTCGTCTCGCCCAGGCTGCGGTAGTCATACACGTCGTAGTCGCCATTGCCGCAGAAGCCGGGGTACAGGTCCTGTCCGCTGCAGCCGTACGGGAAGGCCGTGTAATCGTCGCGCTTGAACGAGTGCTGGTTGGCCGACAGGGTGGCGTGCCAGTCGTCATTGAACGCGTACTGGAAGCGCAGGCCGATATTGCTGGTGACGGTTTCCACGGGGCGCGTCCACGGCTGCAGGTTGAGCATGGCGTCGGCACTGATGCCGGTTGGCAAGGTTTTATTGTTCAGCAGCTGGAAGCCGGGCGCCGTGGCCTGCGCCTTGTCCTGGTAGTCGGCATCGAGCTGCAGCAGCGCCTGCGGCGAAATCTGCCAGTCGAAGGCTCCGGAAATGAACTTGCGGTTGCCGTCGGCGCCCTTGATGTAGGAGCGCAGGCGCTCGGCCGCCACGTTGACCCGGTAGCCGAAGCGCGTGTCTTCCAGGCGGCCGCCCAGGTCGACGGCGCCGTACAGGGTGCCCCGCTCGCGCGCTTCCACGGTGACGGTGCGCAATGGCGTGTTGGTCGGGCGCTTGACGATGAAGTCGATCACGCCGCCCGGCGCGGCCACGCCCGCCTGCAAGCCGGCCAGGCCCTTCAGCACTTCGATGCGTTCCTTGTTTTCCAGCGGAATTTGCGTGTCGCCAGGAATGGCCACGCCATCCTTGCGGTAGCTGGAATTGTTGTCGAGCTTGAAGCCGCGGATGGAAAACTGTTCCGCATAGCCGACGGCGTTGTAGGCGTCGTTGATGCTGGCGTCGAGCCTGGCGGCGTCGCTGAGATTGCGGATCTGTAAATCCTGCATGTCTTTTTGCGAAATCACGGTGACGGACGCGGGCGTCTGCAGCAGCGGCGCGTCGCTGAAACCGCCGACGGAGGCGCGCTTGGCGGCAGGCGCCTTGCTGGCCGTGACGACGACTTCAGCCATATTTTGGGCTTGCGGCTCGGCGGCTTCGGTGGTGTCATTTGCGGCGAAGGCAGGCGCGGCAAACGCGTGCATGATGGCCAGGGTCAAAACAGGACGGGAAAAATGCGCAGATAAATTCGGTGTGGACATAGATTGCTCGTGGTTCAAGCCGTCTCGGGAAAGAGCACGGCAGGCTGCTTGTTCGGCTGGCGCCAACGCAGGAGCTATCAAAGGAGGGAGGTACTTTGCGCTTTCCTTCGCTGGCATTATCCAGATCAGGTACGAAGGGTATCTCTCACCCGGATGACTGCTCCAGGACCCCTAGCGAAATGACAGCTTAGCATGAAGCACGGCCGGCTGTCCCACCGGCTGACCGTTTTACAACAGTGTGGTGCGAATCTATAAACTCAGTTCGAGCACCTTGCGGCTGACGGCGGGCGTCACCTCGCGCTGTTCGCCCAGCGCCGTCATGCCGTGCGCTTCCAGGGCGGACACGACGGCGTCCACGCTGGCATGGTTCAGGCCATAGTCGGCCAGGCGCGTCTTGACGCCCATGTGGCGGAAGAAGAATTCCGTGCGCGCGATGGCCGCCTCGATGCGGCCGTCTTCATCGCCGCCATCGAGGCCCCACACGCGGGCCGCATATTGCAGCAGCTTGGCGCGCTTGGCCTGCTTGCGCACGCGCAACATGCTGGGCAGGATGATGGCCAGGGTTTGCGCGTGGTCAAGCTCATACAGGGCCGTCAATTCGTGGCCGATGGCGTGCGTGGACCAGTCCTGCGGCACGCCCACGCCGATCAGGCCGTTCAAGGCCAGGGTGGCGCTCCACATCACGTTGGCGCGCACGTCGTAGTCGTCCGGCTGCGACAGCGCCTTCGGGCCTTCCTCGATCAGCGTCAATAAAATACCTTCGGCGAAGCGGTCCTGCACGGAAGCATTGACGGGGTAGGTCAGATACTGCTCCATCACATGCGCAAACGCATCGACGACGCCATTGCCCACCTGGCGCAGCGGCAAGGTGAACGTCTTCGACGGATCCAGCACGGAAAATTTAGGATACACCTTGCGGCTCATGAACGAGCGCTTTTCCTGCGTGGCCTTGCGCGTGATCACGGCCGAGCCATTCATTTCGGACCCCGTGGCCGGCAAGGTCAGCACGGTGCCGAAGGGCAGGGCCGCTTCGACGATCTTGCCGCCTTTGGCCAGGATGTCCCACGCCTCGCCCTCATGCAGGGCGGCGGCGGCGATGAACTTGGTGCCATCGACCACGGAACCGCCGCCGACGGCCAGCAGGAAATCGATGCGCTCGCTTTTCACCATGGCCACAGCCTGCATCAGGGTTTCATAGCTGGGATTCGGTTCGATGCCGGCAAATTCCAGCACCGTGTGGCCGGCCAGCGCCGCCTTGACTTCGTCGTAGACGCCGTTCTGCCGGATGCTGCCGCCGCCGTAGGTCATCAGGACCCGCGCCTGCGGCGGGATCAGGCCGGCGATGGCGGCGATCTGGCCCTGGCCGAAGAGGATTTGCGTCGGATTGTAAAAGTCGAAATTGAACATGGGGCTCCTGCCGCTGAGGTTTGCGCTGTTGCTGAGCCATGATTATGGCCGAACGGGTGGAAACGTGTCGTGGACGCTTGAGCTTTTCGTCCGCGCGGTGGAGAATGCAGCCGATGTCACCACCACGCGAAAAGGAATGCGCATGACCACCGTCCCACTGGAAGAATCCGGCTTGCCGGCCACGGCGCTCGACATGCACCGCGCCATCGGCGCCACCATCGCCGCGCTGCAGGCGCTGGACTTGAACAGCCAGCGTTTCGAGGCGTGCACCGACCCGGAACTGCGCCGCGTGCTGGCCCACGCGGGCGACACCAGCCGCAAGGAAGCGGCCATGCTGCTCGAATGGATGCGCCGCCGCGACGCGCGCCTGGACACGGCCATGAAGGAAGCGCTGTTCAAGGCGGGGCCGATTGTTGCCCAGTATCACTATGACGAGAAAATATTGTAACTATTGGTTTGTTGCTGTAACGTACCATGCGCCACATTCGCATCGTTTCGCGTAGACTGTGCCCCGAACACGATTTTGGGGGAGTTTGCAACGATGAGATCATTACCATACCGAGAAGGCAGCTGGTTTGCCGTGCCCCTGCCGGGCGGCGGCTATGCCGTCGGCGTGGTGGCGCGCAGGGCGCCTGCCGGGCGCATCATGCTGGCGTATATGTTCGGGCCGAAGCGCGACAGCCTGCCCACGCTGGAAGAGGTGGAAGGCTTGCGGCCGGAACAGGCCGTGCGCCGCCTGCGCACGGGCGACATGGCCTTGCTCAACGAGCGCTGGCCCCTGCTGGGCGACAGCCGCCACTGGGAGCGCGACGCCTGGCCCATGCCGGCCTTTATCCGCCGCAATGAATCCTTGCAGCGGGCCTGGCGCGCCAGCTATGCGGACGCCGACCCTGCCAAGCTGAACCGCGAGGAATCGATCCCCTTCGATACGCCGGGCATGGAAAGCGATTCCCTGTACGGCTATGGGGCGACGGAATTGCTGATGAATAAATTGCTGGCGCCGGAGCAGGCGCCGGCATGATGGCTGCCGGGCGGCATCGGCGTTGGATTACGCACGGCGATGCCGTGCTAATCCAACCTGCATCAATTATGCCGCCGGCAAGCTGATCTGAAACGCCAGGCCGCCGCCTTCGCGGTTGCGCACCTGCAATTCGGCCCCGTGGCGCAGCAGCACGCGGTCGACGATGGCCAGGCCCAGGCCGGCGCCGTTGGCCTGCCCGCGCGCCGTGTCGAGGCGGGTGAACGGCTTCATCAGCTGCTCGATCTTTTCCGCCGGCACGCCCGTGCCGTGGTCCTGCACCTCGATGATCACCTTTTTCGCCCCGTGGCTGGTGCGCACGTGGCAGGCGATATCGATTTCCGTCACGTCGCTGCCCGGCGTCTTGCCATAGCGGCGCGCATTTTCGATCAGATTGTTCAGCACGCGGCGCAAGTCGGTGGGGTTGCCCATCGCGTGCGCGCCTTCGGCGATGCTGGCATTGATCTTCACGTCCGGCAGGCGCATCGCTTCGCGCGCCATGTCGTTGAGCAAACCGCTCAGGTCAACGTCCGTGAAGCTCGACGCTTCCGTCGGCTTGGCGTAGTCGAGGAACTGGCCGATGATGGCGTCCATCTGCCCGATATCGGACTGGATGCCTTCGCGCGCCTCGTCCGACAGATTCGCCATTTCCACTTCCAGCTGCATGCGCGCCAGCGGCGTGCGCAAGTCGTGCGAAATGCCCGCCAAAATCACGGCGCGGTCCGATTCCACTTGCTTTAAGTCATCGACCATCTGGTTGAAGCTGCGGTTCGCCTCGATGATCTCGATCGGACCCTTTTCCGGCAGCGGCGCCGGCTGCTTGCCCTTGGCGATGTCGCGCGCGGCCGCCGTCAAGCGCGACAGCGGCAGATTGATCAGGCTGGAAATGATGGCCGCGCCCAGCAAGGACAGCAGCGACACCAGGCTGGCCCAGCCCAGCCACTGGAAGCCCGTCAGGCCGCGCAGGCGCTCGCGGTCCAGCATCAGCCAGTATTCGTCATCGTCGATCTTGAAGCTGACCCAGAAGCCGGCCACGCCGTTGACGCGCGCGGAAAAGCGCGTGTCCTTGCCCAGCTTGGCCTTCACCAGCGCCTCGATGTCGGGCATCAGGTAATTGTCGGGCGGCGGCTCGATGCGGTCGTCCTCTTCCAGCGAGAAGATGCGGATGCCTTCGTTGCTGACGAGGTCGAACAGCAGCTCGCGCCGCAGCTCGGGCGCCGAGTGCGTCAGTGCCGCATGCGTGATGGTGACGACGGAAATGATCTGGGCGGAAATCTGCTGCGCCTGCGGCTCGCGCTGGATGACGGAAATCATGCCGATCCAGGTGATCATGCTGACGGTGGTCAAAGTACCCAGCAGCAAAAAGGTGCGCCAGAACAGGCCGCTTTTCAGCCGCGCCAGGCTGATATCGGGAACAAGCTTCATCATGCCTCGCCAGCGATCAGCGCGGCTGTCCGTCCGGGATGAAGACGTAGCCGAGGCCCCACACGGTCTGGATGAACAGCGGGCTCGACGGATCTGGTTCGATCAGTTTGCGCAGGCGCGAAATCTGCACGTCCAGGCTGCGGTCGAACACTTCGTATTCGCGGCCGCGCGCCAGTTCCATCAGTTTTTCGCGCGACAGGGGCTGGCGCGCATGGCGGGCAAACACTTTCAGCACGGAAAATTCACCGGTCGTCAGCGGCACCGTTTCGCCGTTCTTTTTCAGGGTGCGCGTGCCCAGATCCAGCACGAAGTCGCCGAATTCGAAGGTTTGCGGCGTTTCCGACGGCGCACCCGGGATTTCATCGGGACCCTTGCGGCGCAGCACGGCGCCGATGCGGGCCACGAGTTCGCGCGGGTTGAACGGCTTCGGCAGGTAATCGTCGGCACCCATTTCCAGCCCCACGATGCGATCCACGTCCTCGCCCTTGGCCGTCAGCATGATGATCGGCGTCTGGTCGCCCGCGCCGCGCAGGCGGCGGCAGATGGACAGGCCGTCTTCGCCGGGCAGCATCAGGTCGAGCACCAGCAGGTCGTAGCGTTCGCGCAGCCACAGCTTGTTCATGGCCGTTGCGCTCTCTGCCGTGAAGACATTGAAACCCTGTTCAGTCAGGTAGCGGCGCAGCAGGTCGCGCAGGCGCACATCGTCATCGACCACCATGATTTTTGCCTGGTGGCCATGGATCGATTGCGTTGTCGTGTTGCTGCCGGTAGTGGAGGTTGTGGTCATTTAGGGTGTCGTGTTATCGTATATTAGTTGCTATAGTAACGCCTCGCGCGGCGTCGGCAAGGGGCTGTGGCGACCCATTACAAAGTGTTACAAACTTTACCCAATTACTCTTACTGCACCGTGTAAAGCATCATACACTGGGGCCACAGTGGAAATCAGCTTTAAGTTTATACGGCATTGTGGAAGAGGAACTCAATGAATATCTTTACTAAAAAAATTCACGCCGCTCCCAGCGCAGCTATCGCCGCACGTACGGCTGTGCTGTCCGCCTTTGCCGTTTGCTCCGTGTTCGCCGCCAGCCTGGCGTCAGCGCAAAACCAGCCGCCGCCACGCCGTGACGACCAGCAGCAAATGCAGGCCCAGCGGTATGAGCAGGTACAGCGCAGCAACAGCAATGATACGCGACTGCGCGAACAGCGTGACGCACGCAGTTTCGACACGCGCGCCGAAGAGCAGCGCCGCGCCAGCGAAGGCGCCGATGCGTCGCGCCGCACGGGCCGCATGACGCCCGACGAACGGCGCGACCTGCGCCGCCAGATCAACGAAGTGGGCCAGGATATTTACTCGAATCCCCCGCGCCGTTGATGACATCCGGCAATACCTACTGCGCGTCGCGACTTGTGGCCTGCGATGCTCACTGTACTAAAGTACAGTTCCGCTTCTCGGCCACAATTCACTTCCGCTCGCTACGGTCTTGCCAGATGTCGTGACTTTACCTGAAACATCCATCTCCATTTTTCATTCCCCTGTTTGTTGCGCCAGGATTATGCTAATCCGGCACACCGCCACGCCCCGTGATATTGTTCTAGTGCACTGAGACAATTCTCTGAATGTGTTGCCGGGGGAGGCGAGTGGTGAGCGACGACGACGTGCCCGTTCCTGATGCGGTCCCTGCTGCCGGCCTGCCGCGCGGCATCGTCCAGCGCGACGAGGGCGTGTTTTTGGACCTGTCGCTGGCGCCGGCGCAGCTGCGCAATTCCGTCGAGCAACTATTTCAGTCCGGGCAGCTGCTGGCCGGCCTCGATTACGGTTTGTTCCTGCTGACCCTGTTCCATGCCCCTGCGCCCCGCGCCGTGCCCAAGGGCGATGCCTTGCTGCGCATCGCCGTGCGCGTGGCGCCATTCCCGCCCCAGCGGCGCGCGCTGTATAAACAGGTCAAGATCCGCGGCGACAGCGCCGAGTTTTATTTTGAAGCCTTGCCTGCCGATGCGGATGGCCAGGTGCCGGCGCGCCGCGAATTCGACGAGCTGGTGGCCGACCTGTGGTGCAAGGGCGTGCACTACGGCATCGATAGTGCGGCCGTGCGCGCCATTCTCGGCAGCGGCAAGGCCGAGCGCATCACGGTGGCGCGGGCGCTGCCGCCGCAGCCGGGGCGCGATGCCCGGCTGGCCGAAGTGTCGCAAGGCATCCACCGCGACGATGCGCCGCGCGAACGCTCCGATGGCCGGCTGGATTTGCTCAGCTTCAAGAACCGCTTTCCTCAAGTCAAGAAACACGCGCGCCTGCTGCGTCTGCTGCCAGGCGCGCCCGGCTTGCCCGGCTACGACCTGGCCGGCAAGCTGCTGCCGCCGCCCGCGCCGCTGGAGCTCGACCTGGCCACAGTGGCCGGCGCCGGCACGGCCGTCGAGCATTTCAGCGATGGCGACTTCGTCGTGGCCACCCAGGCTGGTTACGTGAATGTCGATGAGGGCGGCAAGATTTCCATCGAGAACAAGATCGTCAGCCGCGAAGGCGTCAGCAGCCGCACCACGGGCAACCTCAAGTTGCGCGCCGCCTACGAGGAATATGGCGACGTGCAGGAGCAGCGCCAGCTTGACGGCAGCGACATCACCATCCATGGCGACGTGTATGGGCATTTGCACTCGCACGGCGGGCTGATCTTGTTGCAGCGCAACCTGGTGGGCGGCACGGCCTTCAATGAACACGGCGACGTGCGCGTCGAGGGCGTCGCTTCCGGTTCCGTGCTGCAGGCGCTCAGCGGCGAAGTGCACGTGAAGCGCGCCGAAAGCTGCGTCATCGCCGGCACGCGCGTGGTGATCGACAGCGCCAGCAATTGCGAAATCATCGCCGACGAGGTCGTCATTGAACTGGCTGAAGGCTGCGCCGTGGCGGCGCGCATCATCCGCATCGGCAGCGCCGGTCCGCGCAGGCAGGTGGAGATGCTGCTGTTCCCGCTGGTGCCCGATTTGAGCGTCCTGGAGCAGAGAATCGCGGAAAGCCTGGCGAAGGCGGCGCAATACCAGCAGTTGCAGCACAAGCGCCAGCAGGAAATCGATGCCATCGCGCAATTGCCCGAGGTGCGCAATTACCTGGCCCTGGCGGGCCAGCTGCGGCGCGGCGAATTGCAGCTGCAGCCGGCGCAACAGTTGCAGTACGACAAGCTGGCCGCGCGCATCGCCCCCGTCCTGAAGGAAGTGGCGCGGCTGCGGCTGGAAGTCAAACAGTCGGAAATCCTGCACGCGCAGATGCTGGCGCTGGTGGCGCAGCTGCGCCAGGAGCGGCAGGCGACGGCCGGCCAGTCGCGCTGCACCCTGGGCCTGGTCGATGGCGAAACGACGGTGCGCGCCCTGGTCGTGCCGCCCGGGCAGGCCAAGGTCTACGACCGGCCGCCGAAAGAGATCAAGGCGCTGTTGCGCAGCGCCACGCCGGTGACGCAAGCCGTGTTTGCAGACAGCACAGGCAGCCTGGACTGGACGTACCAGCCGCCGCCGTAGTTAATCCGTCACTTTTCCGCGCGACTGTTTCAAGACGCTGTGCGTGCTCTTGCTGTCGAGGCGGCGCCGCTGCGAGCTGCGCGTGGGCTTGGTGGCGCGGCGCACGGCGGGCAGGAAGGTCACGCTGTCGATGATTTCCTGCAGGCGCCGCAAGGCTTCTTCCTTGTTCTGTTCCTGGCTGCGCGACTGCTGCGCCTTGAGCACCAGCACGCCATCCTTGCTGATGCGGCTGTCGCGCAGGGCCAGCAGGCGCTCCTTGTACGCTTCCGGCAGCGACGAGGCGGCAATGGGGAAGCGCAGATGGATGGCGCTGGACACCTTGTTGACATGCTGCCCGCCCGGCCCTTGGGCGCGGATGGCGGAAAATTCAACTTCAGCGGGATTGACGAGGTGTTGCATGGCCTGCCTGTGGGGAAACGATGGGGCTATTGTAAGGGAAGATGGCTGCGCCGGCGCAAGGCCGTGGCCGCACACGGTGCTGTCTTCCTGGAAAGTTGATGTTTCTCAACGCTGGCGGCGGCGATGCTGGTTAGCATGGGGCCAACGTTGCGCCACTGCGCATCTGGCAGCGCTTACCGGATGAAAGGAACACCATGCAGCCCACGACCACGCCTGGCGCCGCATCGGCCCAATACCTGACGCAGTACTTGAGCTTCCGGCTGGGCGGCCTGGAATACGGCCTCGATTATCGCTGCGTGCGGGAATTGCGCCCGCTGAAGGAACTTGACCGCTTTTCCTCGGAAGGGGAAGTGCTGCAAAGCGTGGCCGTCTCGCGCGGCGTGATCATTCCCATCGTCGACATGCGCGCCGCGTTCGGCAGCACCCACGGCGCGCCCGACCCCGCCACCGACGTGATCATCTTGCAACTGAGCAATGGCGTGATGGGCATGGTGGTCGACGGCGTCACCGACATCGTCAGCCTGGCGCCGGCCGACATCGCCGCCGTGCCCGGTTTGGGCGACACGGAAGCCGATTACCTGCTGGGCCTGGGCACGGTGGCGGGACGCAGGTTGATCCTCGTCGACATCGACCGCCTGATGGCGATCCGCAGCCCCGGTCCCATGCAGGTGGCATAAACAAAACGGCTCGAATGAGCCGTTTTATTGTTTTCACTGCATTTCCGACGCCTGACAAAACCGTCGCGAGCGGAAGGAAGTTGTGGCCGAGAAGCGCAACTGTACGAAGGTACAGTGAGCATCGCAGGCCGCAAATCCCGACGCGCAGCAGGTTTGGGCAGGTGTCTTCATCAGCCGAGTTTCTCCAGCTGATCCTGCAAATCGAGCCATTCCGCTTCCAGCTGCGCCAGGTCCTTGGTGAAGAAGGTCTGGTCGGCCAGCAACTGTTTCAGCTTGGCCTTGTTGGCCGCGTCGTAGATGGTTGGCTCGCCCAGCTTGGCGTCGGTTTCCGCTTTTTGCGCGTTGCGCTTGGCGATCTGCTCTTCCTGGCGCTTGATCTTGTTTTCGATCGGCTTGCGCAGGGCGGCCGTTTTCTGGCGCTCTTCCGCTTCCTTGCGCTTGTCGCGCACGGGCGCGGCAGGGGCGGCGGCCGGCGCAGGGACGGATGACGTTACGGGGAAATCGGTCTTGTTGGCCTTGCCAGCGGCCGGCAGCACATCGGTACCCTTGCCCAGCTTGGTCTTGAACAGCCAATCCTTGTAGTCGTCCAGGTCGCCGTCGAACGGCTGCAGCTTGCCGTCGGCCACGATGATGAATTCGTCCGTGGTGGCGCGCAGCAAATGGCGATCATGGGAAACGACGACCAGGGTGCCTTCGAACTGCGCCAGCGCTTCCGTCAGCGCTTCGCGCGTTTCCAGGTCCAGATGGTTGGTCGGTTCATCGAGCAGCAGCAAATTCGGACGCTGCCAGACGATCAGGGCCAGCGCCAGGCGGGCTTTTTCGCCGCCCGAGAACGGGGCGATGGACGCGGTGACCATGTTGCCGGGGAAGTTGAAGCCGCCGAGGAAGTTGCGCAGTTCCTGCTCGCGCACGGTCGGCGCGATCTTGGCCAGATGCCACAGCGGCGATTCGTCGTGGCGCAGCATTTCCACCTGGTGCTGGGCGAAGTAGCCGATGTTGAGGCCCTTGCCCATGGTGGCGTCGCCCGTCAAAGGCATCAGTTCGCCCGCGATGGTCTTGATCAGGGTCGATTTGCCGGCGCCGTTCTGGCCCAGCAGGCCGATACGCTGGCCAATCTGCAGCGAAAACTTGATGCCGTTGACGATGGTTTTATGCGTGATCTCGCCCGTCGCTTCGTTTTCGATCTTGTAGCCCGCGTCGACGTCTTCCATCACCAGCAGCGGGTTCGGGGCGCTCAAAGGCTCGCGGAATTCGAACGAGAATTCGGCGGCGGCGCGCAGCGGCGCCAGTTCTTCCATCTTTGCCAGCGCCTTCATGCGGCTTTGCGCCTGGCGGGCTTTGGACGCTTGCGCCTTGAAGCGGTTCACGAACGATTCCAGATGGGCACGCTTGCGCTGCTGCTTTTCCAGCGCGCCGGCGGCCAGAATCATCTGCGCCGCGCGCTGGCGCTCGAAGCTCGAATAGTTGCCCGAGTAGCGCTTCAGCTTGCGCTCGTCGATATGCACGACCACGTTGACCACTTCATCGAGGAAGTCGCGGTCATGGGAAATGATCAGCAAGGTGCCGGCGTAGCGCTTCAGCCAGTCTTCCAGCCAGATGATGGCGTCCAGGTCCAAATGGTTGGTCGGTTCATCGAGCAGCAGCAGGTCGGACGGGCACATCAGCGCTTGCGCCAGGTTCAGACGCATGCGCCAGCCGCCGGAAAAGCTGGCGACAGGCTGCTGCATCTGGTCCAGGGTAAAGCCCAGGCCCAGCAGCAATTGCTCGCCGCGCGACTGCACGGTGTAGGCGTCCGCATCGGCCAGTGCGCTGTAGATCTCGCCGATGGCGATGCCGTTTTCCGACGTGGCCGGTTCCGATTCCAGGCGCGCCAGTTCCGCTTCCAGCTTGCGCAGGGTCACGTCGCCGTCGATCGCGTAGTCGAGCGCGGCACGGTCCAGCGGCGGCGTTTCCTGCGCCACGTAAGCCACGCGCCACTTGGCCGGGAAATCGATCTCGCCCTGGTCAGGGTGCAGTTCGCCGCGCATCATGGCGAACAGGCTCGATTTGCCCGCGCCATTGGCGCCGATCAGGCCGATCTTGTCGCCCGGATTGAGGGTGACATCGACTTGTTCGAGCAACGGTTTGATGCCGCGCATCAGGCTTACTTGTAGGAAACGTATCATTTTTTTCTTTGTGTTTTAACCCAGAGGCGGAAACCTGGGGTCGTACCCTGAGGGTACGACCCCGGCATTTGCTGTTGGGTTGAGTGAGGTCGTGCGTTTGTCAATTAAACCAGCTTGAGCTGCTCGGCCGTCAGCAGGAATACCATGTCGTCGCCGGCGCTCGTCGTCAGCCAGGTCAGGCCCAGTTCGCCGAAGGCCGCTTCCGCGTATTCGCGTTCGTTGCCGATTTCAATCATCAGGATGCCGTCATCCGTCAGGCGCTCGGCCGCGCCGGCGATGATCTTGCGCACCAGGTCCATGCCGTCGCTGCCGCCGTCGAGGGCGATCTGCGGCTCGGCCAGGTATTCCTGGGGCAGGGCGCCCATCGACGCGGAATTCACGTACGGCGGGTTGCTGATGATCAAATCATATTTCTTGGCCGGCACGTTCGTGTACAGGTCCGATTCGATCAGGTTCACGCGGTCTTGCAATTTGTACGTGTCGACGTTGCGCTTGGCCACGGCCAGGGCGTCGGCGGAAATGTCCACGGCGTCGACGCTGGCGTTCGGGAACGCGTCGGCCATCATGATCGACAGGCAGCCCGAGCCGGTGCACAGTTCCAGGATGTTTTCCACGGCTTCCGGTTCCGCCACCCATGGCGAGAAGTATTCAGGGATCAGCTCGGCGATGAAGGAGCGGGGCACGATCACGCGCTCGTCGACGTAGAAGTTATACGTGCCCAGCCAGCCTTCCTTGGTGATGTAGGCGGCCGGCACGCGGTCGATACTGCGGCGGTCGATGACCGCCATGACGCTGGCCACTTCCGACGGCAGCAATTTGGCGTCGAGGAACGGTTCGAGCTTGTCAAGCGGCAACTTCAACGTGTGCAGGATCAGATAGGCCGCTTCGTCGAACGCTTCGGCGCTGCCGTGGCCGAAAAACAGCTTGGCGGTATTAAAACGGGTAACGGCGTAGCGCAGCAGGTCGCGTGGCGTGGAAAACGGGTTCGGGGTCATGGCATTCTCGAAAAGACGGTGTTCTGGCCCGCCGTGACGGGCCTCGGTATTCTGGTTCAGACGGGCAACAAATGCTCCAGCGTGCGCCGGTAAATATTCTTCAGGGGATCGATGTGGCGCAGTTCGATGTGCTCGTCGATCTTGTGAATACTGGCATTGGGCGGCCCGAATTCTATCACTTGGGGGCAGATTTGCGCGATAAACCGGCCATCCGAGGTGCCGCCCGTGGTCGACAGCTCCGTCGTGAGGCCCGTTTCTTCCAGGATGGCGGCAGACAGCGCATCGGAGAGCGTGCCGCGCGGCGTGAGGAAGGGCAGGCCGCTCAGGGTCCACTGCAAATCGTATTGCAAGTCATGCTTGTCGAGGATGGCATGGACTCTTTCCTGCAGGTTTTCCGCCGTGCTGGCCGTGGAAAAGCGGAAGTTGAAGTCGATCACCATGTCGCCCGGAATCACGTTGTTGGCGCCCGTGCCCGCGTTGATGTTGGACATTTGCCACGACGTCGGCAGGTAATACTCGTTGCCCGCGTCCCATTTTTCCTCGACCAAGTCGGCCAGCGCCTGCGCCGCTTCGTGAATCGGGTTTTTCGCCAGATGCGGATAGGCAATGTGACCCTGCACGCCCTTGATCGTCAGCCGGCCCGACAGCGAACCGCGGCGGCCGTTCTTGATCATGTCGCCCAGTTGGGCGCTCGAGGTCGGCTCACCCACGAGGCAATAGTCGATCTGCTCGCCGCGTGCCTTCAGTTGCTCGCACACGATGACGGTGCCGTCGGTGGCCGGGCCTTCCTCGTCGCTGGTGATCAGAAAGGCAATCGAACCCGAGTGGTCGGGCGTGGCCGCAATAAATTCCTCGCAAGCAACAACCATGGCGGCAATCGAGGTCTTCATGTCGGCCGCGCCACGGCCGTACAGCTTGCCGTCGCGGTGCGTGGGAATGAACGGTTCCGAGCGCCATTGCTCGACGGGGCCGGTGGGCACGACGTCCGTATGGCCGGCAAAGACGAACACGGGGGACGTCGTGCCACGGCGTGCCCACAGGTTGGTGACGTCGTTCGACTGGATCGTCTCGCAGACGAAGCCCAGCGGCGTAAGGATATCGATCAGGTGCTGCTGGCAGCCCTTGTCATCGGGCGTGACCGAGGACAGGGCGATCAGTTTTTCGGTCAGGGCGAGGGTTTTGGAGGTGGTCATGGTGTGGAGCGGGATCGTACCTTTGGGACTCGGCGTCCCCGTACGACCCCAGCCTTGCAGGTGTCGGGTTTAAACTGAGAAAATGGTTTTGTACTGGGCATCCGAAAACGCCACGCTGAACTGGCCATCCTTGTCCAGCACGGGGCGCTTGATGATGGACGGGTTTTCCAGCATCAGGTCCAGGGCACTGGCCGCATCGACGGTGGACGCCTTGCGCTCGTCGGACAGGGCGCGCCAGGTCGTGCCTTTCTTGTTGACCAGCACATCCCACGGCAATTGCTGCAGCCACGCCTCGACGGTGGCGCGTTCCAGGCCCTGCTTCTTGAAGTCGTGGAAGGTGAAATCGAGTTGCTGCGCGGCCAGCCAGGTGCGGGCCTTTTTGACGGTATCGCAATTGGGGATACCGTAGAGTGTAATGGTCGTCATGGGTAGGGCTAAGGGGAATGAATGCGGTTCGCTTGATCGCGGCGCTTGCGCCAGGACAAAATGCGATGGTAGCCGACATTATACAGTTGATGCGCAGTCGATGCGGCAGTGCAACACGGCTGCATGTTGCGGGCAGGTTCAGGGCCAGGCGCTGCGGATGCCCAGTTGCGTGGCCACCTGGCCGAAGTCGCGGTGCATGGATAGCGGCGTGGCGGATGCCATCGCCAGCTTGGGCGCGGCGCGGTGGAACAGCACCACGGCCGTTTCATCATTCTTGTGGCGCGACATGTAGAGCATGCCATCGACCTCGTCCGGATGCGCATGGATGGCGGCCGACCAGGCTTTGGTCGTTTGATACGACGATGTGCCGCTGAGTCCCGCGTGGCCACCCAGCTTCCGGAGGGCGGCACCCGTCAAGTCGGCCAGGACGAGCGTTTCTCCAGTGAGCCGTATGACAATGCGCGCCTGTATCACGGCCAGGCCGACGATGAAGTGGTTGCGGATGGGCTTGCGGTCGTGCAGCAGGGTTTCGGCCAGCGCCACGGCCAGCGACGCGCCCAGATAGCAGGTGCCGAAGCGGGCTGCCGCTTGCGGGTGGGGATCGTCGAAGCGGTAGGTGTTTGCCCTGCCAAAATAGGGCTCATCCGTGGCGTGGCCGGAAATCCGGTACAAGGTGGCGGGATCGCAACGCACCGTCTGCAAGCTTGCTGGCAGTTGCGGCAAGCGGGGCAGGCGCAAGGTTGCCACGGTCGCGCCGCTATTCGTCGGCGTAGGCGCGGGCGGCCGCCATCACGGCGTCGAGTTTTCCTTTGGCCAAGGCTTGCAGTGGCGACTTGCCGCCCAGCGACAGGCGCGGGACGGTAAAAAAGTCCCATTTGGCGGCGCCGGGCAAGTCGCCGAGAATCTTGCTGACTTTTTCCAGGGTGTGGCGGTCGTGGCGGGGATCGGCGAAAAACGCCGGGTAAACATATTCGCCGGAGGCGCCGCGCAAGGCGAACAGGCGCCTGGCTTTGAGTGCCGCACTGAGCGCCTGCGGCGTGACTGCCAGCCGGACGCGCAGTTCTGGGCCAGACAGCAAGCTGTGCGAGGCCAGGTCTTTTTCGCGCTGCTGGCTTTCCTGCTGTTCCAGTCCGCGCATGAATTGCCGGGTGCTGACGTGGCCCGCCTGCGTGTCGCTGCCGCTTGCCAGGCTCAGCTCGCGCTCGGCCACGATATCGAGGTCGCGCCGCATTTGCGCCAGCAGCGCGGGCCGGTCGTCGCGCGGCACGGCGTCCAGCAGCGATGCATATGCTTCCTGGAACGTATCTTGTGCAATGTTAAAACGCAAGCCGGTGGCACTGGATGCGAGTGTGTCCGCCACCTTGCTGGCCAGCGAGGGCATGGCTGGCGCATGCCCGGTGTCGGCGGCGGCCTCATCAATCGTGCCGGTGTCGCCCTTGCCGTCAGGGGAGCGAGTGTTCGACGTGTTCGATGTATTCGACATGGCCCTATCCTTGAAACGCATGTTTCAGCATAGGACAGGAAGTCAAACAAAGCAAACAAAGCAAAGAAATCAAGTTGGTTGGCTTGATGTGGCACAAACCGTCAACTCTGTGATGTTACACAGGCCGTGGCGCCGCCTTGCTCGATTCGGCCGGACCGAAATGCAGGCCCAGGCGCAAGGCCAGGGCGCGCAGGGCGCCGCTTTCCTGCAGGTGCAGGGCCAGCGCGATGTGGCCGTCGGGGCGCACCAGGTAGGCCGCATCGCGGCCCAGGCCGGCCAGCTTGGCGGCCACGTTGTAGGTGTAGCAATGCACGGGCAGTTTCAGCACGCGCGCCTCGTCGAGCAGTTCGGGCGCCGGCTCGCCATAGATGTGCAATTGCCAGTCCATGCTGCGCAGGGCCGTGAAGTTGTCTTGCGTGCCGTCCGAAAACCACGGCAGGCGGTCGCCGCCGCGCAGGTATTGCGCATGGCCGGCGGAGAGGGCGCTGTCTTCATAGCTGATCTCGATTTGCGACACCGTCTTGAACAGCAGGCGGCGCGCCCGCTCGAAGCCGGACAAGAAGGGCAGCGCGTGCGGCACCAGCCACCGGCGCAGGAATTGCCCGGCCATGCCTTGCGCGACGATGGCCTGGAAGGCGCGGTCGGTGGTGGCGACGAGCTTGCGGGCAAACACGATGCGCTCGCTTTCATAGGTGTCGAGCAGGGCGTCGTTGCTTTGTCCGTGCAGCTTTTGCGCCAGTTTCCAGGCCAGGTTGACGGCGTCGCCCAGACCCGTGTTCATGCCCTGGCCGCC
Source organism: Janthinobacterium sp. GW460-12-1-14-LB5 (assembly GCF_059423585.1). Taxonomy (NCBI): domain Bacteria; kingdom Pseudomonadati; phylum Pseudomonadota; class Betaproteobacteria; order Burkholderiales; family Oxalobacteraceae; genus Janthinobacterium; species Janthinobacterium sp. GW460-12-1-14-LB5. The sequence goes on along the minus strand of NZ_JBWKYD010000003.1, from coordinate 153,961 downwards.
CACGGGGCTGTGCAAATGGGCCGCGTCGCCGAGGATGAAACAGCGCCGCGCGCGGAACTGCGCCGCCACGCGGTGATGCACTTTATAGGTGGAAAACCAGTTCACGTGCTCGACTTCGATGCCCAGCAAGGCTTGCACCTGTTCCCGCACGTCGTCGAAGACGGGCGCGGGCGCGCCGTCGGGGCGGTCGGGCAGGATGCCGATCAGGCGCTGCATGCCGCTGGTGCGCACGGGCAACATCAGCGCAAAAGAGTTCGCGCCCAGGTGGGCGTGCAGATCCGTGTTGTTGCCCGCCACTTGCGCATCGGCCACGTAGTACAGGTGGTCGTAGGTGCCGCCGGAAAACTCAAGACCGGCGATCTCGCGTACCTTGCTGCGGGCGCCGTCGCAGCCGCAGATGTAGTCAAACGTGCAATATTGACGTTCGCCATTGTGGAGCAGGATGGCTTGCACTTCGCTATCGTCTTGCGTCCACAGATCCAGCGTGACGTTCCATTCCACGTGCACGCTGGCCGCCGCCAGCTTGCTGATAAGAAAGCGTTCATGCTCGTCCTGCGGCAGGCTCAGCACGAAAGGGTAGGGGCTCAGTCCCTCGCCGATCTCGCCCAGCGCCAGTTTCACGAGTTCCTCGCCGCCCTCGTGGATGTGCATGGCATTGATCTTGATGCCCAGGCTGACCAGCTCGTCGGCAAAGCCCAGCTGCTGGTAAAACTCCAGGGTGCGCGCATGCACGGCCATGGCCCGCGACGCCTGGCCCGGACCGCTATTCTTGTCGATGATGCGGCAATCGACGCCATGGCGCGCCAGGCGCAAGGCAAGCATGAGGCCGGTAGGACCGGCGCCGACGATCAAGACGGGAGGAGTATTCATGCCATCTAGTATAGGACTTCAGGACAATATAGAAGCGCAATTGGAAGCGAAATTATGGTTGTTCTAATTTCAGAAGCTCTAGACTCGACTCACCCAAAGACAAATTTGGTGTGCTGCAGCATGATTTCCTGATCAGTCTCACTAAATGCTTCCTTCTCAAAATTCGCGGGATTGACTTGTTTTCGACCTTATGACTTAGTTAGGTACTGGTAGAAACGTTTCTTTTGAGGTTCTAAAAAATATGTAAGTTATTGATTTTAATGAGATTATTTTAATGATCTCTTGTTTGAACTAATTTTCATGATTTTTTTTAGAATCTTTAAGGATTCTGTTGCAAAAGAACTTATCCGAGCATATACTTGCCCAATCGAACGACAAACGGAGAATTTTGATGGCGGAATCAATCAAGCGTAAGGTAAGTCCTCGCTCGCCGTCGCTGCTTCTTGATGAAGCAATTGGTAGGGTCGAGAAAATGTACAAGGCAGAGGGGCGCCATCCTGCGCCGCTTGAGGTTGCCATGAAGCATATTGGCTATAGCGGTAAAAATGGTGCTGCGTTGCAGGCTGTTGCTTCTCTGGGTTACTGGGGAATGGTCGAGCGGCCGAAAGATGGATTTTTAAGAGTAACAAAAGAAGTTGAGGATTACCTGTTTACGCCAGATGAGCGTCACAAACAGGATTTGTTGGTTCACTTTCTGAAAAAACCCTCTTTATTTGCCAGTTTGTTAGAGCAGTATCGTGACAGATTGCCATCAGATGCAAATATTAAGTACGATTTAATTCAGAGGGGATTCATCCCAGCAAGTGCGGAATCTTGTGTAAATGTATTTAAAAAATCCATAGAGTTTTCAGATTACTATGGTTGGCTGAGTCGCCAGAGTGATCGGATTGCTTCGGCAGAGATACTTGATGAAATCGAAGACGGGGAGGTCTCCGATGAAGAGCGTGAGGTTCTGGATAGAGGGGCGGAATCAAAAAATTTCTTGCCACAAGATAAGATCTCAATATCAGAGGCTAATCTTCCGGTCCCCGGAATGGATGTAAATATTGATCGTATTCCAGTACGTTTGGCTGGGGGGAGGCGCGCATGGCTAGAAATACCTATACCTTTTTATCAGGCTGATAAGGAGCGTCTAAAAAGTCATATAGATTTATTGCTTGCTGATGATGACAGCGACCTTTGACTAAATAATTATTGTCATTTGTAAAAAGAGTTGAAGCAGCGTCAACTGCTCCAACTCCTTATCTCCCCGGACTAGTGGACTGTCCAAAGGGAGGCTGGGAAGGTCCCGACAACATAGAGCCTCATTATTGGGGTGTCAGACTCCAGTGTCAAGAGTCCTGTGACATGAAAGCCATAAATGGCAAACATTCAAAAACCTGCACCACCCGGTTTTCGCTGGGTCTACTGCAAGTCTTTCAAGCACTGGCGTAGCGGTAAGCCAGTGTTCAGAAAAGATGGCGGCAACTTCTGTTTTTTGGTTCGGGCACGCTGAAATTTTTGTGCTAGCTAGAAATATTCAGTAGATTTTGTCCTGCAAAGTGCTGAGGTCTCGCGACTTCAGCACTCTTTTAGTTGTAGCTGAAAAAAGAGTTAGATACCGCGCAGCAACTCGTTGATGCCCGTTTTCGCGCGGGTTTTCGCATCCACGCGCTTGACGATCACGGCGCAGTACAGCGAGTACTTGCCGTCTTCCGAAGGCAGGTTGCCCGAGACCACGACGGAGCCGGCCGGCACGCGGCCGTAGGTCACTTCGCCCGTGGCGCGGTCGTAGATCTTGGTCGACTGGCCGATGTACACGCCCATCGAGATGACGGAGTTTTCTTCGACGATCACGCCTTCGACGATTTCCGAACGGGCGCCGATGAAGCAGTTGTCTTCGATGATGGTCGGGTTCGCTTGCATAGGCTCCAGCACGCCGCCGATGCCGACGCCGCCGGACAGGTGGACGTTCTTGCCGATTTGCGCGCAGGAGCCGACGGTGGCCCAGGTGTCGACCATGGCGCCTTCATCGACGTAGGCGCCGATGTTGACGTAGGACGGCATCAGCACGACGTTCTTGGCGATGAAGCTGCCGCGGCGGGCAACGGCTGGCGGCACCACGCGGAAACCGCCCTTGGCGAAGTCTTCGGCCGTGTAGTTGGCGAACTTGGTCGGCACCTTGTCGTAGAACTGCATCGTGCCGTCGGATGGCAGGACGACGTTGTCTTCCAGGCGGAACGACAGCAGCACGGCTTTCTTGACCCACTGGTTGACGACCCAGTCGCCCGAGGTTTTTTCCGCCACGCGGATGCTGCCGTTGTCCAGGCCATTGATGACGTGGGAGACGGCGTCGCGCAGTTCTGCCGTGCCGTTGCGCGGATTGATCTCGGCGCGGTTTTCCCAGGCCTGGTCGATGATGGTTTGCAGTTGTTGGCTCATGATGATGTCTTATTCATTTAGTTGGTTGATGCGGATGCGGAAAGCTGCTGGCAGAATTTTACTATGCGCAACGCCGCTTCCAGCCCTTCGGCCGTTTCGGCCACCAGGGCCATGCGGATGCGGTTGCGGCCCGGATTGATGCCGTGCGCGTCGCGCGCCAGGTAGCTGCCAGGCAATACCGTGACATTATATTCGGCGTACAGGCGTTGCGCGAATTCGGTGTCGGACAGTCCCGTGCGGCTGACGTCGGCCCACAGGTAGAAGCCGGCGTCCGGCAATTGCACGTCCATCACCGCCTGCAGCAGCGGCGTGATGGCGTCGAACTTGGCGCGGTACTTGGCGCGATTTTCCTCGACATGGGTTTCGTCGTTCCAGGCCGCGACGGAGGCCGCCTGCACGGCGGGGCTCATGGCGCCGCCGTGGTAGGTTCGGTAGAGCAGGAATTTTTTCAATACTTCCGCATCGCCGGCAACGAAGCCCGAGCGCATGCCCGGCACGTTCGAACGCTTCGACAGGCTGGAAAACACCACCAGGCGCGCATACGGGCGCTCGATCGTGGACAGGCCCAGCATGTGCGCCGCCTGCAGCGCGCCCAGCGGCGGCGTGTCGCCGTGGTAGATCTCGGAGTAGCACTCGTCGGCAGCGATGACGAAATCATAGCGCTCGGACAGGGCGAACAGGTGTTCCCAGTCCGTCAGGGTCAGCACGGCGCCCGTCGGGTTGCCCGGTGAACACAGGAACAGCAGTTTCACTTTTTCCCAGACAGAGGCGGGCACGCTGTCGTAGTCGCAGCCGAAATTGCGCGTGGGGTCGGAATTGACGAAATACGGTTCGGCGCCTGCCAGGTAGGCCGCGCCTTCATAGATCTGGTAAAACGGATTCGGGCTGATCACGAGCGAACCGGCCGACGGATCGATCACCGTTTGCGCCAGCGCAAACAGCGCTTCGCGCGAACCGTTCACGGGCAGGATTTGCGTGGCAGGATTGAGCTTGGGGATGCCGTAGCGGCGTTCGAGCCAGCCGGCAATCGCACCGCGCAAGGCTTCCGAGCCGATGGTGGTCGGATAGCTGGCCAGGCCGTGGATATTGTCGACCAGCGCCTGCTCGATGAAGGCCGGCGTCGGGTGCTTGGGTTCGCCCATGCCCAGGCTGATGGGCGCGTACTCGGGATTGACGGTCACGCCGGCAAACAGCTGGCGCAGCTTTTCAAAGGGATATGGTTGCAGTTTAGCAAGAAGTGGATTCACGGAACGGACCAGGGCAAGAGTGGAAAGACGATGTTGCTGAGCGATGTGGCTTGGTAGTGTTGCTTAGTCATGGCTGAACGATTGCTTGGCGCGGCAGACTTGATGCCGGTCAAATAATAGGCTGCGTCGTTCATTATAGCCGTCCTCGCGGGGCCGCTGTGCAAGCCGCATCAGCTTGATCGCGGCCCGCCTGGTCCAGGCAGGGCGCAGCGGGGAGTGCCGCGCCATGGCGCGGCAAGGTAAAATACGGCATGCCTATCTTACTTCCCACCTTGCTTGCTATTGAAACGTCGTCCGAACTCGCCTCCTGCGCCTTGTTGCGCGGCGATGTCGTCCTGTCCCGCGCCTCGTCGGGCGTGCGCACCCATTCCCAGTCGATCTTGCCGATGGTGCAGGAATTGCTGGCCGAAGCGGGCGTGACCCTGGCCGACGTCGACGCCATCGCCTACGGCTCCGGCCCCGGCTCGTTTACGGGCGTGCGCACGGCTTGCGGCATCGCCCAGGGCCTGGCGTATGGCGCCAGCCTGCCCGTCGTGCCCGTCGTGACCCTCGACGCCATGGCGCTCGCCTGCCACCAGCAGCATGGCGCGCAACACATCGTGACCGTGCTCGACGCCCGCATGGGCGAAGTGTACTGGGCGCAATATGACTATCAAGATGGCTTGCAGGCCGTCTTGCCGCCGGCCCTGAGCGCGCCGGCCGGCGTGGCGCCGCAAGGCGACGTCGCCGGCTGCGGCAACGGTTTTAGCGCCTATGCCGACGCATTGGCCGCGCTGCCGTGCGCCGCCACGGCCGACGCCGCCATCATGCCGCACGCCGTGCAAGTGGCGCAGCTGGCGCGCATCGCGTTTGCGGCCGGCCAGTGCGTGACGGCGGCCGAGGCGCAGCCTTTGTATTTGCGCAACAAGATCGCCTTTACCAGTGCGGAACGGCAAGAGATGCAACAGGCCAAGGCCGCTGCGGAGTCCGCGCAATGAGCGTAGCGGGCCAGGACAATGCTGCCGGCTGGGACTTGCTGCGCCTCGACTATCAGCCGATGGTCGAAGCGGACCTGTTGGAGGTGCTGGCGCTGGAGCAGCGCGTGTATCCGCATCCCTGGACGCATGGCAACTTCGTCGACTCCCTCAAGAGCGGCTACCCGGCCTGGGTGCTGCGCGACGTGGATGGCACCTTGCTCGGCTACTTTTTATTGATGCTGGTCGTCGACGAGGCGCACTTGCTCAACGTGGCCGTCGAGGGCGCCATCCAGGGCCAGGGCCTGGGCCGTTTCCTGCTGAACCAGTCCTGCGCCTGCGCGCGCCAGCTGGGCATGGAATCGATGCTGCTGGAAGTGCGCCCGTCGAACGTGCGCGCGCTCGACATCTACCAGCGCTATGGATTTGCACAGATCGGCCGGCGCAAGGGATATTATCCGGCCGCCAATTCGCAACGTGAGGACGCCATCGTGATGCGTTATACCTTATGAGCCGCAGCGCCGTTTTCCTCGATGAAATGGGTGTGGGGCCGTTGTGGCGCCTGCGCCAGGGCGCCGCGCCCGAAGCCGTGGATGTCGCCGCCGAGGCCCCTGTGGAACTGGAAGTGGCCGTGGCGGAACCCGTGGCCGAAGTTGCCGCACCCGTCGCTGTCCCGGCGCCTGTGGTCGAAGTGCTGGCCGAGGTGGCAGCCGTGGACACTGTGGAAGTTGCGGCGCCCGTTGCCGTGGCCGCTACACCCGTGGCTGCCGCCGCATCCGACGACACGGCCTGGTTCGACGATGCGCCCCCGCCGCCGCCCGTGAAGCAGCTCAGCGATGCCGATATCGCCGCCCTCGACTGGGATGGCTTGACGGCCGCCGTCGCCAAATGTGCGCGCTGCGACTTGTGCAAGACGCGCAAGGGCGTCGTCATGGGCCGTGGCGACCGCCAGGGCGATTGGCTGATGCTGGCCAGCAGTCCGTCCCGCCTGGAAGAGCGTGAAGGGCGCGCCTTGCCGGGCGAGCAGGGCAAATTGCTCGACAATATGCTGAAAGCCATCGCCATCGATGCGGGCAGCGATGTGTATATTAGCCACTTGCTGAAATGCCGTCCGCTCGACGAGGCGGGGCAGGAGCGCTTGCCCACCGAGGCCGAGTCGGCCGCCTGCCGCCCGTATTTCGAGCGCGAACTGGCCCTGTTGCAGCCGCGCACTATTTTGACGCTCGGTTCCATGGCCGCCGCCGGCATCAATCCCGGCGAAAAGCCCGTGCGGGGCACGGTGCGCCAGCTGGGCAATGTCTCCGTCGTGGCCACCTTCCACCCAGAGCAACTGTTGCAGGACGGGACGGGCAAGGCCAAGGCGCGTGCCTGGGCCGACCTGTGCCTGGCGAAAAGCACGCACGGTGCTTGATACTGCCGTCATTACCTTCCAGGTCCGCTTCGAGCAGCGCTGGGGCCATCTGACGCACCCCCGCGTGCGTGCGCTGGCCTGGCTGCTCGACTCGCCCGACTTGCTCGATCCTGCCAGCGTGCACTGGGGCGGGCGCATCGCCAGCTTGCCTGCCGTCACGCCCGCCGTGGCGGCGTGGCTGGGGGCGCTGCAGGATGACCCGTCGCCGCTCGATGCGGCGTTGGGGCCGAAATTCTATTCCCGCCTGGGCCTGTACGCTGAAAAGCTGCTGGCCTTTTATTTTGAGCAACACGGCTTGCTGGCCGCGCATGGTTTGCAGGTGCAAGTGAACCGCAACGATACGGTGGGCGAGTTCGATTTCCTGCTGCGTGACGAGAGTGAATTGTTGCACTGGGAATTTGCCACCAAGTTCTACCTGCTCGAAGGGATGCCTGATCCCGGCGTCTTCAACCATTTGATCGGCCCGAACCTGGCCGATACCCTGGGCTTGAAGATGCGCAAGATTCTCGACAAGCAACTAGCCTTGTCCCGCCATCCGGCCGCGCAAAGCCTGCTGGCGCAGCCCGTGCGCGCGGCGCAGGCGCTGGTCAAGGGCTGGCTGTTTTATGCGCCGGACGCCACGCCCGCCGTGGACGGTATTTCCCCGGATCATGGACACGGCTTCTGGTGCACGCCGGCGCAACTCCCCGCGCAGCGCTATGTCGTGCTGCCGCGATTGCAATGGCTGGCGCCGTTCAAGGGGCGCGACGTGGAAGTGCTGGACGTGGAAGCCTTGCGGGCGCAGTTGTTTGATCTGGCGCAACCGGTGATGGTGGCCATGGTGGATACTGTCGAAGGCTGGGAAGTGGAGCGCACGCGCGGTTTTGTCGTGCCCCATGACTGGACGCAGCAGGCTGCCGCGCGGCGACTGACAGGCGCGTTGCCTGTGTAGGTCGGAAATTCTCAACCCAAAATGAAATCCGGGATCAGACCCTCAGGGTCTGATCCCAGCCCTTGTTTGGGTTTAATGTTTCTGCTCGCCAATCAAGGACAGATTGTCATGCTCAGCCTGGTTCAGCTTGTGCTTGCGCATGATGGCGTACATGGTGCCGGCGACGAACAGGCCGAACAGGGTGATGATGATGTTGAGCGGCAGGTGCAGACGGATCATGATCGAATACACGGCCAGCATGGTCAGAATGGACAGATTCTCGTTGAAGTTTTGCACGGCGATGGAATGGCCTGCGCTCATCAGGACGTGGCCGCGATGTTGCAGCAGGGCATTCATTGGCACGACGAAGAAGCCGGACAGGGCGCCGATCAGTATCAGCAGCGGGTAGGCGATCCACACGGAATGCACTTGCGTCATCATCATGACGATCACGCCCATGGCGATGCCGAGTGGAATGACGGTCAGTGATTTGCGCAGCGGAATGAAGCGGGCCGACAGCACGGCGCCGGCGGCCACGCCGATGGCAACCACGCCCACCAGGCTGGTCGCCTTGTCGAACGGCATGTTCAGCGATTGCTTGGCCCATTCCAGCACGATCAGCTGCAAGGTGGCGCCGGCGCCCCAGAACAGCGTCGTCACGGCCAGGGTGATCTGGCCCAGCTTGTCTTTCCACAGGATGGAATAGCAATTGGCAAAGTCGGTAATCAGTTTGATAGGATTGCGTTCCTGGTGCGGATATACGCAGCCCGTGTCGGGAATTTTCAGGTTGGCCAGGGTTGCCAGTGCATAGATGCCGACCACGACGCACAAGGCCGCTTCCGTCTTGCTGGTGATGCCCGTGTCGATCAGGGGGATGTCGATGGACAGCAGCATGTCGGACACGTGGCCGCTGACGAGCGCGCCGCCCATCACGGTGCCGAGGATGATGGAGCTGACGGTCAAGCCTTCGATCCAGCCATTCGCCGCCACGAGCTTTTCCGGCGGCAGCAGTTCCGTCAGGATGCCGTATTTGGCGGGCGAATATACGGCCGCGCCAAAACCGACGACGGCGTAGGCCAGCAGCGGATGCACGTGGAAGAAGACGAGGGCGCAACCGAAGATCTTGACCATGTTGGCGATGAACATGACCTTGCCCTTCGGCAAAGCATCCGCGAAGGCGCCGACAAAAGCGGCCAACAGCACGTAAAACAACACGAACGATAGTTTGAGCAGCGGCGTGATCCACGCCGGGGATTTCATGGACACCAATAAATCGACGGCGACAAAAAAGAGGGCGTTATCTGCCAGCGAGGAAAAGAACTGCGCCGCCATGATGGTATAAAAACCACGATTCATTCTGGAATGCCTGAAATCATATCTGGCTTGCTTTATACCACGAAAAAACGGCAAACCCCAAGTTTGGACGGGGCTGCTTTGCATAGTCTTGCCTAAGCGAAGCTTAATTTTTCTGCCGTAGAAAAATACATCACATGTGAGCATTTTATAAATGATGTCCTCTGCATACGACCTTGGGCGTCTGCCGTGTCCGCGTACTGTGCATCCGGTAAAATACGGCTTTCCCACCCGCCGTGAACGATGCATATGCCCAGGCCCCTTCTCGCCACCATCCATCTCGATGCCATGCAACACAATCTGGCGCGCGCCCGTGCCGGTGCCCGCGGCGCCAGGGTATGGGCCGTCGTCAAGGCGAATGCCTATGGCCACGGCCTGGAACGGGCCATGCGGGGCTTTGCCGACGCCGATGGCCTGGCGCTGGTCGAGGTCGATTACGCCGTGCGCTTGCGCGAGCTGGGCTGGAGCAAGCCCATCCTGCTGCTGGAAGGTTTTTTCGACGCCAGCGATTTGCCCGTGATGGCGCAATATGGCTTGAACGGCAGCGTGCATTGCGAGGAACAGATCGCCATGCTGGAAGCGGCGCGCTTGCCGCACGCCATCGACGTGCACCTGAAAATGAATACGGGCATGAACCGCCTGGGTTTCACGCCGGCTGCCGTGGCCGGTGCCTATGCGCGCCTGCGCGCCATGCCGCATATCGGCACGATCACCTTGATGACGCATTTCGCCAATGCGGACGAGGCGGGCCCCACGCGCTTGCCGTTGGAACAGCAGATGCTGCGTTTCGAGGCCGGGGCGACCAGCATCGGTACAAGCTTGCCGCGCAGCCTGTGCAATTCGGCCGGCGTGCTGATGCATCATCTCGACAGCGACTGGGTGCGTCCCGGCATCATGCTGTATGGCGGCACGCCCAGCGGCGCTCCCGGCGGCACCTCGGCGCAGGCGTTCGGCTTGCTGCCCACAATGACCTTGCGCAGCAGCATCATCGGCATCCAGGATATCGCCGCCGGCGAGGTGGTGGGCTACGGCAGCCGCTATGAAGCGGCCGGCAACGTCAAGGTGGGCGTGGTGGCCTGCGGCTATGCGGACGGCTACCCGCGCCACGCGCCCGAAGGCACGCCCGTGCTGGTCGACGGCGTGCGCACGGGGCTGATCGGCCGGGTGTCGATGGACATGCTGATGGTGGACCTGACCCACGTGCCGGGCGCCAGGGTCGGCAGCAGCGTCACCTTGTGGGGCCAGGGCATGCCGATCGACGAGGTGGCCCTGGCCGCCGGCACTATTGGCTACGAGCTGATGTGCACACTGGCGCCGCGCGTGCCCGTGGTCGAAGCATAACAGTGACGCCGGCCCGCCGTTTGTATATACTGTATATATAAACAGCATTTTTACCTTACCCGGGCAAAGTACACCATGGCAAAAGTCAAGACCATCTACACCTGCAGCGATTGCGGCGCCATCAGCAACAAATGGATGGGGCAATGTACCTCGTGCAACCAGTGGAATACCATGGTGGAAACCCTGCCCGAGACGGGCGGCAACAACCGCTATTCGAACCCGCAGCACATGTCGCTGGCGCAGACGGCACCCGTGTTGTCGCTCGACGATATCGACGCCATCGACGTGCCCCGCTTCGGCACGGGCATCGAGGAATTCGACCGCGTGCTCGGTGGCGGCATGGTGGCGGGCGGCGTCGTGCTGATCGGCGGCGATCCCGGCATCGGCAAGTCGACCCTGCTGCTGCAGGCGCTGGCGAATATGTCGCACCACAAGCGCGTGCTGTATGTCAGCGGCGAGGAATCGGGCGCGCAGATCGCCCTGCGCGCCAAGCGCCTCGTCATCGACGCCAAGGAACTGAAATTGCAGGCGGAGATCCAACTTGAGAAGATTCTCGCCACCCTGGCCGATTTAAAACCGGAAGTGGTCGTCATCGATTCGATCCAGACCGTGTATTCGGACGCCCTCAGTTCGGCGCCCGGTTCCGTGGCGCAAGTGCGCGAATGCGCGGCGCAGCTGACGCGGGCGGCCAAGCAGACGGGCGTGACCATCATTTTAGTCGGCCACGTGACGAAAGAGGGCGCGCTGGCCGGTCCCCGCGTGCTCGAGCACATCGTCGACACGGTGCTGTATTTCGAGGGCGACGCCCATTCCAGCTTCCGCCTCGTGCGCGCCATCAAGAACCGTTTCGGCGCTGTCAATGAACTGGGCGTGTTCGCCATGACGGAAAAGGGCTTGAAAGGGGTGTCGAACCCGTCCGCGCTGTTCCTGTCGCAGCACGACAACCAGGTGCCCGGCTCGTGCGTGATGGTGACGCAGGAAGGCACGCGCCCGCTGCTGGTGGAAATCCAGGCCCTCGTCGACACGAGCCACTTGCCGAATGCGCGCCGGCTGTCCGTCGGCCTGGAGCAGAACCGCCTGGCCATGCTGCTGGCCGTGGCGCACCGCCATGCGGGCATCGCCGCCTTCGACCAGGACGTCTTCATCAACGCCGTCGGCGGCGTCAAGATCACGGAGCCGGCGGCCGACCTGGCCGTGTTGCTGGCGATTAACTCGTCGATGCGCAACAAACCTCTGCCGCGGGGACTTGTGGTATTCGGGGAAGTGGGGCTGGCCGGCGAAATCCGTCCCGCGCCACGGGGCCAGGAGCGCCTGCGCGAAGCGGCCAAGCTGGGCTTTACCCTGGCCGTGGTGCCCAAGTCCAACCTGCCCAAGCAAGTCATCGAGGGTCTCAAGGTCATCGGCGTCGAGCGCATCGACGAAGCGTTTAATAAATTGCGCGATCTGGAGTAAAAGTTGGTATGGTTTAAATGCCAAGCTTGAGACAAGTCAAACAAAATTTCCGTTTAGAACTATAATATTTGTCCGATGAATTCGCGCAGCGAGTTCGCATCGACCATGAATTGATAGAGAAGCGGAATACAGTGTCAGTTGAGCAAAGGCAGGGCGCACGCAAGATATTGCGTGCCAAGGCAATGTTGGTAATGGATGGCGCGGGTCCCGTGGCGGCGCGCACCCTCGATGTGGGGCCGGGCGGCATGGCGGCCGTCGTCGCGGAACCGGTGCCGACAGGCAAGCAGGGCAAGGTGCTGTTCGAGCTGTTTTACGATGGCGCGGCGCACATCATCGAGGCGCGCGTATCCGTATCGCACTGCATTTTCAGCAGTGCAGGTTTCAAGGTGGGACTCACTTTCCTGAAGCTGGACATGGCCGTCAGCAGCGCCATCTCGAAATTCATGCGCTGAAACGAGACAAGATCGGCTGCAAATGAAATGCGCTAAAATGGTGCATATGGGTTTGCAGTCAGGAAAAACCTGTTCTGTTCGCTGTTTTGATATTCCGGTAATACTGCATAATTATTAACCAGAAGAGGGACCTTGCCGCGCCACGCGCGCCTGCCGTCCGTTTCCAGCGCAGCACGGTCACGACCTGAACCGTGTGCCATGACCTTACACCCGACGGGAACGCCTACCATGTTTAATTCGACCATCAACAGCAGGGCTTACACCAACAACACGCAGCAGACGACGCAGGGCAATATCTCGGCCGATGTGTATGCGAAGGTGGAGCGTCAGATGCAGTCGCAGAACACGGGCGTCGTCAAGCTCAACGCCAGCCTGGCGCGCGACCAGGCCAAATTCTCGGGCCTGGGCCAGCTGCAATCGGCGCTGGCGAAATTCCAGACCGTGGCCAAGAACATGGCCGGCAGCGGCCTGGCCACCTCGGCCACGTCGAGCAGCAAGGATGTGCTGAGCGCCACCACCACCGACAAGGCCGCCAGCGGCAGCCATGAACTGAATGTCAAGCAGCTGGCGCAAGGGCAGACTCTGCAGAGCGGCACGCAGAAATCGTCGAGCGCGGCCATCGGCACGGGCGCGCCGGCGCTGGTCAAGATCGAAGTGGGCACGGCTGACGGCAAGCAATTTACGCCCGGCAGCGGCAAGATCATTGCGCTGACCATCGACAGCAGCAACAATAGCCTCGACGGCATCGCCGCCGCGCTCAAGCAGCAGGGCATCGATGCCAGCGTGGTCAAGGGCACCGATGGCTATTCGCTGGCCATCAATGGCAAGAGCGGCGCCGACAGCAGTATGCGCATCAGCGTCTCCGGCGACGCGGCCGTCAGCAATCTGCTGTCCTACGCGCCCGGTGCCGGCAAGGGCCTGCAGCAGACGGCCGCCGCGCAGGACGCGCTGCTGACCGTCGACGGCAAGGACATCAAGAGCGCCACGAATACCCTGACGACGGCCGTCGAGGGCGCCACCATCGAATTGAAGAAAAAGGGCACGACCGACCTCGTCATCGCCAAGGACAGCAGCCAGATCGCCACCAACGTGGCCAGCTTCGTCACCGCCTACAATGAGCTCAACAGCAAGCTGCAGAGCCTGCAGCAGGGCGATTTGAAATCCGACACGGCCCTGGGGCAAGTGCGTTCGCAGATGGAGCAAGTGCTGCGCACGGCCAGCACGGGCGTGCCATCGTCGGTGCTGAGCAGCGCTGGCGTGACCCTGGGCAAGAGCGGCGAGCTGGTGCTCGACGATAAAAAGCTCAAGGCGGCCATCGCGGCCGATCCCGACGCCGTCAGCAAGATGTTTACCAATAACGGCAAGGGCGTGGCGGATCAGTTCGCCAGCAAGATCAGCGAATTGACGGGCGAGACGAGCATCATCCGCAAGGAAGTGCAAACGGTCGGCAAGGACATCACGACGCTCACCAACAAGAAGGCCGTGCTGGCCAAGGCGCTGACGGCCCAGGCGCAGGCGCTGGTGAAGGCGTATTCGGCGCAGGAACAGATGGGCACGAACTCGGCCTTGCCGGGCTATACCGGCAAGAATTCCCTGTTCGACTTCATGGCTTAAGAGCGCTCGCCCTGAGCAAAGAAGGCCGACGGCGAACTGCCGAAGGTCTTCTTGAACATGGCGGAAAACGCCGACTGGCTGGCGTAGCCCAGCTCTTCGGCCACCTGCGACAGCGGCACGCCGCGCGCGATCAGCGGCGCCGCGTGCGCCAGGCGCACTTGCTGGCGCCACTGGCCAAAACTCATGCCCAATTCCCGTTCGAACAGCCGCGCCAGGGTACGCTCCGAGGCGCCGACCTGCTGCGCCCAGTGTTCCAGCGTCAGGTTCAGGCCCGGCTTGTCGATCAGGCTGTCGCACAGGGTTTTTAAGCGCTTGTCGCTGGGCAAGGGCACACGGATGGGCCGCGTGTCCGAACGTTTCAATTCATCGAGTATCAGTTCGGCCAGCAAGGCCTCGCGCGCCGGTTCCTGGCCCGGGTCCAGCTGTTCCAGCGCCATGATCAGCTGGCGCAGCAGGTTCGACACTTCCAGCACCTTGCAGTCCTGGCCCGCGAACGGCGCGCGCGCGGCATGGATGCACAGGGGGCGCAAGCGGGTTTTTTCCAGTATCGTGACGGCATGCTCGACGTTCGGCGCGATCCAGATGGCGCGCATGGGCGGCAGCACCCAGCTGCTGTTGTTGGCGGTAATGCGCAGCACGCCTTCGAGCGCCATCGTGACCTGGCCCCAGGGGTGGCTGTGCGGCAACAAAAATTCATCGGGTTGCAGGTCGCGCGCGACCATGGTCACGGGGATGGTCGCACTGGGCGCCTCCCTTGGCGGACACATGCGGGTATGGTGGAGGATAGGTACACCCATCAGCTTGGCCTTAATTCGATAAATTATGTCGTTCTGTCGGAAAACAGACGATGGTATTTTGCATACACTTGAGCTTCACCAGTATAAGACAGGGTATGACATGATAACAACTAACTCGGCAGGGCAGTTGCCACCGCAGTCACCGCCAACCTTGCGCAGCGATGCGCGCGTCATCGCCCTGGTGGGGCTGGCGCATGGCATTTCGCACTTTTACCACCTGATCCTGGCGGCCCTGTTCGTCTGGCTGAAGCCCGCCTTCGGCCTGTCGTATGCGGAACTGGGCTTGCTGATGACGGTATTTTTCATCATTTCGGGCGTGGGGCAGGCGCTGGCCGGCTTTGTCGTCGACCGCTTCGGGGCCCGCGCCGTGCTGTTTTCCGGCATTTTTCTGCTGGGCGTGTCGGCACTGGCCCTGTCCAGCGCGCACAGCTATGCGGCGCTGATGCTGGGTGCCATGCTGGCCGGCATGGGCAACAGCGTGTTCCATCCGGCCGACTACACCATCCTCAACCAGCGCGTTTCGGCGGCCCGCGTGGCTTACGGCTTTTCCGTGCATGGCATCAGCGGCAACATCGGCTGGGCCCTGGCTCCGCTGTTCATGACCTATGTCGCCACCCATTACGACTGGCGAATCGCGCTGCAATGCGCGGCCGTGCTGCCGTTCGGCGTGCTGCTGATCCTGTTCCTGAATCGCCACGCCATCCGTCCCGAGCCGGTCAAAAAGGCGGCGCCAGGCCAGGCGGGCGGCGGCGAAGGCACCCTGGACTTCCTGCGCCTGCCGGCCGTGTGGATGTGCTTTGCCTTCTTCTTCATCACGGCCATCGCCCTGGGCGGCATCCAGAGCTTTGCCAGCGTGGCCCTCGTCAAGCTGTACGGCATGAGCCTGGCCTTGGCGACGAGCGCCTACACGGCCTATATGCTGGCCTCGGCCGTGGGCATGCTGGCCGGCGGCGTGGTGGGCGCGCGCAGCCAGCATCCTGACCGCAACGTGGCGATCGCCTTTTCCGCCGCCGCGCTGCTGGCCGTGCTGCTGGCCATGGCCGTCGTGCCGGCCTGGGGCGCCGTGGTGCTGATGGGCGCCATCGGCCTGACCTCGGGCGTGGCGGGACCGTCGCGCGACCTGATGATACGCGCGGCGGCGCCGAAGAATGCGACGGGCCGCGTGTATGGCGTCGTGTATTCGGGCCTCGACAGCGGCCTGGCCGTGGGGCCTTTGTTCTTTGGCGCGCTGATGGATGGCGACCATCCGGCCCTGCTGTTCGTCTTCATCGGCGTATTCCAGGCCCTGGCGATTGCCACGGCCGTGGGCGTGGGCGGCAAAACACGCGCCGCCGCGCTGCAAAAGGCATAGAATCGTTGCCATCTGCCACTAAAGGAGTTCCCATGACCTTTGCCACCACCGATCTGTGCGACGACCATGCAGCCATGCTGGACGAGGGCACCCTGGCCGTGCTGCCGCCCGTGTACCGCGCCTTTGGCCAGCGCGTGCGCTTCAGCGGCCCCGCCGCCACCTTGCACGTGTTCGAGGACAACGCGCTCGTGCGCAGCACCCTGGAAACGCCGGGCCAGGGCCGCGTGCTGGTGATCGATGGCGGCGGCAGCCTGCGCCGCGCGCTGGTGGGCGGCCAGCTGGGCGTGCTGGCCGAAAGCAACGGCTGGGCCGGCATCATCGTCGATGGCTGCATCCGCGACAGCGAGGAAATCAATGTCTGCCAGATCGGCGTGCGCGCCCTGGCCACGCATCCGCGCAAGAGCAACAAGACGGGCGCCGGACAGCGCGACGTGCGCGTGCAGATCAGCGGCGTGGCCGTGCATCCGGGCGACTGGATCTACGCCGATGCGGACGGCATTCTGGTGGCACGCCAGGAACTCGATTGAGGCGCCGCATCAAGGATCTTGCGCGTAGCCGTCGACCAGCACGACAAAGCGCTCGATCTGCGGCCAGGCATCGCGCGTCCTGACCAGCGTTTCGCCCGTGGCCATGCCGAATATATAGCTGTAGCCCGTGCGGCGGTCGCGCCAGGAGTGGGGCGTGCTGTCCCAGACGCAGCAATAGCGCTTGAGCCTGGGCAAGCCATACGTACGCCGCAGGTAGGCTTCAGCCTGCCGCGCATGCTTGCCATCCACCTGGTAGCGCGCCTCGAACGGCTGGTCCTGGCGCTCCTTGTTTTGCTGGCAACCCTGGTAGACGATGTAGGCGGGTTTCTGGCCCAGCCGGGACAGGAAGTCGCCGCAGGCCAGCTCGGCGCCCTGCGCGCCGCCCGCGCCCAGCAGGAAGAGCCACGGCAGCAGTTTAGTGATTCGCATCGGCATCTCCGCGCAATGGACACGCGGCCGCTTGCGGCCCCATACGCAGCACCAGTTCGCCGCGCAACTGCGTCAAGCCGGCTATGCGCGCATCGATCTCGCCCAGCTTGCGCGCCAGCGCCGCGCGCAGCAGGTCCGCCGTGGCGGGATCGCCGGCGGCCGCCAGCAGCGGCATGTCGGCCTCGATTTCCGCCAGGGTAAAGCCCAGCTGCTGCGCCGTGCGCAGGTAGCGCAGCCAGTCGGTCGCCTCGGGCGGGTAGTCGCGGTAGCCGTTCGCGCCGCGCCGCGCGCGCAGCAAGCCCCGCTTTTCATAGAAGCGCAGGGTATCGCGGCTCAAGCCCGTCGCCTGCGCCATCTCGCCGATCTGCATGGTTCTTTTCTTTCATAAAATGCTTGACCATGGAGTGTACTCCAGCCTTGATCATGGGCGTTTTCCATAGACAGGAGTTGCCATGTTGTCCGTTTCCGCCTTCCGCCGCGTGGTGCGCGCCAGCGCCATTTATGATGTGCTCATGATTGCCCCGTTTACCACGCCGTGGACGTTCTTGCTGCTGCGCGAGCACTTGAGCGCCCTCAATGTGTCGCTGGGCGGCGTGCCGCTGCCGCTCTTCGAACCCTTGCATTTGCTGATCAGCAGCTTGTTTGGCAGCGTGGTGATGGTCTGGTCGGTGCTGCGCATGCTCGACCCGCAGCCGCGCTTCGGCCGCTACGACGCGGCGGCCCGCTACCTGTTTTCCACCTGGATGGCGTGGGCCTTGCTGGTCACGGGCCAGCCTTTGCTGTGGCTGTTCCTCGTGCCGGAACTGGCCTGGGGCCTCGCGCAAAGCCTGCCCGTGCGCCGCAGCGAGGGCGCACGGGAAGGGCTTGCGCGCGAATCGCTGTTGAGATGACGATAACGAAATGCAATAATGGCCGTGCTCGCAGTGCAACAATGACTGCAATGAACGACTCTAAGGGAATGATTATGCAGCAGGATGCCGCAGGAAAAAACATGGCTTTGCTCGATCCGGTGGTGGCGCCGCGCATCGCGGTGACGCGCCTGGTGACGGGCCTGCTGCAAGGCTTGCTGCTGTACTGGCTGTACAGCACGGCCCAGGACAAGGTGTGGCCCGCCACGGAAGCCTATCTGCTGGGGCCGTTGATGCTGATCAGCCTGCTGTTGCCCATCCTGCTGGTATCCAGCCTGGGCCATATGTCGGCGAAGCGCATCGGGCTGTGGATGGCGGGCGCGGCCGTCGTGCTGGCCGTGCTGGCCTGGCA
Organism: Janthinobacterium sp. GW460-12-1-14-LB5; assembly: GCF_059423585.1. Lineage (NCBI taxonomy): Bacteria > Pseudomonadati > Pseudomonadota > Betaproteobacteria > Burkholderiales > Oxalobacteraceae > Janthinobacterium > Janthinobacterium sp. GW460-12-1-14-LB5. The sequence continues at coordinate 135,573 of NZ_JBWKYD010000003.1, read as the reverse complement.
CGACGTGGCGCGCGGCGCGGAACACGTCATCTGGGGCAACTACAAGCCGGGCGCGCCGCTGCGCGTCATTTCCGCCCAGCTGTTCGGCTTTTGCGTGGTGGGATTCTATATCGCCCATGCGCTGGTGCTGGCCAGCGCCCAGGATGGCAAGCGTATCGCCCGCTACCCGACTTATTTTGAAATCGCCTGGAAGCTGGGCATCCAGCTGCTGTTCTCCCTGCTGTTCGTGCTGGGCCTGTGGCTGGTGCTGTGGCTGGGCGGGCAATTGTTCCTGCTCATTAAACTGAGTTTCCTGAAAAAACTGCTGGGCCAGGCCTGGTTCGTGATTCCCGTCATCTGCTTCGCGTTTTCCTTTGCCATCCACATCACGGACGTGCGCCCGTCCATCGTGCGCGGCATCCGCACCCTGCTGCTGGTGCTGCTGTCGTGGCTGATGCCGATCGCCGCCGTGCTCGTCTCCGGTTTCCTGCTGACCTTGCCCTTCATCGGCTTCGAGCGCCTGTGGGCCACGCGCCATGCGGCGTCCGTGCTGCTGGGCATGGCCGGCGTGCTGGTGGTGCTGATCAATGCTGCTTTCCAGAATGGCGAAGTGGGCCATGGCGTGGCGCGCGGCATCCGCCTGGGCACGCGCCTGGCCTGTCTGCTGCTGCCGTGGGTGGTGGGCATCGCCATCTATGCGCTGACCCTGCGCGTGATGTCGCATGGCTGGACGGCCGACCGCCTGATCGCCGCCGCCTGCCTGCTGATCGCCACCTGCTACGCCGCCGGCTATGCCTGGGCGGCCAGCAAGTATGGCGACTGGCTGCACCTGATCGCCAACGTCAACGTGGCCACCGCCTTTGTCACCCTGCTGGTGCTGTTCGCCCTGTTCTCGCCGCTGGCCGACCCGGCGCGCATTTCCGTGGCCAGCCAGATGGCGCGCCTGGACAGCGGTAAAGTGGGCGTGGACAAGTTTGATTTCGAATACCTGCGCTTCCAGGGCGCCCGCTATGGCCAGGCGGCCTTGCAGGAATTGAGCAAACGCACGACGGGCGCCGACGCGGCTGTCGTGCGGGCCCGCGCCGAGGCCATGCTCAAGCGCCAGAACCGCCTCGACGAGACGGGCGCGCTGAGCGACGTGTCGATCAACCTGACCCTGCGCCCGGCCACGGCGAAGCTGCCGGACAGTTTCCTGCGGCAGGACTGGACGCAGGTGAGCCCGGCCTGGCGCCTGCCCGCCTGTTTGAAGCGGGCAGGGCCGCAGTGCGACGCCTACCTGCTCGATTTCGATGGCGACGGCAAGCAGGACGTGTTGCTGATCAGCAATGACCCGCGCGCCTCATCCGTCTTGCTGGCGGAGAAGGACGACGGCAGCTGGACCGCGCGCGGGCAAATCCCCACAGACGCCCTGCGCTGCAAGCCCCTGCGCGAGAAGCTGCAGGCAGGCGAGTTCCAGCTGGTGCCGCCGAAGGTGCGCGAGCTGGAAGTCGACGGCCAGCGCGTGCCGATGACTTTGTATACGCCAGAGGACGAGGTCAGCTGCCCCGATGACACGGCGCCGGGCCCGTAAATGGCGGGGGAGGGACTTGGCGCGCCGGAGCAAACGCGTGCCTTCGGTGGCGGCAATGACTCCGTGCGCCGAGCTGTTCCGGCCGTCCACGCCAGCCATCGCCATGGCCTCCCATTGCAGTTCGTTGTCCCGTGGCAACTAACTGCTCGGGTAGCGCATTTCCAGCGCCACGCCGCCAAGCTTGAAAACCAGGTTGGCTAAATTCCAGCCGTTGTATTTGTTGGCCGCGCGTGGAAAGTAAGTTTCGTTATCGAGTATCAGGTGATAGTGGCCAGGAATCAGCTTGAAGTCCATGGCGAACAAGCCCGAGCGCGCCACATCGACGAAGTTATTGAAGGAATGATGGACCCGCTGTATATCGACAGCGTGATCAAAATCAATTTCCGAATTGTAAATGGCCCTGTCTGTGCCGTCGGGAAACCGCACCAGCAAGCGGTGAAAGACCGAGTAATGATGCCTGTCCGCGCCCAGATGCATATCCGCCCGGGGGCCGACCTGCAATCGGGTGAGCACTTGCGCATGCATCCTGACGTCGATTTCCTGGCCTGTGTAGCTGAACAGATGCTGCATTACCAGGCTGTGCTCCTGTGCGTCTGCCTTGTAGGCATTCTGGACCTGAAAATACGTCTCAGTAACCTCGCCCTCGCCATTGGTCAGCGGGTGTCTGCCGGGCGTGTGCGCTTCGTTGAAATACGTGACATGCGGATTGCCTGTAGGGAATGGCGTGTACTTGCGGCTTTGCGGGACACTGGCAGGCACGCCGCGACACAGCGGGCTGCCGTTAAAGATGCCCACAGCCAGCACCGGCTCGTCGGCACCAAACACCGGGTACAGCGCTGGCGTGGCGCTACGGAACCTGCTATCGATCGATACGTCAACTGCGGGCGCGGTCGCCGGGAAGTGCCATCTGTAGCGCGCGACCGTCACGCGCGTCGCCGCTACATCGCTCAGCACGGCCCTGTCATCGGAGGCGATCAGATCCAGGCAACCGAACGGCGCCTGACGCTGCTGCCCGGCCTGGGCCGGTGCGTAGCCATGCACCTCCATGGGCGGGACTTTGCCATCGCGCAAATCAGAAGGACGGAACAGGGAACGGGCATAAATGCCCTGGATCGCCGCTTGCGGAGACGCCGCCAGCGGCCCTGTCGACTTTCTGCCCACCAGATTCAATGCGGCGCACAGCAAGTCGGTACGCAGCAGTATCTCGTCCACATGCACAGGAAACTCGCGTGCGCTCATGCCCATGTCCCTCATGCCGGCGCGCATGATGGGATCGAGCGACAGGAAAATCAAATCCTCAACCGCGGCGGTATAAGCCTCAGTTTGCTCGCGCATCAACAATCCGAAGTTTTGCTGCAGATATTGCTCGATGCGCTTGGCAGCGAATGGGTCGGTACTGAGTGCCAGGCAATGCACGCACAGGCCCTTCAACTGGACAGAGACGGCCTGGAGGAAATATCCCTCGAGCACCAGATACGCCGCTTCGCGGCTGATCTTCTTGTTGCGCACCTGCTGCGCCAGCTCCTTGGCCCAATGATCGAGCAATGAATCCTGCCCAAATGCCGCTTTCGCCAAGACCCGGCGGATGGTATCGATGCAATCCGGCATATCGGCTACGTACGACGCGAACTCATGGGCCGCTTTCGTCAGATATTCCGGCGTCATGCCTGGAAAGTGCGGCATGTTTTCCGTCAGTAGCCGCAAAGAGATGGCGCCGCCGGTGGCATCGGCCTTCAGCAGGCTGGCGTCGGCGTAGCCATAGGCGACATCGATGCGTCCCATGGCCGCCAGCAAGGTTTCCACCTTCAGGCTTTTTTCCATGAAATTGTGCAACTCGTCCAGTTTCAACAGAATTTCCGAGGTCATGGACGTGACCCGGTCCAGCGAGCGTTGGACTTCCGTCAGCTTGTCACTGATTACGTCCAGCTTGCCAGCCAGGTCCGGGCCGCCCATGCCGACCGCTCCCAGGAATTCCTGGAACAGCATGCCAGCGGCCGCCCCGACGATTCCGCTGGCGGCATTCTTGCCGACCCACTTGGTCAAACTGCCCGCCGCTGCCCAGGACAAGGAGTTCAGTTGCAAACTCGGCGCGCCCGGCATCGCTGCCGCGGCATCGGGATCCCGCTGTGTATTGCTGTGCATACCGTCATCCTTGTCATATTGATCAGAATGACAACTGTATCTGAAAGATGGCGTTGCTAGAAATTATTTGTGCGGCGTGCACAAACAGGCACCAGCTCTTCAGCCATGCCACGGCGTCACGCCATCCAGCGCGCTTTTGGCGACGTTTGCACAATTTGTTGATATTCTAGAGGAACGATTTTTTCGTCAGCGTGTCAATTTGGTATGCCGTCCCCGCTGCAGGGGGCGGGCGCACCGGTTGCCCATTCCACCTTCACCCAGGAAGCAAGGAAGCGCCATGAATAAACAGATCATCCTCAACCTGCCCGTGAAGGACCTGGAGACATCCAGGGCCTTCTTTTCCGCTCTCGGCTTTAGCTTCGATACCCGCTTCAGCGGTGAGAACGCGGCGTTCATGAACATCGTCGACGGCAGCATCCAGGCCATGCTGACGACCGAAGCCTTCTTCCAGTCCCTGATCGGCAAGCCGGTGGCAAATGCGAAGGAAGCCAACGAAGTGGTCATTTGCCTCAGCTGCGAAAGCCGGGAAGAGGTCGACAGCCTGATCGCCAGGGCCGCGGGCGGCCGCATCCCGCATCCGCCCGAGGACCATGGCTTCATGTATGACCAGGGCTTCGAGGATATCGATGGCCACCTGTGGAACCTGGTCTGGACGGCGCCGGAAGCCTGAGGCGCCGGGCAAGGGCAACTGGCCGTATCAGTTCTTCGTGCGCACCTGGCGCACGTGGTTTTCCAGTTCGCTGAACGACGGGCGTTCCGTGGCGGAAATGACCTTGCGGCCGAATTCCACGGCCAGCGCCGGCGCGTAGCCGTTCAGGCTGGCCAATAAGGTCACTTTCACGCACTGGTACATCTTTGCCGTTTCATGGTGCTTGCGGCGCAGCAAGCTGGCCAGCGGCGCGATGAAGCCATACGCCAGCAAAATGCCGATGAAGGTGCCCACCAGCGCCTGCGCGATCAGCACGCCCAGCTCGGCCGGCGGCAAGCCGACGGACGCCATCGTGTGCACCACGCCCATCACGGCGGCCACGATGCCGAAGGCGGGCATGGCGTCGGCCAGCTGCGAAATCGTCTGGATCGGCATTTCCGCATCCTCATGGTGCGTCTCGATCTCGTTATCCATCAGGTTTTCGATCTGGTAGGCATCCATATTGCCCGACACCATCAGGCGCAGATAATCGGTGATGAATTCCAGGATGTGCTCGTCACCGAGCGTGTACGGGTATTTCACGAAGATGGGACTGCGGTACGGGTCGTCGATATCGTCCTCGACCGACATCAAGCCTTCCTTGCGGATCTTGCTGAGGATTTCATACATCAGCCCCATCAGCTCCATGTAGCGCGCCTTCGTGTATTGCGAACCGTGGAACAGGGTGGGAATGGCGGCGAACGTGGCACGGATGGCCTTGGCGTCATTGCCGACAAAGAAGGTGCCCAGCGCGGCGCCGCCGATCATCAGCAGTTCCAGTGGCTGGAACAGGGCGCCCAGATGCCCCCCCTGCATGGCGAAGCCGCCGAAGACGGAAAACAGCACGACGAGAAATCCGAGTATGACTAGCAAAACTTACTCCTTCATAATATTGCCATATCGCAATATTGTAGTGTAACCCGATTCCGCCGCCGTGGCCGCTTTCGGCTGCAGCTGCTGGCCGAGAAAATTGATAAAAGCGCGCACTTTGGCGGGCAGCTGGTGGCGGCTCGGATAGTAGGCGTACAGGTCGGCCGGCGCCAGCGCGTAATCTTCCAGCACCACGCGCAGGCGGCCGCTGTCTAGGTAGCGGGCCAGGTCCCATTCCGAGCGCAGCAGGATGCCGTGGCCGTCCAGCGCCCAGCCCAGCACCACGTCGCCATCGTTGCTGGCTACCGTGCCGCGCACCTTCACCGTATGCGTGGCGCGGCCCTTACTCATGCGCCAGATGCCGTAGGCGTCGTCATTTTGCCGGTGCACGATGCAGCGGTGCTGCGCCAGCTCGTCGGGCGTTTGCGGCGTGCCGTGCGCCTGCAGATAGGCGGGCGAGGCGCACAGGAAGCGCCGGTTCGACATGATGCGCCGCGCCGACAGGCGCGTGTCGGGCAGGTCGCCGAAGCGGATGCCCAGGTCGTACGCCTGCTCGACCAGGTTGATGGGGCTGTCCGTCAGCTGCAGCTGCACTTCCAGCTGCGGGTGGCGCAGGGCGAATTGCGACAGCAGGGGCGCGATCACCGTGCGCCCGAATCCCAGCGTGGCGTTGACGCGCAACAATCCCTTCGGTTCGGCGCTGCCGCTGGCCAGCGACTCTTCCATGGCGCGGATGTCGTCGAGGATTTGCCGCGCCTGCTGCAAGTAACTTTCGCCGTCGCCCGTCAGGCTGATGCGCCGCGTGCTGCGGTTCAGCAGGCGCACGCCCAGGCGCTGCTCCATCAGCATCAAGCGCTTGCTGACGGCGGGCGGCGTGATGCCCAGCTCGCGCGCCGTGGCCGACAGGCTGCCCAGCTTGGCCAGCAGCACAAAGAAGGCCATTTCCGTGGTGGCGTCGCTTTTCATTATTAACTTCAAGTGAAGAATGGTTTAAATTACAGTCAATTATACGACTGCGTATCGCGGGTAAGCTGGCGTCATCGTTTCACCCACAGGAGAGCCGCATGAAAATCGTCGAAATCCGCGAAAAGACCATCCCCATCTCTTCCCCCATCCGCAACGCCTACATCGATTTCACGAAGATGACCTTGAGCCTGGTGGCCGTCGTCACGGACGTGATGCGCGACGGCAAGCCCGTCGTCGGCTACGGTTTCAATTCGAATGGCCGCTACGGCCAGGGCATGCTGATGCGCGAGCGCTTCATCCCCCGCATCCTCGATGCCGACCCCGCCAGCCTCGTGACGGACGACGGCGGCAACCTCGATCCGCACAAGGTGTGGGATTGCATGTACACCAATGAAAAGCCGGGCGGCCATGGCGAGCGCTCGGTGGCCATCGGCACCATCGACATGGCCATCTGGGATGCCGTGGCGAAGATCGACAACAAGCCTTTGTTCCAGCTGCTGGCCGAACGGCACGGCACGGGCGTGCCCGACAAAAAAGTCTTCGTGTACGCGGCCGGCGGCTATTACTACCCGGGCCAGAGCCTGTCCGCCCTGCAGGACGAGATGCGCAGCTATGTCGACCGCGGCTACACGGTGGTCAAGAAGAAGATCGGCGGCGCCTCGCTGGACGAGGACTTGCGCCGCATCGACGCCATCATGGAAGTGCTGCAGGATGGGCAGAAGCTGTGCGTGGACGCGAATGGCCGCTTCGACCTCGACACCTCGATCGCCTACGCCAAGGCGCTGCGTGAATATGACCTGTTCTGGTACGAGGAGGCGGGCGATCCGCTCGACTTCGAGCTGCAATCGACCCTGCGCAGCTATTACGACAAGCCCATGGCGACGGGCGAGAACCTGTTTTCCATGCAGGATGCGCGCAACCTGATCCGCTACGGCGGCATGCGCGCCGACCGCGACTGGCTGCAGTTCGACTGCGCCCTCAGCTACGGCCTGGTGGAATACCTGCGTACCCTGGACATGCTGCGCCAGCACGGCTGGTCGCGCAGCCGCTGCATCCCGCACGGCGGCCACCAGATGTCCCTGAATATCGCGGCGGGCCTGGGCCTGGGCGGCAATGAATCGTATCCGGATTTATTTCAGCCGTTCGGCGGCTTTCCCGATGGCGTCAGGGTGGAAAACGGCCACATCACCATGCCGGACCTGGTCGGCATCGGCTTCGAGGGCAAGGCGAACCTGTATGCGGAAATGCGGGCGCTGAGCGGCCAGTGAGCCTTATTCGCTGCGCTGCCAGAAGCGCAGCCGGTTGCCGAACGGGTCCGCCACTTCCAGGATGCGGCCCCAGTCCTCGTCGCGGATGCCGGGCCGCGCATACGGATAATCCCTGGCTTGCAGTTCCGCGTGCAGGGCGGCCACGTCATTGACGGGGATCAACAGCGCCGACCCCGGTGTGGCGTCGCCGTAGTGCTCGGACAGGTGCAGCACGAGCTCGCCCCGCGTCACCTGCAGGTACAGCGGCGCCGCAGGCTCGAAGCGATGTTCCCAGTCCAGGGTAAAGCCGAGGAAACCGAGGTAGAACTCGCGCGCCTTTTCTTCGGAAAAGATGCGCAGGATGGGGATGGCGGCATGCATGGCGGTGCTTTCGACAGGTGGCGATGCCCCCATTCTAGCCTCAGGCCGGCGCCAGCCGCTTCATGCGTGCGGCGGCGCTGGTTTTCTCCCAGCGGAACAGCCACATGATAATGAGCTTGGTGGTGGCGCTGACGCTGGCGAGCAGCAGCAATGGCCAGCCTGTTTTCAGACCCATGACGCAGGCGAAGAAGATGGTGCTGACATCCATCGCCAGGATGAACTGGCTCATCTTTAACGACACGGCGCCCGTCCTGCCCGAGCGCCAGATAAGACGGATCTGGTGCGCATAGCCCTGTGCCAGCAGCACGGTGACGGCGACGATCAGGCTTTGCGAGATCACGCGCTTTTCATCGGTGAACGTGGGGCCGAAGGCCAGCCCCGCCACGCCTGCGCCCAGCAGCAGCGCGCAGGCCAGCAGCGCATTGCGCGAGGCCAGGCTGCGGCGGTCGCGGTCGATTTCAAACAGGATGGCCAGCGCGATCAGGGACGCGATCAGGCGGGGCCAGACGATGTAGTGGTTGAACGGCGTGATCGAATAGCCGTAGACGAAGAACGCGCAATACGCGAGGAAGCTGACGGTGAACTGGTTGATCGACAAAATGTCCGTCGTCTGGCCCGCGCCGATGCCGGCATCGCGCTTGCGCCGCCAGATCTTTTGCAGTTGCGACCATAAACCAAGCAGGCTGACGACGATGAAGAGGGAGTTGAGGCTGCCGGCGATGGCGTAGAGGGAAGGGGGCTGCAAGCTATCTCCTGGAATGGCCAAAGCATCGCTGCCGTGACAGTCCGCCTTGTCTATACATTTTATTTTCACAACATGCTCTCATGAAATAAATTGGCAGGCAAGCAATGATTTTGCGGCCGGGCCTGTTGCAGCACTACTTGCCCGGACGCACCTCTTCCTGCGCTTGCCCTTATAATCGGTGCATGACTTTCTTATCACTGCGTGCCCGCTCCGTGCTGGCCACCCTCGGCAAAATGGCCGTTTCCCTGATTCTCCTGTTGACTGCCGTGTGGGGCGCGCTGGCGCTGTGGTATCAGCTGTCCGGCGGCACGGCGGCGCAAGCCATCGGCGCGCTGCTGTGGGGCGCGCTGGGCGTGGCCAGCATCGCGCTGTGGTGGACGCGCGGCGATGCGCGCGTGCTGCTGCCGTATGTGGCCGGTTTCATCCTGCTGCTCGTGTGGTGGAGCCTGATCGCGCCGAAACAGCAGCGCGTGTGGGCCGACGACGTGGCGCGCAATGTCACGGGCACCGTGAAGGGCAATCTCGTCACCTTGGACAATGTGCGCAATTTCGACTGGCGCAGCGATGACGATTACACGGTCAAGTGGGAGCAGCGCAGCTACGACCTCGACGAACTGCGCACGGTGGACACGGCGCTGTCGTACTGGACGGGGCCCTACATCGCGCACACCCTCATTTCGTTCGGCTTCGCAGACGGGCGCTTTTTGACGTTTTCCATCGAAATCCGCAAGGAGAAGGGCGAGAGCTTTTCCGCCATCGGCGGCTTCTTCAAGCATTTCGAGATGAGCCTGATCGCCGCCGACGAGCGCGACATCCTGCGCGTGCGCACGAATGCGCGCGGCGAGGACATGCATCTGTACCGCGTGATGATGCCGAAAGCGGCCATGCGCTCGCTGTTCCTCGCCTACCTGGACGAGGCGCAGGCGCTGAAGGCCCAGCCGCAGTTCTACAATACCCTGACGGCCAATTGCACCACCATCGTCTTCGAAATGGTGCGCCGCATCGTGCCGGGCCTGCCGCTCGACTACCGGCTGCTGGCCTCGGGCTACCTGGACCGCTATCTGTTCGATGTCAAGGGCCTGGTGCCCGGCCTGAGCTTCCAGCAGCTGCGCGATGGCGGCCACGTCACGGCGCGCGCGCGGGCCGCCAACGACGATGCGGACTTTTCGCATGCGATCCGGCGCGGCATGCCGGGCTATGATGAAACGGGCCATCCGACGCTGCAAATGCCCAGGCAGTAAGCGCCTGCTTTATACTGTCGCTATTCCGACCGGCCGCCTTTCGCGGCCGGTCCCACTTTGACGAATAAAGAAGGCCCGCTATGCCATTTTCCTCCCTGGGTCTGATTCCCGCCCTGGTCCGCGCCGTCGACAAGGCCGGCTATGCCGCGCCGACGGCCATCCAGGCGGCCGCCATTCCCGCCATCCTGCGCGGCAGCGACGTGCTGGGCGCGGCGCAGACGGGCTCCGGCAAGACGGCCGCCTACGCGCTGCCGCTGCTGCAGGCGCTGATGGCGCCCGCTTCCGGCCCGCGCCAGGTGCGCGCGCTGATCCTCGTGCCCACGCGCGAGCTGGCGGCGCAGGTGGGGCAGACGGTGCACGCGCTGGCCAAACCGCTGCCCGTCAAACTGAAAATTTCCGTGCTGTTCGGCGGCGTGTCGATCAATCCGCAGATGATGGACTTGCGCGGCGGCGCCGATATCGTCGTCGCCACGCCGGGCCGTTTGCTGGACCTGGTGCGGCAAAATGCCGTGAAGCTGGGCGGCGTGTCGCTGTTTGTCCTCGATGAAGCGGACCGTTTGCTCGACATGGGTTTTAGCGAAGAAATCAACGCCATCCTGGCGCTGCTGCCCAAACAACGGCAAAACCTGTTCTTTTCCGCCACCTTCCCCGACAGCGTGCAGGCGCTGGCCGACAGCCTGCTCACGGATCCCGTGCGCATCGAGGTGGCGTCCGAACCGCAGGACAAGCCCGACATCGTGCAGCGCGCCATCACGGTCGACGTGCCGCGCCGCACGCAGCTGCTGCGCTATCTGATCCTGCAGCAGCAGTGGGAGCGCGTGCTGGTGTTCGTTGCCACCAAGTACGCGGCCGAACACGTGGCCGACAAGCTGCAGCGCGCGGGCCTGCACGTGGGCGCCTTTCATGGCGAATTCAGCCAGGGCACGCGCAGCCAGCTGCTGGCCGACTTCAAGGCTTGCCGTTTGCAGGTGCTGGTGGCCACCGACGTGGCTGCGCGCGGCATCGACATCGCCGGCTTGCCCGCCGTCGTCAACTACGACTTGCCCCGCTCGGCCGTCGACTACACGCACCGCATCGGCCGCACGGGCCGCGCCGGCGAGAGCGGCACGGCCATCAGTTTCGTCACGGCCGACACGGAGGCGCATTTCCGCCTGATCGAAAACCGCAACGACTTGCGCATCGTGCGCGAAGTGGTGGCCGGGTTCGAACCGACGGAATTGCCCACGCCCGTCAACCCCGTCACGGATACGGTGAACGGCGGCGTGAAGGGCGCGCGCAAGAGCAAGAAGGACAAATTGCGCGAGGCGGCTGCCAAGGCGGCCGCAGGCAATTAAATTCGCCTTATGTGCGCTGGCCGCTTGAACGGCCACGTTTCCCGGACTAAGATTGTGTTTCTATAAAGCAAGGGGACGGGAATGCACATGACATGCATCAAACGCGCGGTCGCTGTGGCTGGCGCGCTGGCGCTGGCCGGCTGCGCCGGCACGGGCGGCAACGGTGGCAAGGCCGGCATGCAGATGCCGGGCAAGATCCCGGCCGATACGGCCGTGGCCGCCACCTGGTACAACCCGCCCAGCGAATTTCCCGGCATTTGCCTGACCCAGTTCAAGGATGGCAGCCTGCGTTTCGACGGCGGCTTCGCCTTCTATAACCCGGGCCGCTGGACGTATGACGCGGCCACGTCCGAATTGCGCCTGGCATTGGCGCCGACGCCCTCGCTGGAGCTGTCCCACGCGCAAATCGTGCAGCACCAGAATCTGCTGCGCATCGAGGCGGACAAGAATACGCTGGTCTATGGCGTGAAAGCCGACACCAGGGCCATCGGCCTGGGCGGCTTTGTGTTTTACCGCGACACGCCTTGTCCGCCCCGGCGCGGATAAGTGCCGGACAAGTGTCATAACGGAATATTTAGTCGTATAATTTCAACGCAAGCTGGCTGCCGCGCAAGACTCGCAAGACGCACTTGCGTGGCGGATTTCCCCTCCAGGCAAGCTCCGATATCGCCGTGGCGATGAGAGGATGGTCCGATGGATTTGCACGACGAGCATGGTATGCCCGGGACTGCGGTGCCGGCGGCGGACGCCGTGCAGCAGCCTGCGGCGCAGCGGCGCACCTTGCTGCTGGTCGATGACGAGCCGAATATCCTCGCTTCCCTCAAGCGCCTGCTGCGGCGCGATGCCTACCATATCCTCACGGCTGGCAGCGGCCAGGAAGGACTGGACGTGCTGGCCAGCCATGCGGTCGACGTGATCGTGTCGGACCAGCGCATGCCGGGCATGCTGGGCGCCGACTTCCTGCGCAAGGCCAAGCTGCTGTGTCCGCAAACCATACGCATCATGCTGTCGGGCTATACCGAACTGCAGGCCGTCACGGACGCCGTCAACGAGGGCGCCATCTTCAAGTTCCTCACCAAGCCCTGGGAAGACCATCAATTGCGCGAGCATATTGCCGAAGCGTTCCGCCTGAAGGGCATCGACGACGACAATGTGCGCCTGAATGCGCAGCTGCGCGACGCCAACCAGGCCCTGGCGGCCGCCAATGCCGCCATGCAGGCGCTGGTGCGCCAGCAGCAGCACCAGATCAGCCGCGACGAGGTCAGCCTGGGCATCGCGCGCGAATTGCTGCAATTTCTGCCTTTGCCCGTGATCGGGCTCGACGAGGACGGCATGATCGCCTTCATCAACGCGGCGGCGGCCAACCTGTTCGAGCGGGGCGCGGCCTTGCTGGGCAACGAGGCGGCGATCGTCTTGCCGCAACTGTTCGACGGGCAGGGCGCGCCGCGCCTGGCCGCCATCGATGGCCAGCCGTATGCCGTGGCCATCCATCCCATGGGCCTGCATTCGCGTTCGCGCGGCAGCCTGGTCACCCTGAGTCGTCATGGAGCGGATACATGAATGAAAGCGTGAGTGAAAGCGGACGCGAGATTTCCATGGAGCAGGCGCAGGAAGGCATGGTGCTGGCGCAGGCCTTGAACGACGCCAGCGGCGCCGTGCTGCTGGCCCAGGGCGCCACCCTGACGGCGGCGAACCTGACGGCCTTGCGCCGGCGCAATGTGGAGCGCTGCCATGTCGTCATGGACGAGGCGCCTGACCCCGCCGCGCAGGCGCAGGCCGAGCAGGAGCGGGCGCACCGCCTGGAGCGGCTGGCCGTGCTGTTCCGCGCCACGCCGCCCGATTCCGCGGGGGCGCAACTGCTGGGGCTGCTGCAGCGCTACCGGCAAGGGGGCGCGGCATGACACGGCTCAGTTTTGAACACATCATCCGCCAGATACAGGAACTGCCGTCGCTGCCGGTGGTCGTGCTGGAGTTGCTGTCGAGTATGGACCAGGATGACACGGACGTGCATGTGCTGGCGCAAAAGATCGAGCTGGACCAGGCTTTGGCGGCGAAGACCCTGCGCATCGCCAATTCCTCGTTCTACGGCATGCAATCGAAGGTCACCAGCATTCCGCAAGCCGTTTCCGTGCTGGGCTTTCACAGCATCCGCACCGTCGTCACGGCCTGCGCCCTGACGGGCAGCTTCGCGCCCGTGAGCGGCGGCTTCGATTTCCAGGCGTTCTGGCGCCATTCGCTGGCCACGGCAGTCGCCGCGCGCCTGCTGGCGCCGCACTTGCGCGTCAACCCCGAGACGGCGTTCACGGCCGGCCTGCTGCACGACTTGGGCACCCTGGTGCTGGTGACGCGCTTCCCGGCCGAGCACGCGCTCGTGCGCAGCCACCGCCAGGCGCATGACTGCCAGATGGCCGAGGCTGAACTGGCCGTCATCGGTATTGACCATGCGCAAGTGGGCAGCGCCCTGGCCGCTTACTGGAAGTTTCCCGAGGCGATACAGCAGGCGGTGGCCGACCACCACGCCATCGAGCGGCTGGAAGCGGGCGGCTTGCCGCTGGCCGTGCACATGGCCAATGCCGTCGCCCTGGCGCTCGATCTGGCCGGCGTCGACGATGCGCTGGTGCCGCCCCTGTCGCCTGCGGGCTGGCGCAGCATTGCCCTCGACGAGCAAGCCTGGCTGGCGCTGCTGGCGCAAACGGAACACACCTTCGATGAAATGTCGCGGATCATGCTGGCATGAACAGGACAGAGGCCATGGAAACAGACGCAGGGCAAGCGCTGCCCGCCACGCCGGAACGCCGCCAGGGCGACACCATCGCGCTATCGGCATTTTTCGACGGCCATCCCGTGGCCACCTTCGCCATCGATACGAACCACGTGGTGACGCACTGGAACAGCGCCTGCGAACAGTTGCTGGGCTTTACGGCCGCCGAGATGGTCGGCACGCGCGAGCACTGGAAGGCGTTTTATCCGCAGCCGCGCGCCTGCCTGGCCGACCTGCTGGTGGCCGACGATATCGCGCTCGGTGAAAATGACCTTTATCTTGGCAAGCTGAAGCGCTCCCCCGTGATCCCCGGCGCTTACGAAGCCGAGGATTTCTTTGCCGATATCGGCCCCGACGGCCACTGGCTGCACTTCACGGCGGCGCCCCTGCGCGACCGCCAGGGACGCCTGGTGGGCGCCATCGAAACCCTGCGCGACGTGAGCGAGCGGCGCCTGGCGGAACTGGCGCTGCGCAAGGCGCACGACAACCTGGAACACCTGGTGGCCAAGCGCACGGCCCAGCTGGCCGAAATGAACGAGCGCCTGGCCGACGACATCCGCCAGCGCCAGATCGCCGATCTCGAATTGCGCGAACGCAATCTTGCCCTGACGGAATTGAACAGCAAGCTGTCGCTGGCCCAGCAAAAGCTGCTGCAGTCGGAAAAGCTGGCCTCGATCGGCCAGCTGGCCGCCGGCGTGGCGCACGAGATCAACAACCCCATCGGCTATGTGTTTTCCAATGTCGGCACCCTGGAAGGCTATCTGGATGACCTGTTTTCCATGCTCGACGCCTACGAGGAAGCCGAACCGGCCGTCGCCGACCCCGTGGTGGCGGCGCGCCTGCGCGCGCTGCGCGAACAGATCGACCTCGATTTCCTGCGCACGGACATTCCCATGCTGATGGGCGAGTCGAAGGAGGGCATTTCGCGCGTGCGCCGCATCGTGCAGGACTTGAAGGATTTTTCGCGCACGGATGCGCACCAGGAGTGGGTCTGGGCCGATTTGCGCCAGGGCATCGATACGACGCTCAACATCGTGAATAACGAGGTCAAGTACAAGGCCGACGTGGTGCGCGAATATGGCGACATTCCCGACATCGAATGCCAGCCTTCCGAGCTGAACCAGGTGATCATGAACCTGGTCGTCAACGCGGCCCACGCCATGGGCGAGGCGCGCGGGCGCATCACCCTGCGCACGGGCAGCGACAATGCCACGGAAGTGTGGATCGAGGTCGAGGACACGGGCGGCGGCATCGCGCCCGAACACCTGTCGCGCATCTTCGATCCCTTCTTTACCACCAAGGCCGTCGGCAAGGGCACGGGGCTGGGCCTGTCGCTGGCCTACACGACGGTGCAGAAACACCATGGCCGCATCGACGTGCGCAGCATCATCGGCCGCGGCACCACCTTCCGCATCACCTTGCCCGTGCGCCAGGCGCAGGCCGTTGCACCATGACCGAACAGGACAGCATGAGCATGAACACCAGTACCAGCGCCAGCGCCGCGGCCGCGCCGCCCACCATCCTGTGCGTCGACGACGAACCGAATATCCTGTCGTCGCTGCGGCGCTTGTTCCGCCCGCACGGCTACCGCGTGCTGACTGCCGACGGCGGCGCGGCGGGCCTGGCCCTGCTCGAGAGCGAGACGGTGGACCTGGTCATTTCCGACATGCGCATGCCGCACATGGATGGCGCGCAGTTCCTGGCCCAGGTGCGCCAGCGCTGGCCCGGCACCGTCCGCCTGCTGCTGACCGGCTATGCCGACATCCAGTCCATCCTCGACGCCATCAACCAGGGCGAGATCTACCGCTACGTGACCAAGCCCTGGGACGAGAACGATATCGTGCTGGTGGTGCGCCACGCGCTGGAACGGCGCGCGCTGGAACAGGAAAAGCTGCGCCTGGAAGCGCTGACGGCCAGCCAGAACGTGGAGCTGCAGGCGCTCAACGCCAGCCTGGAAGCGAAGGTGGCCACGCGCACGCAGCAGCTGAAGCAGTCGCACGACGAGGTGCAGGCGGCCAACGAGCGGCTGAAAGCCACGTTCGTGACGACCATCAAGGTATTTTCCAACCTGATCGAGATGCGCGGCGGCAAGCTGGCCGGCCATGCGCGCAGGGTGGCCGAGCTGGCGCGCAAGCTGGCGCAGGCGCTGGGCCTGGAAGGGCAGGAGGCGCGCGACGTGTTCATCGCGGCCCTGCTCAAGGATATCGGCAAGCTCAGCCTGAGCGACGACGTGCTGGAATTGCCGGCCAGCGCCTGGACGGGCGAACAGCTGGCCGCCTTCCGCAAGCATCCGCTGCGCGCCGAACAGCTGCTGATGGCGCTCGACGAGCTGCGCGCCGTCTCCGTGATCCTGCGCTCGCAGCTCGAGCGCTTCGACGGCGGCGGCTTTCCCGATGGCCTGGTGGGCCTGGCCATTCCCATGGGCGCGCGCATCCTGGCGCTGGCGTCCGACTATGACGGCTTGCAGATCGGCGCCATGGTGCAGCGCAGCCTGCGCGCCGAGGAAGCCCGCACGCTGATCTACGACAGCGTCGGCAAGCGCTACGACCCGGCTGTGGTGGCCGCTTTCCGCAGCATCATGGAAGAGACGGAGCCGCCGGCGCGCGACCTGACCGTGCTGTCGGGCCAGCTGGAGCCGGGCATGACGCTGTCGCGCGACCTGATCAGCCGCGACGGCCTGATGCTGCTGGCGGCCGAACACGTGCTGACGGCCCGCGTGATCGCCCAGCTGCTCGATTTCGAGGGCAAGAATGGCGGGCGCCTGAGCATCCGCGTGTACGCGCCCGTGAAGGAAGCCTAGGCGTTCGCGGCGGCGGGCGGCTGCAGCGGCAGGTGCACGGTAAAGCGCGTGCCTTGGCCCACTTCGGACGCTACCTCGATGCGGCCGCCGTGCTTGTTGACGATGCCGTACGACAGCGACAGGCCCAGGCCCGTGCCGCTGCCCACGGCCTTGGTGGTGAAGAAGGGTTCGAAGATGCGGTTCAGGTGCTCGGGGGCGATGCCGGCGCCCGTGTCGCCGATTTCCACCCACACCCAGTCGCCCGCGTGGCCCGTGCGGATGCTGATCACGCCGTCGCCGCTGATGGCCTGGCCCGCATTGACGAGCAGGTTCATGAAGACCTGGTTCAGCTGCGACGCCAGGCACAGTATCGGCGGCAGTTCGCCATAGTGTTTTTCGATGCGCGCCTTGTATTTCAATTCGTTGGCGACGATATTCAGGGTGCTGTCCAGCCCTGCGTGCAGGCTGGCCACTTGCCAGTCCGTCTCGCCCACGTGCGAAAAATCCTTCAGCGCCTGCACGATGTCGCGCACGCGCTTCAAGCCATCCATCGATTCGCGCACCAGGTCCACCATGTCGTCCTGCAGGAAGGCCAGGTCGGCCTGCGCGCGCACCTCGGCCACGCGGGCGGCCAGGGCCGGGCCGTCGGGCGTCTCGCGCATCGCCGCTTCATATTGTCCGATCACGTCGAACAGGGTGCCGACATAGCCTTGCAGCGAACTCATGTTCGAATTGACGAAGCCGATCGGGTTGTTGATTTCATGCGCGATGCCGGCTGCCAGCTGGCCGATGGAGGCCATTTTTTCCGATTGCAGCAGCTGGTCGTGCGCTTCCTGCAACTTGCTGATCAGTAGTTGCTGCTCTTCGCCGCGCGCCTGCAGCATCGCTTCCATGCGCTTGCGTTCGGTAATATCCGTCAGCGAGCCGATCACCTCGAACGGCACGCCATGCTCGTCGCGCACCAGGCGCAGGCTGTCGTGCATCCACAGGTAGCTGCCGTCGCGCACGCGGAAACGGTATTCATAGGCGCGCGCGCCTTCGACGAAGATCTGCGCCAGGCTGGAAAAGATGCCGGGCGCATCGTCGGGGTGGATGTGGTCGAACCAGAAGTTGGGGTCGGCGACCATGTCTTCGGGCTGGTAGCCCAGCACGTTCAGGGCGTTGTTGCTGACAAAGGTCATCTTGAAGTCGCCGCTGGGCACGGTGCAATAGATGATGGAAGGTGTATTGTCGAGCAGGTATTGCAGGCGCACGGCCGTGGCCGCCGGCTCTTCATCGCCAGGCGCCGCCCCGCCATGCCGGCCGGTATCGGGAGTGGAAAGGTCGAAATCCTCGAACTGCATCGTCACACCTCGCTGCCTGTACGGCATAGCTGTCATCCTGGCTGAATTATGCCTGATTCTGCCTGCCGTGGGCCGCCATCGGCGTTCAGGGGGCCGGCGGCTGTTCGACGATCGCCATGCGCCGCGCGATGCGCTGCGCCGTTTGCGTGTCGCCCGCCTGTTCGGCGCGCAGGCGCTGCACGCCCAGCCAGGCCAGCAGCGGACGGCGCCAGCCCTGGTCCGAGGCGGTGGCGACGGCCGTGTCGAGCAATTCCGGCGTGGCGCGGCCCGAGCGCAGCAGCACGCCGGCCGCCACCAGCTGCGACAGCGGGTCCTTGATGGCCGCCACGGCGCTGGCGGCGGCCGTGTCGGAGCCGGCACCGGCTGCCGCCCGCTGCGCCTCGGGCAGCAGGGCGACGTCGGCCGCCTGCGCCTTGCCGGCCAGCCAGGCCGCATACGCGCGGTCGGCGTCGTTCGCGTCCGCTTGCAGGGCGTCGAAGCCCCCGCAATCCTCGAAGGCCAGGCTGGCCACGCGCGTGGCGCAGCGCAGCAGCTCGATGCGCGCCACCAGTTCGAGCTTGCCCGTGCCCGCCACCTGGCTGCGGGCGCGGCGGAATTCCGTCTGCTCGACGAGGGCGTTGCCGCCCAGGTAGGCGGCCTGGAAGCGTTCGACGGAACTTTGCGCATTCATCTTCCAGTCGGGCACGGGCGGGCCGCTGGAACAGGCGCCGAGCGCCGTCACGAGCAGGGCAGGCAAGAGGAACTTGATATTTATCATGGCAGTTTGATCTCCGGATTGCGCTTGAACGGCCATTTGCGGTTGATTTCATTGACCAGCTGCTCGACCTTGCGCAGATTGCTTTCCACGTCCGCGCGCAGCGGGCCCAGGTCGGCCGTCGCCGCCCTGGCGTTGGCGCCCACGGCTTGCGCCTCGACCAGCACGGCGTCGACTTTTTTCAGGCTGGCGCGCGTGTCGGCCAGCAGGGCGTTCAGCTGCACGATGGTGGCCTGCGCATCCGTCATGACGCCCTTGTCGCCGAACACGCGCGTATCGGCGTTGGCCACCAGGCCATCCGTGCGGCGCGCCAGCTGGTCCGCAGTCAGCAACAGGGCGTTGGCCCGCTCGACCAGCAGGCGCGACTGCTTGTCGTCGCCCGTCAGCAAGCCCATGGCGCCACCCGGGCCGCTCAGCTTGCCCGTCACGGCCTGCACGTTGCGCAAGGTGCCGTCGAGGGCGGAATCGCTGCCCGTCAGGCTGGCCACGTTGTTGAGCAAATCCTTGGCGGCGGCCAGCAGGCGGGGGATTTCCGCCGCCATGTCGCCCACCAGCAAGTCGCGCGTGGCGTCGTCGGGCAGCGGCGGGTCCGTCAGGATGCCGCTGTAGGCGCGCAGCTTGGCGCCGCCCACGATGCCCCGCTCGAGGGTGAAGATGGAGCTGCTGCGCAGCCAGTGCGCATCCTTGCGCGGCACGTCGACGATGACGCGGGCCTTGCCGTCCGGCGCCAGTTCGATGCGCTGCACGCGGCCGATGGGAAAACCGGAAAAGGTCAGGTCGGCACCCACGCCCACGCCGTCCGAATCGTCGGTCGTCAGCACCAGGGTTTGCGTTGCCTCAAAGGCGCCGCGCGCATACATCAGGTAGACGACGGAGCCGACCACGAGCACGAACATGAAGACGAGCAGGATGGCCGCCTTCAGTTCGGCATGGCGCACGGGCGGCGGGGCGGGCAGCACGGCGTCTGGCGTGGCACCGGCGGGCGCCGTGACGTCGACCTGGTCGGGATTGGGGGGCTGGCTCTGGCTCATGGATTCTGGCTCTCGTATGGGTGGTTCGGGGATCGCTGGCGGTGGCGGGCGGGGCATCAGTAGTAATTGCCCATCAGCGAAGCCACTTCGATCAGCAGGATGACGGAAAACAGGCGCAGCATTTCGGACAGGCCGTGCGCGGCCCACAGGCGGTTGCGCCGGCCGTGCGGCTCTTCCGGATAATACGAGGACGCCAGCGGGATCAGGGCCACGGCAAAGCTGAAGAAGATCACCTTGAGCATCAGGATCAGGGCCACGGCCGGATTGAAGATTTGCCCCACCACCCGCGTGTAGCCTTGCAGCGCCCACGGCGTAAAGCCATAGATCGTCAGGTAGGCGAGGATCAGCGAGCTGACGCAGCTGACGATGGCCAGCATCCACACGGCGAAGATGCCGGACATGACGCGTGGAAAGTATTCTCGGCGCAGCAGGTCGACGCCCTGGCGCTGCATGGTGTCGAGCATGCCGGACGAGCGCATTTGCGCAAACGCAATGCCGTCGGGCAGGGTCAGGCGCAGCGCGACGAACAGGGCGGCCGTCAGCGGTATCAGTTCCAGCACCAGCACGCGCACCACCATTTCCAGCGCATAGCGCGACAGGCCGTAGCTTTGCGCGCTGACGACGACGATGCGGATGAGCACCAGGCTGACGAGCGCGCAGGCGACGCTGAACCACACGAGATTGGGCGCCGTGTTCGTTACCAGGCGGTGCGCGAGGATGGGGCGGTTGTCGCGGTTATAGCTCGACGGCGACAGGGCCAGCGAAAACACGAGAATGGCGAAATGCAGCATGCGCCACCAGCTGACCAGCCAGGCCATGGTGGCCCGGTGCAAACGGCGCAGGCTGATGATGAGGGAGACGGATAGGGTCATCATGGCATCTTAACATCAGCCCGCCCGCCGGGCACGTCAGGCGTGCGCGCCTATTCGAACAGGGCGAAGCCGGCCATGACGACCATCAGCACGGCGATGTATTGCATCGGGATCCAGAACAGGGTGTGGCGCTTGCGCAGGATCACTCTTTCCTGCGTGGCCGGGTCGATCAGTTCGCGGCCTGGCGCGCTGTTCAGGCGCACGCCCGCATACCAGCTGGCGGCCGCTGCCAGCAGGAAGGCCAGCGCCAGGGGCCAGGCGTGGCTCTTCGTGTATGCCTCGCCCAGGGTGGCGCCAAACAGCGCCTGTGCGGCCATGACAACGATCAAACAGATGAGGGGGGCGAGTATGCCGAAGCCTTGCCAGATAAGCATAAGAATTCTCCAGGGGGATTGAGGGATCCCGCGGCGGGTGGCGGCGGCTGCGCGCGGCGGGGGGGCGGATTTTATCAGACTTATCAAAAAGAAAGTTTCTTTTCGGCACTATTGTGCGCCCCTGTCAGACGGCGCTGGCGGTGCCCACGCTGGCGATGATGGCGTCGGCCGCCGCGCGCACGCGGGCCGAGCGGTTCAGATCCGCATGCATGACCAGCCACACGTCGTAGCTTTCCGCCCGCTCGGGCCAGATGCGCACCAGCTGCGGGTCGATGTCGCCCAGGTGGGTGGCCAGCTCGGCCACGCCCAGCCCCGCGCGCGTGGCTTCCTGCAGCATCGCCGCCGAATTGACTTCCATGGCGACCCGGGCGTTGGCGACGGGCTCGCCGGCGATTTTCTCTCCATGGCGCGGCGTCACGGAATGGTGGTAGATGACGATGTCGTGGCCGGCCAGCGCCGTGCCGCGCACGGGTTCGCCCCGTTCGGCCAGATAGGTTTTCGATGCATACAGGCCCAGGCTGCGCTTGACCAGGTGGCGCGAGATCAGGTCCGGGTCGGTGGGGCGCACGCCGCGCACGGCCAGGTCCGCTTCGCGCCGCGTCAGGCTGGCCAGCGCGGGCGCCACGTTGAGCACGATGCGGATGTCCGGGTGGGCCGCGTGCAGCCGCTGCATGGCGCGGATGACGAAATGGCTGGCCATGGTGTCCGTCGTGGCCACGCGCACCAGGCCGCTTAAACGGTTGTCGACGCCCTGCATCTCGCGCTGCAGCTTGTCGGCCGCCCGCTCCATCGCTTCGGCGGCCGTGAGCGCCAGTTCGCCGGCCGGCGTGGGCACGTAGCCCGACGGCGTGCGCAGGAACAGGGTGGCGCCCAGCGACGCTTCCAGCGCGGCCAGGCGGCGCCCGCACGTGGCCTGGTCGATGCACAGCAGGGCGGCCGCGCCGCGCAGGGTGCCGGCCCGGCCGATGGCCAGAAAGATGCGCGCGTTATCCCAATCCAAGCTGCTTCTCCTGTTTTATATGGTGATGCATTTTTGCATCAGTGTGCCGAGTTTATGCCTGTTTACCGCATCGCGCAACGCTCGCATAATGGCTGCCCCCTGTTACTGCAAGGAGTACCATGACTGCCCCCACACCGCACCGCGCCAGCGGCTTGATCCTGCTGACCCTGGCCTTCGGCTTCGTCATGGCCATGCTCGACGTCACGGCCGTCAACGTGGCGCTGTCCGATATCGCGCTGGACTTGAATATTCCGCTGACGGGCCTGGTCTGGGTGGTTGATGGCTACACCTTGACGTTTGCCGCGCTGCTGCTGGCCGGCGGCGCGCTGGCCGACCGCTACGGGCCGAAAGCCGTGTACCAGGGCGGCCTCGGCGTCTTCATCCTCGGTTCTATCCTGTGCGGCGCCGCGCCCGACGGACATTTCTTGACGGCGGCGCGTTTGCTGCAGGGCGCGGGCGCGGCCCTGTTCATGCCCAGTTCGCTCAGCCTGCTCACGCACAGCTTCGAAGACGAGCGCGAGCGCACGCGCATGCTCGGTGCCTGGTCGGCGCTGGTGGGCGTGGCCGGTGCGTCCGGCCCCCTGATCGGCGGCATCCTCGTGCACCAGTTCGGCTGGCGCAGCGTCTTCTGGGTCAACGTGCCGCTGGGCGTGCTGGCCATCGTCATGGCGCAGCTGCTGCTGGTGGCGCCGGCGCGCCAGCCGCGCGATTTGTCGCTGTTCAGCCATGCGCTCGGTGTGGCGGCGCTGGCGGGCCTGAGTTTCGTGCTGATCGAAGGCCCCGTGCTGGGCTGGCTGTCGCCCGGCGTGCTGGCGGCGGGCGCATTGACGGTGCTGTCGGCCTGGCAATTGCTGCGGCGCGAGCGCAGCGGCAGCCATCCGCTGTTGCCGCGTGAACTGTTTCACAGCAGCAGCTTTGGCGCGGCCAATGGCGTGGGGTTTCTGATCAATTTCTGCGTGTTCGGGCAATTGTTCTTATTGAGCCTGTTTTTGCAGCAGTCGGGCGGTGCCGATGCCCTGCAGTCGGGCTTGCGCCTGTTGCCCATGATGGCGGCCTATACGGTGGGAAACTTTATGGCGGGAAATATTGCGGCGCGTCATGGCACGCGCCTGCCCATGCTGCTAGGCTTGCTGGTGGGTGCCGTCATGGCCTTGCTGCTGATGGGCTTGCGTCCGGGCACGCCGTATGGCTGGCTGGCGCTGGGCACGGCCGTCATGAATGTGGCCATCGGCATCGCCATTCCCGCCATGACGGCCACCGTGATGCGGGTGGCCGGCAAGCGGCATGCGAACAGCGCGGCGGCGGCCCTGAATGCGAACCGGCAGATCGGCGCGCTGGTGGGCGTGGCGCTGATCGGCAGCATCCTGCACGTGCTGCCCGACTGGTCGCTGCGCCTGCCGCTGGCTTACGCGACGATCGCCGCCGCGTATGGCCTGGCGGCGGGCCTCGTCTACCGGCACGTGCATTTGCCGAAGGCGGTAGCTGCCGCTTGACGGATTATTGCGCGTGCTTGCTGCGCCACTCCACCAGTTCCTCGATGGTCAGGATCGGCATGCCGTGCAGTTCGGCGAAGCGCTCGATATCGTCGCCGCGCATCATGGTGCCATCCGGGTTCATCAGTTCGCACAGCACGGCGGCCGGGTTCAGGCCCGCCATGCGCGACAGGTCGACAGAGCCTTCCGTGTGGCCACGGCGCTCGAGCACGCCGCCGGGCGCGGCGCGCAGGGGGAACACGTGGCCGGGGCGCACCAGGTCTGCGGGCTTGGCATTTGGCGCGATGGCGGCGCGGATGGTGGTGACGCGGTCGGCGGCCGACACGCCCGTCGTGACGCCGTCGCGCGCCTCGATGGAGACGGTGAACGGCGTACCGTAGCGGCTGCCGTTGTCGGACGACATGGGCGGCAATTCCAGCTTGCTGACGACGTCCGTCGGCAGGCACAGGCAGACGATGCCGCTGCATTCGCGGATCAGCAAAGCCATGGTTTCGTTCGTCAATTTTTCGGCAGACAGGATCAGGTCGGCTTCGTTTTCACGGTCGAAATCGTCGAGCAGGATGACGGGGATGCCGGCGCGCATGGCGGCCAGGGCGGACTGGATGCGACCTTCCAGGTCGTTGGAAAGCAGGGTATAGCTGTTGACTAACATGGTGAAACGCTCCTCGCATAGGCGAAAAACGCTGCAGGGCAAGCGAATAGACGCAACTGGCCGCATCGACAGGTCGATGGGACATCACACTACTGCACATCTTCTTTCATCCGGACTATACCGTCGGCTCTGGAGTCACACCAGATCTGCTGACCTCACCAGGCGGTGCCTGGAAAGCGCTCGCGGGCTTGACCGTTGCCGGTCTTACCGCCGGTGGGGAATCGCACCCCGCCCCGAAGACGTATTGTTGTGCCGGTCCACATGACCGGCGGCAATACTTTAGCACAATTGAAAAAACCTGGCAGGACACCGTTGAGTTTGTCATTCGGCAAAGTTGCCTGGGAAAAGCGGTTTTTCCTAAGCTGTTTTTAATGGCGGAAACAGAATTTCAGTGTAAGGTATGGCTACTGAATCTTACCGTTGAGAATACATGAAGCTGAGTAAATTACGCCTGATCTCGGGCGCCGTCTTGCTGGCCTGCGCCTGCATGGCCCAGGCGGAAATCCGTTTGACCGATCCCCTGCCGCTGGCACCAGAAGTTACCGTAGGAAAATTGCCGAACGGCTTGACCTATTACATCAAGAAAAATGCCCGTCCCGCCCAGAAAGTGGAATTGCGGCTGGTGGTGAAAGCCGGCTCCATCCTGGAAGATGACGACCAGCAAGGTCTCGCGCATTTCACGGAACACATGGCCTTCAATGGTTCCACGCATTTCAAGCGCAATGAGCTGATTTCCTACTTGCAATCGATCGGCGTGAAGTTCGGCGCCGACTTGAATGCCTACACGAGTTTCGATGAAACCGTCTACGTGTTGCCGATTCCGACGAACAAGAAGGAAAACCTGGAAAAGGGTTTTCTCGTGCTGGAAGACTGGGCGCATGGCTTGAAATTCAATCCGGCCGACATCAACAGCGAGCGCGGCATCGTGCTGGAAGAGGCGCGCCTGGGCAAGGGCGCCAGCGACCGCATGAACAAGGTGCTGTATCCGAAGCTGCTGAACGGTTCGCGCTATGCGCAGCGCATGCCGATCGGCAAGGAATCCGTGCTGAAGACCTTCAAGCCGGAAGCCATCAAGCGTTTCTACAAGGATTGGTACCGTCCCGACCTGATGGCCGTGATGGTGGTGGGCGACGTGGAGCCGGGCCAGGCTGAAAAGCTGATCCGTCAGCATTTCGGCAAGCTGAAAAACCCCGCGAAACCGCGTCCGCGCCTGTATGCGGAAGTGCCGCAGCGCTCGCAAACGGAAGCGCTGGTGATCACGGACAAGGAAGCGCCCGACGACAGCGTCTTCATCCGCTACCCGATCCGCGCCGCGCAGGAACCCGTCACGATTGCCGACTACCGCCGCCAGATGATCGAAAACCTGTATGGGCAAATGCTCAGCGCCCGCATGCAGGAATTGACGCAGCAAGCCAACCCGCCGTTCATCCAGGGCGGCAGCAGCATGGGCAAGCTGGTGCGCGGCTATGAATCGTTCAGCGCGTATGCCTTGCTGGGCAAGGGCGGCGTGCAGCCGGCCGTCGATGCGCTGGTGCAGGAAGACGAGCGGGCGCGCCGCTTCGGTTTCAGCCAGGCTGAGCTGGACCGCGCGCGCAAGGATATGTTGCGCAATTACGAGCGCGCCTACAGCGAACGCGACAAGTCCGATTCGGCCGGTTTCGTGGCCGAGTATTCGCGCAACTTCCTGGAGCAGGAAGCCATTCCCGGCATCGCCAATGAATTGCTGTACGCGCAGGAACTCTTGCCGCAGGTAACCTTGCAGGAAATCAACGAAACGGTGGCCAAGGTGATTCCCGACCAGCAAAAGAAACTGGTGGTCTTCATGGGCGCCGAGCCGAAGGCGGGCGATGCGGCCTCGACCGTACCGACGCAGCAGCAATTGCTCGACGCGGTGGCGCAGGCGGAGCGGCAAACCGTCGAGCCGCGCACGGAAAAAGTGCTTGCCAGTAAGCTGATGGACGGCCCGCCGGCCGGCGGCAGCATCGTCTCGGAAAAACTGAACAGCGCCATCGGCGTGACGGAACTGACCCTGGGCAATGGCGTGCGCGTGCTGCTGAAACCGACGGACTTCAAGAACGACCAGGTGCTGATGGGTTCGACCCGTTTCGGCGGCCAGTCGCTGTTCGGCGATGCCGACATCTACAATGCCCGCTATGCCAGCGCCGTGGTCGGCAGCATGGGGCTGAAAGATATGGCGCCGCTGGACTTGCAGAAAGTGCTGGCCGGCAAGACGGTCAACGTGGGCGCTTCGCTGGGCGAGCTGAGCGAAGGCTTTGGCGGCTCGGCCAGCAGCGCGGATGTGGAAGCCATGCTGCAACTGGTGTATCTGTATTTCCATGACGTGCGCAAGGATGCGGGCCTGTACCAGTCCTTCATCGGCAAGCAGCAGGACCTGGCGAAAAACAGCATGGCGCAGCCGGAAGCCGTGTTCTACGATGCCGTCCAGCATGCCATGTATGGCGACAACCCGCGCGTCGATGGCGTGCCGCGCGCGGCCGACTTCGACAAGGTGGGCCTGGACCGTTCATTGGAAATCTTCCGCCAGCGCTTTTCCAGCGCGCGCGGCATGACCTTCATCTTTGCGGGCAGCTTCGAGCTCGACAAGATCAAGCCCCTGATCGCCAGCTACCTGGGCACCTTGCCCGTGGCCGACGTGGCGCACGCCTACCGCGACGTGGGCATGCGCCCCGTCAGCGGGGTGGTCAAGAAGAATGTCTACATGGGCAGCGAGCCCAAAAGCACGATTTCCATCACCTTCAATGGCGATGCCGCGTATTCGGACGAGCAAAAGCTGACCCTGCAGGCGCTGGGCGAGGTGCTGAACCTGAAAGTCATCGAAGTGCTGCGCGAAAAGATGAGCATGATCTATGGCGGCGGCTTCGAAACGTCGATGGGCCAGCATCCGTATGGCCATTATTCCGTGGCCTTGAACTTGCCGACGGGGCCGGAAAACGTGGACAAGGTGATCGCCGCCGCCTTTGCCGAAATCAACAGGATGAAGGCGGACGGGCCATCCGCGGCCGACCTGGAAAAGGTCAAGCTGAACTGGATCACGCGCCAGCAAAAGTCCTTGCGCGAAAACCGCTACTGGATGAGCCAGCTGATGGGCTCGGTGACGCAGGGACGCGACCCCGCGCACATCCTGCGTTACGAGCAGCGCGTGCGCGCCCTCACGCCGCAAGCCGTCAAACTGGCGGCGCAGCGCTATCTGAACATGGATAACTATGTGCAGGTGGTGCTGTACCCGGAACGTAAAAATGTTGCAGTGAAGTAATCTTCATGCTGGCGTTGCCGGGGCGCCAGTGTGCCGAAGCTGTTAAAATGCTGCTAATGGATGTGATCGCAATTTAACAAGCAAGGAAATACGATGGCTAAGAAAGAAGAACTCGATCCGGAAACCCTGGAGTTGATCAACTGGTGTATCGAGGTCGAAGGCTTCCTCGTGGCCGGCGGCGCCACCGTGGCGCAGGCGCAAGACCATATCGAAGAGCAGGTAGAGTGGTTTACCGATCAGTTCTATGACGGCTTGACGCCGGAAGAGGCGGCCAAGGAAGCCTTGGCCTGACCTTCAGTCAGACTTCAGCAAGACATATGCGGGCGGTGCCTGCCGGGCATCAGCCTGGTAGCGCCGCCCGCTTTGCTTTTCTGAAAAGATTTCCACATGGAAATTGTTTATAATTCCACATTTTATTCTTTACCCAGGCTCCCATGACTCTCCGTTCGCGCATTCTCCTCCTGTGTTTCAGCACCTTGCTGGGCATCGTCCTCATCGCATCCTTTTCCCTGTATTCCCTGCGCCAGACCATGATGGCGGAAAGGGTCGAGCAATTGACGGTGCTGGTCGAGCTGGCCAATGCCTCGGTGGAAAAGGCGTATGCGCTGGAACAGTCGGGCAAGCTCACGCGTGAGCAGGCGCAGCAGCAGGCCAAGCTGGCCATCGGCAGCTTCGTCAAGGACGAGATGTATTACTTTGTGCGCGATTTCAGCACCGACTTGCTGTACGTGCACCCGAATCCTGCGCGCATCGGCACGCCGCAAAAGAACATGAAGCAGTCGGGCGACCGCTACCGCGCGGCCCTGGCCAACAGCCGCATCGGCATGGTGCAGGCGGACGGCACGCGTCCCGGCGTGAAGGACCCGGTGGCGAAGATGTATGCCGTGGTGAAATTTGCGCCGTGGGACTGGGTGGTCGGCACGGGCACGTATATCGATGACATCAATCACAAGTTCTGGGCCCAGGCGGGCGTGCTGCTGGCCATCGGCGGCGCGCTGATGCTGGTGGTGGGCAGCCTGGCGGCCCTGATGCTGCGCCGCATCCTGGCCCAGCTCGGCGGCGAGCCCGACTATGCAGCGGCCATCGTGGCGCAGATCGCCCAGGGCGACCTGACGACGCAGATCGATACGCGTCCCGGCGATACGTCCAGTCTGTTGATGGCCATCAAGGCCATGCGCGACAACCTGGCGCATCTGGTGAGCCAGGTGCGCAACGATGCGGAATCCATTTCCACGGCGTCGGGCGAGATCGCCTCGGGCAACCACGACCTGTCGGCGCGCACGGAGCAGCAGGCGGGTTCCCTGGAAGAAACAGCCTCGACCATGGAAGAGATGACCTCGACCGTGCGGCAGAATGCGGACAATGCGCGCCAGGCCAACCAGCTGGCCATTTCCGCCTCGCAAGTAGCGACGCAGGCGGGCGGCGTGGTGGGCCAGGTGGTCGAGACCATGGGCGCCATCAATGCCTCGTCGAAAAAGATCGGCGACATCATCGCCGTCATCGACGGCATCGCCTTCCAGACGAATATCCTGGCCTTGAATGCAGCCGTGGAAGCGGCGCGCGCGGGCGAGCAGGGCCGTGGCTTCGCCGTCGTCGCCAGCGAAGTACGCAACCTGGCCCAGCGCTCGGCCGCGGCCGCCAAGGAGATCAAGCAATTGATCGACAGTTCCGCCGAACAGGTGGGCGCCGGTGAAAAACTCGTGGCGCTGGCGGGCGAGACGATGGAAAAAGTCGTCTCCAGCGTGCGGCACGTCACCGATATCGTGGCCGAGATTTCCTCGGCCAGCGCCGAGCAAAGCGCCGGCATCGAACAAATCAACCAGGCCATCGTCGAGATGGACAACATGACGCAGCAAAACTCGGCCCTGGTCGAGCAGGCCTCGGCGGCGGCGCAAGCCATGAACGAGCAGGCGGCGGGCCTGGCGCAGATCGTCAGCGTGTTCAAGGTGGGCGCCACGGCAGCGGTACCGCGTGCCGCCGGCATGGCGGCGCAGGCGCGCCTGCCGCGCTAGCCTTGGCGCCCATGTAGACGCAACACAGGTTCCTTCATCGTTGAAGGAACTTTTCATCTGGCCGTCTGTCCAACCTTCCTTGGTCCCTTGGGGACGTCTACACGAGGTGAGCATGACAGACGGTTTCTCCTATCACGCGGCGTTCGCCCGCAACCTGGGCTGGGTCACGCAGGCGGAGCAGGATAGCCTGCGCGGCAAGCGCGTGGCCATTGCCGGCATGGGCGGCGTGGGCGGCGTGCACTTGCTGACCCTGGCGCGGCTGGGCATCGGCGCCTTTCACATCGCCGATTTCGACACCTTCGACATCGCCAACTTCAACCGCCAGGCCGGCGCCATGGTCTCCACCCTGGGCCAGCCGAAGGTGGCCGTGCTGGCGCAGATGGCGACGGACATCAATCCCGAACTGGAGATCAAACAGTTTCCCGACGGCATACACGAGAGCAACCTGGCGGAGTTCTTTGCCGGTGTCGACCTGTACGTGGACGGCCTGGATTTCTTCGCCTTTCCTGCGCGCCAGGCCACCTTTGCCACCTGCGCGCGCCTGGGCATTCCCGCCATCACGGCCGCGCCGCTGGGCATGGGCACGGCCGTGCTCAGTTTCATGCCGGGCGGCATGACGTTCGAAGAGTATTTTGGCTGGGGCGACTTGCCGGAAGAAGAAAAAGCCCTGCGCTTTCTCGTCGGCCTGGCGCCGGCCGGCCTGCACGGCCCGTATCTGGTCGACCCGTCCGCCATCAACCTGAAAGAGCGGCGCGGGCCGTCGACCATCATGGGCTGCCAGCTGTGCGCCGGCGCGGCCGCCACGGAAGCCCTGAAGATCCTGTTGAAACGGGGCAAGGTCATGGCGGCGCCGCATGGCGTGCATTTCGACGCCTACCGGAACAAGCTCGTGCATACCTGGCGTCCGGGCGGCAACCGCCACCCGCTGCAACGGCTGGCA
The DNA here is from genome assembly GCF_059423585.1 of Janthinobacterium sp. GW460-12-1-14-LB5. NCBI lineage: Bacteria > Pseudomonadati > Pseudomonadota > Betaproteobacteria > Burkholderiales > Oxalobacteraceae > Janthinobacterium > Janthinobacterium sp. GW460-12-1-14-LB5. The sequence goes on along the minus strand of NZ_JBWKYD010000003.1, from coordinate 105,125 downwards.
ATGGCCATCATCAAGCGCCGGCGTGCGGCGCAGGGGGCATAAATGGCGCAAGCACCGCAGCTCGATCCCATACTGGAAAACATCCTCGACCAGGCGCGCTGGGCGCCCAGCGGCGACAACACGCAGCCGTGGCGCTTTGAAGCCATCGAGCCGCGCCACGTCGTCGTGCATGGCTTCGATACGCGCAGCCACTGCGTGTACGACCTCGACGGCCATCCCAGCCAGCTGTCGCTGGGCGCCTTGCTCGAAAGCATGGCACTGGCGGCCAGCAGCCACGGCTTGCGCATGGAGGCGCGCCGGCGCACGGCCATGCCCGATACCCTGCCCACCTTCGATGTGCGTTTTGTCGACAGCCCCGGCCTGCTGCCCGACCCGCTGGCAGCCTTCCTGCCGCAGCGCAGCGTGCAGCGGCGCCGGCTCAGCACGCGCCAGCTGCGCGCCAGCGAAAAGGCCGCGCTGGAGGGGAGTTTGCCGTCCGGCTACAAGGTGCAGTGGTACGAGGGCGGGCGCGCGCGCCTGGCCTGCGCGCGCCTGATGTTCGACAATGCCCGCCTGCGCCTGACCATGCCCGAGGCGCACAAGGTGCACCGCGACGTCATCGAATGGGGCGCGCGCTTCAGCGCCGACCGCATCCCGGAACAGGCGCTGGGTGTCGATCCGATGACGGCGCGGCTGATGCGCTGGGTCATGCAGAGCTGGCGCCGCGTGGATTTCTTCAATACCTGGCTGGCCGGCACCGTGGCGCCGCGCCTGCAGATGGACTTGCTGCCCGGCCTGTATTGCGCCGCGCATTTTGCGCTGCTGGCCGAGGCCTCGCCGCGCCATATCGACGATTACGTGGCGGCCGGCCGCGCCATGCAGCGCTTCTGGCTGACGGCCACGCAGCTGGGCCTGCAATTGCAGCCGGAACTGACGCCGCTGATCTTTGCCCGCTATGTGCGCGAACGGCGGGCCTTTTCGCGCACCGACGGCATGCAGGAACTGGCGCAGGAACTGGCGGGGCAATGCCAGGACGTGCTGGGGGCGGCGGCGTTTGAGCGGGCCGTGTTCCTGGGCCGCATCGGCGCCGGCCCGGCGGCCCAGGCGCGCTCCTTGCGCCGGCCGCTGCAAGAGTTGCTGGTGGTGCCGGCCGACGGCAAGACGCCTGCGTGAACGGCAGGCGTTTGCCGGCTGCCGCAGCGAAAAAAGCCGCTGAGGCCATCAGCGGCTTTCAGGCTCGATGCTGCGCACGTCAAGCCTGGCGCTGCCCGCCTTGCTGGCGGCGTGCGGTCATGCCCAGGCCAAACAGGCCGATACCGAGCAGGGCGATAGTGCCTGGCTCAGGAACTGCCAGAAATAATTCCAGGCCGCCACCATCGGCCATTGCGACGAAACTGTCGGTCAGGCTGCCGCCTATGAAGCTGTTCGTATTGCCGCTGAGGGACTCCAGCGGGAAAAACGGGTCGGGGTTAATGAAAAACAATTGTCCTTGCGGCGTCAGCGAGGCGTTCAGCAAGGCCTTGAAGTCGCCCTGGGCCAGGCCGGCGAAAATGTGCGCTTCGCCCACGTCGAGCGTGTAGGTGACGATGGCAAAATCATCGCCGGAGACGCCGCCCACGTTCACCGGCGAACCTGCCACGTTACTGATCGACAGTGCCGTGTCCTGGTTGGGGTCGATGTACAAGGTCATGGTCAGGGTTTGAAAGTTGGCATGGATCCCGCCAGCCAGCGTATCGGACTGGCCGGTGATGGTAAACAGGCCATACATGCCATAGCCATTGAGGGCGTTCAGTTGCGATGGCACGCTGCCGCCATTGGGGCTGCCGAAAGCGGCCTTGGTCAAAAAGCCTGTTTCAGTGAAGGGATCGTTGCCGCCACCTAAACCGCCAACGATGGTTTGTTCGACGCGCGCGTGATATTCAAAGCTGATGCGGTCGGCCACCACCTGATTGGCGGCGGAGCCGGGGACGGAACCTTCATTGACGGTAAACAACGGACCCGCGAGTGCGGGAGCGCTGATCAGCGCGGCGCCGATGGCGACCACGGAGACAGCGAGACGCAGGAGTGAGGACAGCGGTTTCATGACATTTCCTTCAGCGTAAGGGTTGATCGGACCAGGTCACTGTGGCGGCTGCCTCAGATAACCTCATACGCCCTTGAAGCAGAATTTGTACCATGTAATATTTTCATTTAAATTCAATGGCTTATAAAAAAAGCTTGGCCATTTTTCACGCTTGTGTAAAAAAAGTCGACGTTTTAGTCCGCCTATGGCGCGGCTTGCGGGCGCCAGTCTTTCCCGCCATGGGCTACAGTGGGGGCAAAGGAGGTCACCATGCAACCACGATCCCGCCATGCCCCGCTGCGTGCGCACAGCACGCCTGAACCGGATATCCCGCCGCCGCCCGAAGGCGATCCGCTGACGCCGCCGCCGGAAAAGCCGCCGCACACGGATCCCGTGCCGGTCGAGGAGCCGACGCCGCCGCCGCCGCCCGTCAAGATGGGCTGAGAGCAAGTCGTCGCCCACCTGAGCGGCCGACCCGCTGCCGCGCGCTGTTTATTTCTAGCCGGAAATGGATTGCGCGGCCGGCCGGGTAGCCACGCCATTTAAACAACAAAAATGCCAATAAACGTTGCCGAGTGGATACAAATCAAGCGCTAACTGCTGTGTGTCATGCGGCCGTCACGATTCTGTTCTTATAATGAGACATCATAAAAATTCTTGTACAGGAGACCATCATGGGCAATTCCTTGCATAACAAAATTTACCTGGGCCGTCGCCCTGTGATCACCAGCAAGAACCTCGCGGCGCTGGCCCTGGCGGGTGCCGTGGCCGGTTGCGGCCTGGCGTGGTTGCTGCTGCGCACCTACAAATAAGCGTACTCCACGCGCCTTTTCAGCACGCCGTCCGTGGGGCGGGCGGCGACTGAATCACGTTGCCTGTTGCCGATGCGCAGCGGGGCGCGTACCATGGGGGCCGAACACCTGGCCTTTTATGGAAAAGTAATGAAGAACGAGAAATTAACAACCGATGAATATGACGCGCTGGAGCAAGTTGCACGCGGCATCAAGACCGAGCGCCCCAGTGCTTGCGTTGCCCGCAATGCCAAGCGCCTGTCCGGCCTGAAGCTGCTCAGCTATGCACGCGACGGCCGTCTGTCCATCACGGATAAGGCACAACAACTGCTGTTCCTGCGCCGCTGCATCATGGGGCTGCGCGCCGTGGCCGCCGATCCGCTGACCAAGCTGGATACGGACGTGGCCTATTTCCTGGGCAAGAAAGCCCACATCGTGGCGCGCGCCGAAGGCGAGGGTCACGACATTTCCGACAAGGGCCGCGACTCGCTGGCCGATATCGATACCCTGGGACTGTAACAGCCTGTCCCGGCAACCGGCCCCTGGGGCCGGTTTTCACATCCCCCTATTATTTCCCCTTGGAGAACACTTTGGACAGCGCGATGAACTGGTCGGCCCACGAACTGACGATGACGGTCCTGATGACGCCCGATATGGCCAACTTTTCCGGCAACGTGCACGGCGGCACCATCCTGAAATACCTCGACAGCGTCGCCTACGCCTGCGCCAGCCGCTATTCGGGCAGCTATGTGGTGACCCTGTCGGTGGACCAGGTGATGTTCCTGCAGCCTATCCACGTGGGCGAACTGGTGACGTTCCTGGCCTCGATCAACTACACGGGCACGACGTCGATGGAAGTGGGCATCCGCGTGGTGACGGAAAACATCCAGCAGCGCCTGGTGCGCCACGCCAACAGCTGCTATTTCACCATGGTGGCCGTGGACGCCAACCGCAAGCCCGTGGCCGTGCCGCCGCTGGCGCTGGAAACGCCGGAGCAGCAGGTGCGCTTCGAGCAGGCCAAGCTGCGCAAGCTGTCGCGCCAGAAGGTGTCGAAGAAGTAAAGGCAATCGACATAAAAAAACGGCCGCCAGAGCGATCTGGTGGCCGTTTTTTTTATTGCTTGCCGCCCGTTGGCGGCATGGCGCCGTGATTAACGGTCGCCGTAGCTGCGGCGTGCGCCGTCGGTGCTGCGCGGGTTGGAACCCTTGTAGCCGCCGCCGGTGCTAGGAGCGCCGTCTTTACGCGGTGCGCCCGGCTTGCTGAACGTGCGTTGGCCTGGCTTCGCGCCGCCACGGTTGTCGCCTGGTTTCCAGCCGCCTGGACGGGCGCTCGAACGTGGTGCCGATGCCGTTTTCTTTGGCTCGAAACCTTCGATGACATTGACCGGGATCAATTGCTTGGTGAAGCGTTCGATGCGCTTGACGTTCATGCCTTCAGCGTGGTTCACCAGCGAGATGGCCAGGCCATTGCGGCCAGCGCGGCCGGTACGGCCGATGCGGTGGACGTAGTCTTCCGGGAACTTCGGCAGATCGTAGTTGAACACGTGGGTGATCGTTGGCACGTCGATACCGCGGGCGGCAACGTCGGTGGCGACCAGCACCTTGACCTGGCCGCGGCGCATGCCGTCCAGGGTGCGGTTGCGCGCGCCCTGATGCATGTCGCCGTGCAAGGCGGCAGCCGAGAAACCGGCGATGTTCAGGCGGTCGGCGATGGTGTCGGCGTCACGCTTGGTGGCGGTGAACACAACAGCCTGGTCCAAGGTTTCGTCGCGCAGCAGGTGGTCCAGCAGGCGATTCTTGTGCGACAGGTCGTCGACGAAGTGGACGCGCTGCGTGATGTTTTCATGCTTGTTGCTCGAACTTGCCACCTGGATGACCAGCGGGTTTTTCGTGATGCGGCGCGCCATGTTGCCGACCACGCCATCCAGCGTTGCCGAGAACAGCATGGTCTGGCGGCCTTCCGGCGTCGCTTCGACGATCTTTTCGATGTCGTCGATGAAACCCATGTCCAGCATGCGGTCGGCTTCGTCCAGCACCAGGATTTCCAGTTGCGAGAAGTCGATCTTGCCCGAATCCATGTGGTCGATCAGGCGGCCAGGGGTCGCGACCAGAATCTCAGGATTCTTGGCCAGCAATTGCATCTGTTTAGGGTAAGGCATGCCGCCCAGGATCGACACAGCCTTGATGCGGCGGATGCCGGTGCTGTACTTGTCGGTGTTGGTCGTTACTTGCAGGGCCAGTTCGCGCGTTGGCGTCAGCACCAGCATTTTTGGCTGGGCAGCCTTGAAACGTGGACGCTCGCCGCGGGCGCGCGATGCTTGCATTTCCTGGTTTGGCGTCTTGCCGGCGGCGCTTTGTTCGGCGCTGGCCAGTTTGTGCAGCGATGGCAGCATGAAAGCTGCCGTCTTGCCCGAACCGGTCTGCGACGAGACCAGCAGGTCACGGCCTTCGATCGCGGCTGGAATCGCTTGCGACTGTACCGCGGTTGGCGCGGTGTAGCCCGATTCGGTCAGAGCGGCGAGGATGGACGGATGCAGGCCTAAGGATTCAAATGTCATTCTTTTTCTTTCGTGAAAATCAGCGTTCTTGCAAAAAGCAGAACGCAAAATAGCAACGCCAACCAAAACGAAATGACTCAACTAGAAAGAAATTTCGGCACAAAAGCTTTGCGCCGGGACGGTGTCAGGTGCGACACACAAGGCGGGAGGGCTTTATTAAGCGGCATCCTGTGGATGCGCTAAGGCTTGCGAAGCTGCTAAGTTTGTAGTGCATGTAACTGCGGTGTTGCCATCGCTTCAAGGAAACATATTGCAGCGCACAACGACACTATACCGTATTTGCCGCCGTTTTGCACGGCCTAAATGGGAAGAAACGACAGTCCTACCACGTTTTGATCATGTTTCCTATGTGAAATCAGTAAGAATACGTAGTTTTCTTCCGTTTAATGGAGCATGGCCACGATGTCGGCGGGCAGCGGCGGCGCCTGTCGCGTTTCCCTGGCCAGGTTGATTTGCCGGGCCGCTTGCGCCACGTCGACCAAGTGCCAATTACTCTACTTCCGGATTGACGGCCATCACTTGCGAAAAGCCGCCATCGACGTAGGTAATCTCGCCCGTGATGCCGGAAGCCAGGTCGGACAGCAGGAAGGCGGCCGTGTTGCCGACCTCTTCGATGGTGACGTTGCGGCGCAGCGGGGCGTGCTCGGCCACAAAGCCCAGCAGTTTGCTGAAATCCTTGATGCCGGAGGCGGCCAGGGTCTTGATGGGGCCGGCCGAGATGCCGTTGGCGCGGATGCCGCGCGGGCCCAGCGATTCGGCCAGGTAGCGCACGGACGCTTCCAGCGATGCCTTGGCCAGGCCCATGGTGTTGTAGTAGGGTACGGCGCGCACGGCGCCCAGGTAGGTCAGGGTCAGCACCGAGGCGCCCGGATGCAGCAGGGGCAGGGCGGCCTTGGCCATGGCGGGAAAGCTGTAGGCGGAAATATCGTGCGCGATGCGGAAGCTGTCGCGCGACAGGCCGTCGAGGAAGTCGCCGGCGATCGCCTCGCGCGGGGCGAAGCCGATGGCGTGCACCAGGCCATCGAGGTGTTCCCAGTGCTGCGCCAGGTCGCGGAAGACGGCCGCGATCTGTTCATCGCTGGAAACGTCGCAGTCGAACACCAGTTCGCTGCCGAATTCCGCCGCGAACTCCGTGATGCGCTCCTTGAAGCGTTCGCCCACATAGGTGAAGGCGAGGGTGGCGCCTTCGCGGTGGCAAGCCTTGGCGATGCCATAGGCGATGGAGCGGTTCGACAGCAAGCCCGTGATGAGGATTTTTTTGCCTTGCAAGAAAGCCATGACGACTCCTGTCTGGGTAGGTGGGCGGGTAAGGCGGATGTGCAACCGGCCGCGACAGCAATGCTGTGGCGGCCGGTGAGGTAGGTCAATACAGCTCAGGCGATCAGTGACGGGCCTTGGCGCGACTGTTGCCGCCGCCGCGCTGGATGCGCGGTTTCACCAGGGAAATTGGCGCCGTTTGCGCCTTGCCGCCCTTGGCGGCGCGGCGTAGTGCCTTGGCGGCCCGTTCCGGACGGTCCGCTTCCAGCAGCATGGTGGCGCTGTCGGCGATTTCCTGGGTGATGTCCTTGTTCATCGTCGCCGAAGTCTTTGGCACGAGGATGGTGGAGCCGGCGCGCAGGCTGGTGCGCTGCGGAATGTTGTTGGCCTGGCGCAGCACGTCGGCCGTGGTGCCGAATTTCGACGCCAGGGTTTCGATGCGTTCGCGCGCATTCGTGATCTTGTGCGTGGTCCAGCTCGACAAGGCATGGCCCCATTGCGCCAGGTTGGTGGTGAACTTGGCGGCGTTTTCCTGTGGCAACAGAATCTTCGTCTTTTCGCCGCCGATGATGACGGGGCGGTTGAATTGCGGATTCAAGGCCTTGAATTCATCCATCGACAGTTCGGCCAGCTGGGCGGCGACGGTGATGTCGATGTCGCTGGTCTTGTCGATGGCCGTGAAATAGGGCTGGTTGTCGACCACGGGCAGGGTCAGACCGAACTGGGCCGGATTGGCGATGATGTTCTTGACCGCTTGCAATTTCGGCACGTAGTTGCGCGTTTCGGCCGGCATCAGGTCGGCCAGGCTTTCGAAATCGGTCGGCTTGCCCAGCGCCTGGTTTTTCTTGATGGCGCGCTGCACCGAGCCTTCGCCCCAGTTGTAGGCGGCCAGGGCCAGTTGCCAGTCGCCAAACATGTCATACAGGCGCTGCAGATACGTCAGGGCCGCATCGGTCGAGGCCAGCACGCCGCGGCGCTCGTCCTTGAACATGTTTTGCTTGAGGTTGAAATCGCGCCCCGTGGCGGGCACGAATTGCCACATGCCGGCCGCATTGGCGCTCGAGAACGCTTGCGGATTGAAGGCGGACTCGATGAACGGCAGCAAGGCCAGTTCCGTCGGCATGCCGCGCTTTTCCAGTTCCTGCACCACGTGGAAGATGTAGCGCGAGGCGCGCGCCGTGGTGCGGGCGATGTAGTCGGGGCGGGTGGCGTACCAGTTGACGTGGTTGGCCACCAGTTGGTTGTTAATGTCGGGAATCGCATAGCCGCTGCGGATGCGGCCCCAGACGTCGGCTTCGCGCAGCGGATCGGAATTGTCGCTGAGGTTTTTCAGCAGGCGGTCGGTCTTTTGCAGGCGGTTGTCGAGGGTGGGGAGTTTCGCCGTGACCTGGGCGGTCATCGGGATCAGGGCAGGTGCGGCGGCGGCGACTGGCGCGTTATCGCTCTCAACACCGGCTTCGTACGCCTGGCTGAGGGCGGGCGCAAGCGCCAGGGCCAACGCCGCCAGGACGGTAGATTTAAAGGAGTTTTCGTGCATAGTGTTCCATTGTTGTCGTCGGAGAAACATCGGACAGACCCATGATTCAGGTGCGAGTGTACGTATATCCACATGCAGGAGTCAAGAATTATGTCAGCATGATGACAGGAAATAAGCGGCAATAAGCGGGTAACGGCTGAGTTTCCATTCGCAAATGCTGTCATTATTGCAAATTTAATTTGCCCGATGCGTGATTCGGCCGCTGTTATAGCATACATGGCGGGGAGGCTGGCGCAAGCGTGGCAGCCGTCCGGTATGAGACTGCGCAAAGAGTGCGTACAATTTGGCTTTGGCCGGCCATTCGGCTGCCGGCCGCCTTATTGATAGAGAGTCAAGCATATGAACACCCCGCCGCGCCACGACGACGACAACGCCGTCATCATCGCCAATACCGTCGCCTGGCTGGAAAAGGCCGTGATCGGCCTGAACCTGTGCCCGTTCGCCAAGGCCGTGCACGTCAAGAAGCAGATCCGTTATGTGGTGTGCGAGTCTGAGAACCCGGAAGATCTGCTGGCGCTGCTGATGGACGAGCTGCAAACCCTGGCCGACACGGACCCGGAGCAGATCGACACGACCTTGCTGATCCATCCGTACACCCTGAACGACTTCCTCGATTACAACGAGTTTCTCGACGTGGCCGATGCGGCCGTGGAAGACATGCACCTGGCCGGCGAACTGCAGGTGGCCAGTTTCCACCCGAACTACCAGTTTGCCGAGACGTTCGAGGACGACATCAGCAACTACACGAACCGTTCGCCGTACCCGACCCTGCACCTGCTGCGCGAAGACAGCATCGAGCGCGCCGTCGAGGCGTTCCCGGAAGCATCGGAAATTTTCGACAAGAATATTGCCACACTGGAAGCGCTGGGCACCGAAGGCTGGGAAAAACTCGGCTTGCCGAAGGTGTCTTGATGGCGGACAAGGAATTGCCGCTGCGTCCAGACACACCCTGCGTGGCCGTGTGCTCGACGACCTTCGATGAAATCTGCCGCGGCTGCGGCCGCAGCGTGGTGGAAGTGGCCCACTGGGTGTCGATGACGGATGAAGAGAAGGAAGTGGTGTGGGTGCGGATTCTTTCGCAAGGGTATCCGCGCCGGAATACTTAAATAGCGACGCAATAGAGCAATATCAAGCGGTATTACTCTAAAGCGTCGACGCTTAAGCAAATCGTAGCGAGCGGCGATGATTTGCGGCTAAGAAGCGCAGCCGTACTCAAGTACGGCGAGCATCGCAGGCCGCAAAGCGCGCCGCGCAGTAGATTTGCTTATGCGTCTCAGTAACTGCCGATAAAGTCTTTTTTGCCGACTTCGATGCCGTTATGGCGCAGGATGTCGTACGCCGTCGTGGCGTGGAAGAAGAAGTGCGGCAGCGCGTAGTGGAACAGGTAGGTCTGGCCCGTGAAGTGCTTGGTCTTTTCGCCGCTGCCGGTGGTGATGGCGCGCGTTTCGCTGCCGTCGATGTCCGCTTGCGGCAGGCTTTCCAGGAAGGCGATGGTTTTCACGATGCGCGCTTTCAGTTCTGCAAAGCTCTGTTCGCTGTCTTCATATGGAGGCACGGCCACGCCGGCCAGGCGCGCGCCGCAGCCCTTGGCGAAGTCGGTGGCGATCTGGATCTGGCGCACGAACGGCAGCATGTCCGGGAACAGGCGGAATTGCAGCAGGGCGTTCGGGTCGATTTTCTTGTCTTGCGCGTGCGTTTCCGCCTTGTCCAGGATGGCGGCCAGACTGCCCAGGATCTGTTTGAAGACGGGGATCGATGCGGAGTAGATGGAGAAGGTCATGGTGGTTCCTCTAGGTAAAGTGGCGCGATGATAGCAAGCTGCGCGCTTTTCTGCTGGCGCGGGCCGGGCGCGCCGGCGCGCGTGTGGTTTTTCGGCCCTGTCTATATGGCATGACGTCGCCGCTGGCGCGTGTTTATTGGTGACTTTTCCCGCTTTTTCCATGCATAATTGCTCCTGAAAAAGTTTCTTCCCGCCCCGTCCACCCAGTTTCCCCCGTAAAGCTCGATGATCGCCCGCCTGATCCCTGTTGCCCTGTTGCCGCATGTTTAATTCACCTTACCAGCGCCTGCGCACCAGCCTGCGTGTGCTGTACGGCTCGTCGATCTATGGCGCCCTGCTGCTGGTGGTGTTTGGCGGCCTGGTCGTGCCCGCCCTCTTCGGCAGCTATGTGCTGGTCGGCGTGCATGAACGCCAGTCTGCGCGCACCAGCCTGAACGAGGCCTTGCAGCGCAATGCCGACATCCTGGCGCTGGGCATGCAGGAGTCGCTGTGGAACATGAATGCGGAATCGGCCCATTCGCTGGTCGAATCGGTGATGCGCGACCGCTCCGTGCTGCTGGTGAAGGTGCTGGGGCAGGGCGACACGGAATTCATCCGCCTGCAGGCGCCGCAGCGGCCCGTGGGCAATCTGTACCGTGCCGAGCGCGACATCCTCGTGCGCGGCGAGCGCATCGGCCATGTCGTCGTCGAGATGGACGATGCGCGCAGCCAGCAGGAGCTGCGCGAAAAGCAGATCTCCTACATTTTCGTGCTGGGCGCGCAGCTGGCCGTGTCGATGGCGCTGATCGTGCTGTTCCTGAACCGCCGCCTGCTCAAGCCCCTGCGCCGCCTGACGCGCTTTTCCGACCGCCTGTCGCACGGCGATTTCGATACGCCCCTGGCCTCGCACAGCAATGACGAGCTGGGGCGCCTGACGGCCCAGCTCGAGCAAATGCGCGCGGCCATCGGCCAGCTGTTCGAGGACGTGGGCCAGCGCGAAGAACGTTTCCGCACCATCGTCACGCAGGTGCCGGGCGCCGTCTTCCGCTACCGGCCCGACGGCCCCATCGATTTCGTCAGCGATGCCATCGAAGAGATTTCCGGCTATTCGGCGCGCCAGTTCATGCGCGGCAGCACGCACGCCTGGGCCGACCTGATCTGCCCGGAAGACCGCCGCGAGCACCGCCGCGCCGTGCGCCAGGCAGTGGCCGAGGTGCGGCCGTATGCGCTGGAATACCGCATCATCGACGCTTTCGGCATCGAGCGCTGGGTGGCCGAGAATGGCCAGCCTCAGGCGGGCGAGCAGGGCGTCATCTGGGTCGACGGCATCATTGCCGACATCAGCCAGCGCAAGCACCACGAGATGCGCATCGAGGCGCTGCTGACGGAGCAGAGCGCGATTCTGGACAACGTGATGTTCGGCGTGATGTTCGTGCGCCACCGCCGCATCATTTCCGTCAACCGCCGCTGCGAGGAGTTGTTCGGCTATGATCCCGGTCAAATGATGGGCAATTCGACCGCCATCGTCTTCACTTCCTCGTATGATTTCGAAGAGGCGGGCGAGCGCCAGTATCCGGCCCTGGCCCAGGGGGGCGACTTCAGCGAAGAGCGCCAGTACCAGCGCCGCGACGGCAGCCTGTTCTGGGCGCTGGTGAGCGGCTGCGCACTCGATCCGCTGCGTCCCAACGAAGGCAGCATCTGGGTGTATGCCGACATCACGGCGCGCAAGGAAGCCGAGGAAAAGCTGCGCCTGTCGGCCACCGTGCTCGAACACATCGCCGACGGCGTGATGGTGGTCGACGCGAACGGCATCATCGTCACCGTCAACCCGGCGTTTACGCAGATCACCGGCTACAGCGAAGCGGAGGCGCTGGGCCGGCATTCCTCGCTGAACCGCTCGGCGCGCCACGACGCGGCGTTCTACCAGGCGCTGTGGGACGAGCTGATCGCCAGCGGCTTCTGGCGCGGCGAAGTCTGGCACCAGCGCAAGAACGGTGAAATTTACCTCGAGTGGCTGACCATCAGCGCCGTGCGCGACACGCGCGCCGTCACCACCCATTACGTGGGCGTGTTCAGCGACATCACCCTGATCAAGCAGTCGCAGGAAAAGCTCGACCACATGGCCCACCACGACCCGCTGACGGCGCTGCCGAACCGCCTGCTGTTCCACGACCGCCTGCAGCACGCGCTGCTGCGCGCCGCGCGCGACCAGGAGCAGCTGGCCGTGCTGTTCATCGACCTCGACCGTTTCAAGAATGTCAACGACACCCTGGGCCACCATGTGGGCGACGAATTGCTGCAAAAGGTGGCCGGCCAGCTGGCGGCCCGCCTGCGCGAAGGCGATACCCTGGCGCGCCTGGGCGGCGACGAGTTCATCGTGTTGCTCGAAGGCATAGACGGCGAGTACGGCGCGACGCAGGTGGCGGAAAAGCTGATGACCATGTTCGACCAGCCGTTCACGGTGGCCGACCACGAATTGTTCGTCACCTGCAGCGTGGGCATCAGCCTGTATCCGGACGATGCGCTGGACTTGAACATGCTGATCCGCAATGCCGACGTGGCCATGTACCAGGCCAAGGCGCGCGGGCGCAACGGCTACCGCTTCTATGCGCCGTCGATGACGGGCGAGGGCGTCGAGCGCCTGCGCCTGGAAACCTTTTTGCGCCGCTCGCTGGAAAAGAACGAGATGTTCCTGAATTACCAGCCGCAGGTGGAAATCGACACGGGCCGCCTGGTCGGCGTCGAGGCGCTGGTGCGCTGGAACCACCCGGAACTGGGCCTGGTGCCGCCCGTGCGCTTCATTCCGCTGGCCGAGGACAGCGGTTTCATCAACCAGCTGGGCAAATGGGTGCTCGACGAAGCGTGCCGCCAGATGATGCGCTGGCAGGCGCAGGGCTTGCACGTGCCGAAGATGGCCGTCAATCTGTCCGTCAAACAGTTCGAACGGGGCAGCATCGCCGGCATGGTGGCCGATATCTTGAAGGAAACGGGCCTGGAGCCGCAGCGGCTGCAGCTGGAAGTAACGGAATCGGTGATCATGAACACGGGCGACGCCCTGGGCTTCATCAACGATTTGCATGCCATCGGCGTGGGCCTGGCCATCGACGACTTCGGCACCGGCTATTCCTCGCTCGCCTACCTGAAACAGCTGCCCGTGCAAACCCTGAAGATCGACCGCTCCTTCATCAAGGATATCTCGACGGACGTCAACGATGAGGCGATCGCGATTGCCATCATCCAGCTGGGCAAGAGCATGCAATTGTCGGTGATCGCCGAAGGCGTGGAGACGGAAGAGCAGGCCGCCTTCCTGCTGCGCCATGGTTGCAAGCTGGCGCAAGGTTATTTTTATAGCCGTCCGGTGCTGGCACAGGATATGCTGGAGCGCTGGATCGATCACTCACCACTATAAAGGACAGCCCATGGCCGCAGAATCCTCCCCGTCGCGCCGCCGTTTCCTGCTCGGCGGCCTTGGCCTCGGCGTGGCCGGCGTGGGTGCCCTGGTGCTGGGCTGGGGCATGCTGCCGCCGCGCCAGCGCCTGCACGGCAGCGCGCCGCTGCCGCTGCACGATGGCGCCGTGGCCTTGAATGGCTGGCTGGCGATTCAATCAGACGGCACGGTGATGCTGGCCATGCCGCGCAGCGAGATGGGGCAGGGCGTGCACACGGCCTTGCCCATGCTGGTGGCCGAGGAACTCGACGTGCCTTTGAGCAGCGTCAAACTGATCCAGGCGCCCATGGATAAAATCTTTGGCAACGTGGCCATGCTCAAGGACAGCCTGCCGTTCCACCCGGACGACCAGGGCCGCGTAAAAGCGCTGGCGCAGTGGACGGTGGCCAAGGCCGCGCGCGAACTGGGCGTGATCGTCACGGGCGGCTCGTCGAGCGTGAAGGATGGCTGGGGTCCCATGCGCGAGGCCGGCGCCTGCGCGCGCGCCATGCTGCTGCAAGCCGCCGCCGCGCAGTGGCAGGTGCCGGCCGCGCAATGCCGCACGGAAAACGGCGCCGTGCTCCACCCGGACGGCCGGCGCGCCAGCTACGCCAGCCTGGCGCAGCGCGCCGCCGCCATCGATCCGGGCACGCCCGTGCTGAAATCCCCCAAGGATTTCAAATTGATCGGCCAGCCGGCGCCGCGCCGCGACACGCCGTCCAAAGTCAACGGCAGCGCGCGTTTCGGCATCGATGCCCGCCCGCCCGGCATGCTGTATGCGGCCCTGCAGCTGCCGCCGCGCCTGGGCGATGTTTTGGCCGCGTTCGATGCGGCGCCCATCCTGGCCATGCCCGGCGTTAAAAAGGTGGTGGACCTGACGCCGCACTTGCCCCAGCGCAGCACATCGGTCACCTCGTGCGCCGCCGTGGTGGCCGACACCTGGTGGCGCGCCCGACAGGCGGCCGCCGCCTTGCCGGCGCAGTGGAAGGCCGGGCCGCAGGCGAACTTGTCCAGTGCCGGCGTGTATGCGGAGTTTGCCCGCCTGCTGGATGCCGAGGCGGGCCATGTCTACCACGCCAGCGGCGAGGTGGAAAGCAAAGCCGTGCAGGGTTTGCGCAGCGTCAAGGCCGAATACCGCGCGCCGTTCCTCGCGCACGCCGCCATGGAACCCGTCAACTGCACCGCGCAGGTGAGCAATGGCAAGGTGATGTTGTGGGTGTCGACGCAGGCGCCCGGCATCGCCGTCGATGTGGCGGCGAAAGTGGCCGGCGTCGATGCGAAGGATGTGGCCATCGAGGTGCTGCTGCTCGGCGGCGGTTTCGGCCGCCGCCTGGAAGTGGATATGGTGGCGCAAGCCGTGGCCATCGCGCTGCAATGCAATGGCGCGCCCGTGCAGCTGGTATGGACGCGCGAGCAGGACACGCAGCACGATATGTACCGTCCCGCCGCGCTGGCGCGGTTTGCGGCACGCCTGGACGAGCACGGCCGCATTGCTTCCTGGGACAATAAATCCGTCAGCGGCTCCATCACGCACCAGTTTTTGCAGCGCAATTTCGGCTTGCCCGGCGCGGGGCCGGACAAGACCACGGCCGAAGGCGAATTCGACATGCCGTATGAAATCGCCAGCCAGCGCATCGCCCACGTGATCGCCGACAGTGCCGTGCCCGTCGGCTACTGGCGCTCGGTCGGGCATTCGCACAACGCTTTCTTCAAGGAAAGCTTTATCGATGAACTGGCGCACGCGGCGGGGCAGGACGGCATCGTTTTCCGCCGCGCGATGCTGGCGCAGCATCCGCGCCACCTGGCCGTGCTCGACGCGGCCGTCAGCAGGGCGGGCAGCCCGCCACCTGGCCATGCGCACGGCGTGGCCCTGCACCAGTCGTTCGGCAGCATCGTCGCGCAAGTGGCGCAGGTATCCGTGGAAAACGGCGAGATCCGCGTGCAGCGCGTGGTGTGCGCCATCGATTGCGGCATCGCCGTCAATCCGAACATCATCGCCCAGCAGATGGAGTCGGCCGTGCTGTTCGGCCTGTCGGCGGCGCTGGGCGGCGAGATCACCTTCAAGGATGGCAAAGTCGAGCAGAGCAACTTCCACGACTATCCCGTGCTGCGCATGGGGCAAACGCCCGAGGTGGAAACCATCATCATCGCCAGCGCCGAGCACCCGGAAGGCGTGGGCGAGCCCGGTACGCCGCCGATTGCGCCCGCCGTAGCCAACGCCGTGTTCAGTTTGACGGGGAAAAGGCTGCGCAGCCTGCCTCTGCGCCTGGGGTGATGTTTACTGGGCCAGGGTGGCGGCCAGTAAATGACGCAGATTGCAGTCGCGCTGCCAGTCGCGCCGCTCCTGCGTGCTGCCGGCCAGCGCCGCCAGGTCGGCTGCGCTGAGCGCCTGCTGCGCCTGCACCATGCGGTGCGCCAGGCCGCCGTCGGGCAGCACCGTGCCGAAGAAGGCGACCTGGTCTTCGTGCTGGATCAGCAGGGTGGGGAAGTTGTCGATGTCGAGGTCGCCCACGACGTCGGCCTGGTCTTCGATGTCGATCCAGACGAAGACGGTGTCCGGGTGGCGCGCGGCCAGTTCCTCGAACGTGGCGCGGTAGCTGCCGCAAGTGCCGCACCACAGCGCGCACAGGCAGGCCACCGTCCAGCGCGGGCCGGCCAGGGCTGCCGCGACGTCGGCGCGGTTATCGGTCGTGAGGGTCAGGCTGTGCATGGTCGTATGTATAGAGTAGGGCGGATGGGCGCCGGGCGCCCGATGCGCGTATTCTACCGCGCCCGGCCCCCGCGGTCCCGAGAATGCATGAGCTTGTTTATCGGTGTTTTTTTGATGCAATACACCTTTCTGGTGGATAATGCTGATAATTGCGCGCTGATTACGCTGGTCCATGCTGTTTCCTGGCCCCGCAGCCTGACCCCTCCAGTCTGTTTTCATGCCCTGCCCGGTGTCAGCGCTCCCGCCTTTATTTATATTTTATTATGGAATTAGCCAGCTTATGTTGAGTTACCGCCACGCCTTTCACGCGGGTAATCACGCCGATGTGTTGAAACATTATGTGCAGATTCAGTTGTTGCAATATCTGAATCAAAAAGATACCGCCTATAGTTATATCGATACCCATTCCGGCGCGGGCGTGTATGCGCTCGACGGCGGTTATGCGTCGAAAAATGCCGAGTACGAAACGGGTATCGCACCGCTGTGGGACCGCACGGACTTGCCGGCCTCGCTGGCCGAGTACATGAAGTTGATCAAGGAAATGAATCCGAGCGGCAAGATGCGCTACTACCCGGGTTCGCCGTACTGCGCCGACAAGGTCAGCCGCGAGCAAGACCGTCTGCGCCTGTTCGAGCTGCATCCTGCCGATGCAAAGATTCTGGCCGACAACTTCCGCAAGGTCGAGGCGCATGCGCTGGCC
This sequence comes from Janthinobacterium sp. GW460-12-1-14-LB5, assembly GCF_059423585.1. Classification (NCBI taxonomy): domain Bacteria; kingdom Pseudomonadati; phylum Pseudomonadota; class Betaproteobacteria; order Burkholderiales; family Oxalobacteraceae; genus Janthinobacterium; species Janthinobacterium sp. GW460-12-1-14-LB5. The sequence goes on along the minus strand of NZ_JBWKYD010000003.1, from coordinate 88,346 downwards.
CAGGGCGAGCGTCCCACCGTGCGCGGCAAGCGCGTCATCATCACCAAGGCGGACGGCTTCCAGAGCCTGAAGGCCCTGCTGCCGCCGCCATCGCGCCGCGCGCTGGTGCTGATCGACCCGCCGTATGAAGACAAGATGGATTACCGCAAGGTCAAGGATACCCTGGCCGACGCCCTCGTGCGCTTCCCGTCGGGCATGTACGCCGTCTGGTATCCGGTGCTGCAGCGCATGGAATCGCGCCAGTTCGCCGACAAGCTCAAGCAGCTGCCCAGCTCGGACTGGCTGCACGTGACGTTGACGGTGAATACCCCGTCGCCGGACGGTTTCGGCTTGCACAGCAGCGGCATGTTCATTTTGAACCCGCCGTACACGCTGGAGCCGATGTTGCGCGAAGTCATGCCGTACCTCGTGAAAGTATTGGGCCGCGACGATGGCGCGAAGTTTGTGCTGGAGACGGGTAAAGGCGGCCAAAAGAACACCGGTACACGGCGCGTATAGTCGTCCTCGGTTAGTGCTGCAATAAAAAACGCCACGGGTAATTGCCCGTGGCGTTTGTCGTTTACTGCCCCAGCAGCAAGAACACGGTCGGTTTCTTGTGGAAGTCAGGTGCCTTGCCGGCGGCCAATTGTTTCTTCCACTGCGCGCCATTCCACGTTTGCACGCTTTCCGAGTCCAGGCTCAGGTCGGTGGCGACGCAGATCAGGGTCGATGGCGCGCATTGGGCTACCAGCGCTTCGAGCATGGCGGCGTTGCGGTACGGGGTTTCGATGAACAGCTGGGTTTGCTTTTCATTGCGTGACCGGCTTTCCAGTTCCTTGATGCGCTTGGCGCGCAGGGCCGCATCCGTGGGCAGGTAGCCGTTGAAGGCGAAGCTCTGGCCGTTCAAGCCGCTGGCCATCACGGCCAGCAGGATCGACGACGGGCCCACCAGCGGGCGTACTTTGATGCCGTGCTGGTGCGCCAGGCGCACGAGGTCGGCGCCGGGATCGGCCACGGCGGGCACGCCCGCTTCCGACACGAGGCCGGCATCGCGTCCCGCCAGCAGCGGTGCCAGCAAGCCGGCCAGCGCCTGCGCGGGGGTATTGACGTTGAGTTCGGAAATCGTGATTTCCTGCAAGGGCTTGGCCAGCGGATGCTGGTTGCCGATCAGTTTCAGGAAGGCGCGCGCCGTCTTGGCGTTTTCCGCAACGAAATAGTCGAGCTGCGAGGTGAGGTGCCGCACCTGCTCGGGAATGATGCTTGCCAGCGGGTCGATGGCGCCATCGGACAGGCCGAGGTGGTTGGGGATCAGGTACAGGGTGCCGGTCATATTCTTCTTGTCGGTAATTAAATGGTAAAAAACGCCACGCCCGCCTTGCGCAGCATGCCGGTGAGGGCGATCAGCGGCAAGCCGGTGAGGGCGGTCGGGTCGGTGCTGTCGATGCGTTCGAGCAGGGCGATGCCCAGGCCTTCGTTCTTGGCGCTGCCGGCGCAGTCGTAGGGCTGCTCGATGCGCAGGTAGGCGTCCAGCTCGGCATCGGGCAAGTCGCGCACGGTGACGAGGGTTTGCACATCTTCCACTTGCGCCACAGGCAACGCCTGGCGGCCATCCAGCAGGCATAGTGCCGTGTGGAACACGGTCTGGCGCCCGCGCATGGTTTGCAGTTGCAGCAGGGCATAGTCATGGTTGCCGGGCTTGCCGATCTGCGCGCCGTCCAGGGTGGCGACCTGGTCGGAGCCGATGACGAGGCTGCCAGGATAGCGGTCGAGCACGGCCTGCGCCTTGGCCTGGGCCAGGCGCAGGGCCGTGGCGCTGGGGCTTTCGCCTGGCAGGGGGCTTTCGTCGAGATCGGGCACGGCCACCTCGAAAGGCAGGCGCAGGCGTTCCAGCAATTCCTTGCGGTAGGTCGAACTCGATGCAAGAATCAAGCGCAATGGGGCGGAAGTTGGTATCATTCGGTAGTAGATGGCGGCCGGCATGGCCGCGCTGGTCGATGTCAGTGGAATTTCACGCAAATTCCCGGGCGCGGAGTCCATAACTGAGGCTCCATGCGGCATGACGGTGTTGATGAAGTTGTCATGTTGATGGCAATGATTGCGTCAAAAAAGATGCTTAGGCTTTGACTCGGTGCTAAAAACCCTGTTATTATCGCAGGTTTTCCGGGGAAATTTTCTACCAATGAATGCTTTTGTGATCGACGCCTTTGATTTTTGTCGTATCAGCGGGAGCCGCGAGGGTGTAACTCCTGTCGCTGAAATGACCCGGTTGACCAAGGATTGTGCAGATGCTTCCGGCGACATCGCCTGGAAGATCGTCGGCGGCACCAGCAAGCTGGGCTACCCACAACTGACCTTGTCGGTCAACGGCACCGTTCAGCTGGTTTGCCAGCGCTGCCTGACTCCGTATGCTTACGTAATTGATTCTTCGACTGTTCTGATGCTGGGCAAGGATGACGAGCACGCGGACGAGATCGAAGAAATCATCAACGATGAATCGATCGACGTGATCGTCGGCAGCCGCAGCATGGATGCCGCGGCCCTGATCGAAGATGAAGCCTTGCTGGCCCTGCCGCAGGTACCCAAACACGATGTCTGCCCCGATACGGCGCAGCTCGATGCTCTCAAGACTGAAAAGAAGTCGCCGTTTGCGGCACTGAAAGACTTGAAGCCAGAATAAGTTAAGAGAATAAGTTAAGTAGTAGTGGTATTTGTAGGGGGCCTCAAAAACCGTAGGTTTGTGAGGTTCCGCTTAAAGAACGTGTCAAACGCGTGTTGTAATCGAGTATGGCAAGTGTAGTGAAATGTAATTGTAATAAACGATGTCGGTACGGACTGTTTTCGGGTAGTCTTTGCCGCTGGGATACTCGATTCGCATGTATTTGCTAATCGATTGTGCTAAAATTTTAGAACTTATGTATTAGGAGTCATCATGGCAGTTCAACAGAACAAGAAAACCCCTTCCAAGCGCGGCATGCACCGTTCGCACGACTTCCTGGTCGCGCCGCAATTGAGCGTCGAGCCAGTTACCGGCGAAACACACATGCGTCACCATATCAGCCCTAACGGCTTCTATCGTGGCCGTAAAGTGTTGAAGACCAAAAACGACGAGTAATCGACGTTTTTGTTGGGTAAGATGAAAGCGGTGTTGCGTGGTTATTCGGCGTGGCGCCGCTTCTTCTTTTTTATCGGCTGCAATTCATCTTGCGCACCCGTCATTTTGAATCAAGCTTGCTCAGGCGGTGCATGACATGCTGCGCCCTGCATATGCTCCAGTCCGATTCACATCTTGCCGCAAGCCCACAGCGGTACTGAATCAAAACAAATGACAATCAAAATTTCTATCGACTGCATGGGCGGAGATCACGGTCCCTCAGTCACTATCCCCGCAGCAATTTCCTTCGTAAAACATGAGCCTGAAGCCGAACTGATCCTTGTTGGATTGGAAGACGTGATCCGTGCCGAACTGAAAAAACATAAAGCCGACACGCATCCGCGCCTGTCGGTATTGCATGCCTCCGAACAAGTTACCATGGACGATCCCCTGGAAGTGGCCCTGCGCCGCAAGAAGGATTCCTCCATGCGCGTGGCCATCGAACAGGTCAAGAGCGGCGCGGCGCAAGCCTCCGTTTCCGCCGGTAATACGGCAGCCCTGATGGCCGTGTCGCGCTATGTATTGAAAACCATGTCCGGCGTCGACCGCCCGGCCATCTGCAGCATCTTGCCGAATCAAAAGAACGGTCCTACCTATATGCTGGATCTGGGCGCCAACGTCGATTGCGAACCGCATCACTTGCACCAGTTCGCCATCATGGGTTCCGTGCTGGTTTCCGCCATGGAAGGCATCGAACGCCCGACGATCGGCTTGCTGAACGTGGGCACGGAAGATATCAAGGGCAATGAAGTGGTGAAACTCACCTCGAAGCTGCTGCAGGCCGACCACGAGCGTGGCGCGCTGAACTTCTACGGCAACGTGGAAGGCAATGATATCTTCAAGGGCACGACCGATATCGTCGTCTGCGACGGTTTTGTCGGCAACGTCACCCTGAAAGCCATCGAGGGCCTGGCGCGCCTGGTGAAAGACGTGCTCACTTCCGAATTCAAGCGCAATCCGCTGACCATGCTGGGCGCGCTGATCGCCCGCGGTGCCTTGAAAGCCATCGGCAACCGCTTGAATCCCTCGCGTTACAACGGCGCCAGCCTGCTGGGCTTGCGTGGCCTCGTCTTCAAGAGCCACGGCAGCGCCGATGCCTATTCCTTCGAATGGGCCTTGCGCCGCGCCTTTGATGCGGCAAAAAATGACGTGCAAGCGCACCTGGCCAGCCTGATCGCCGAGCTGATGCCGCGCACGCCAGTACCGGACGAACCTACATCAACAAGCTCTACCATTTAGTGGACGGGTATTTGCATGACTGTTTTTAGCAAAACTTACAGCAAAATTATCGGTACCGGCAGCTACTTGCCGGAGAAGCGCGTCACGAACCAGGATTTGACCGAACAGCTCGCCGCCAAGGGCATCGAGACGTCGGATGAGTGGATCGTCTCGCGCAGCGGCATTTCGGCGCGCCATTACGCGGCGCCGTCGCAAAATTCCTCGGACCTGGGCGTGGAAGCGGCCAAAAAGGCCCTGGAAATGGCTGGCCTGAACGGCAACGACCTGGACCTGATCATCGTCGCCAGCTCGACCCCCGACTTCTTCGGCAGCTTCCCCAGCACGGCCTGCATCGTGCAAAACAAGCTGGGCATCACGAACAATTGCGCCGCCGTCGACGTGCAAGCCGTCTGCAGCGGTTTCGTGTATGCGGTCGCCACGGCCGACAGTTTCATCCAGTCGGGCATGCACAAGAACGTGCTGGTGATCGGCGCCGAAGTGTTTTCGCGCATCCTCAATTTCGACGACCGCGGCACTTGCGTGCTGTTCGGCGACGGCGCCGGCGCCATCGTCATGACGGCGTCGAAAGAGCCGGGCATCCTGGCCACCAAGCTGCACGCGGATGGCCGCCATTCGGACATCCTCAGCGTGCCCGGCAGCCTGGCCGGCGGCGCGCTGGCCGGCAGCGCCTTCCTGTACATGGATGGCCCGGCCGTGTTCAAGCTGGCCGTGTCCGTGCTGGAAAAGGTCGCGCACGAAGCCCTCGAACACGCCAACATGACGTCGGACCAGATCGACTGGCTGATCCCGCACCAGGCAAATATCCGCATCATGAACAGCACGGCCAAGAAACTCGGCTTGCCGCTGGACAAGATGGTCGTCACCGTCGACCAGCATGGCAACACCTCGGCCGCCTCGATCCCGCTGGCGCTCGACATCGCCGTGCGCGATGGCCGGGTAAAAAAGGGCGACAACGTCATGATGGAAGGCGTGGGCGGCGGCTTTACCTGGGGCGCCGTGCTGGCGCGCATGTAATCCCGCAATACTATTAAAAAACGGAGTCACCATGACACAATTTGCATTTGTTTTCCCAGGCCAAGGTTCGCAAGCGATTGCGATGCTCGACGGTTTCGCCGGCAACCCCGTGGTGGCGCAGACCGTCGCCGAAGCGTCGGACGCCCTGCAATGCGACCTGGGCAAACTGATCGCCGAAGGTCCGAAGGAAGAGCTGGACCTGACCACCAACACGCAACCGGTGATGCTGACGGCGGCCGTGGCTTTCTACCGCGCCTGGCTGGCAGCGGGCGGCCCCGTGCCGACGGTCGTGGCCGGTCACAGCCTCGGTGAATACTCGGCGCTGGTCGCCGCCGGCGTGATCTCGTTCAAGGATGCCGTGCCGCTCGTGCGTTTCCGCGCGCAAGCGATGCAGGAAGCCGTACCGGTAGGGCAGGGCACGATGGCTGTCGTGCTAGGCCTGTCGGACGACGACGTGCGCGCCGCCTGTGCGGAAGCGGCGGCGGAAAACCCGGCCCTGGTGGTCGAGCCCGTCAATTTCAATGCACCAGCGCAAGTGGTCATCGCCGGCCACACGGCCGCCGTCGAGCGCGCCTGCGAGCTGGCCAAGGCCAAGGGTGCCAAGCGCGCCATGAAGCTGCCCGTCTCCGCGCCATTCCACTCGTCGCTGCTGAAGCCGGCTTCGGACCGCTTGCGCGAGTACATGGCCGGCCTGACGTTCGCCGCGCCGCAGATCGCCCTGATCAACAACGTCGACGTGGCCATCGTCAACGATGTGGCCGGCATCAAGGACGCGCTCGTGCGCCAGGCAGCCAGCCCAGTGCGCTGGGTGGAAACCATGCAAAAGGTTGCTGCCGATGGCATCACGCAAGTGATCGAATGCGGTCCGGGCAAGGTCCTGATGGGCCTGGCCAAGCGCATCGACCCCGTGCTGGTGGGCGACGCCATTGTCGACCAGGCCTCGCTGGAACGTATTTTGACGCAGCTCAAATAAACAGCAAACGGCAGTGCAGTTGTGGCTGCCGTCAGCCATCTTTAAGGATACTCATGAATTTAGCAAATCAAGTCGTGCTGGTCACGGGCGCCTCGCGCGGCATCGGCCGCGCCATCGCCACCGAACTGGGCAAGCAGGGTGCCACCGTGGTCGGCACCGCCACCTCGGAAAGCGGCGCGCAAGCGATCACCGATTACCTGGCCGCCGAAGGCGTGGCGGGCAAGGGCCTGGTCCTGAACGTGACCGATGCGGCGCGCTGCGCTGCCGTCGTCGATGAAGTGCAGAAAACCTACGGCAGCCTGTCGATCCTGGTCAACAATGCGGGCATCACGCAAGACCAGCTGGCCATGCGCATGAAGGATGAAGAGTGGGACAGCGTGATTTCGACGAACCTGTCGGCCGTCGGGCGCCTGTCGCGCGCGGTACTGCGTGGCATGATGAAAGCCAAAGCCGGGCGTATCATTAACATCACGTCGGTGGTGGCGTCGTCGGGCAATCCGGGGCAGATGAATTACGCGGCGGCCAAGGCCGGCGTGGAAGGCATGAGCCGCGCGCTGGCGCGCGAAATCGGCAGCCGCAACATTACCGTGAACTGCATCGCCCCGGGCTTCATCGATACCGACATGACCAAGGCCCTGAGCGAAGAGCAGCACGCGGCCCTGTTGACGCAAATTCCCCTGTCCCGCCTGGGCAAACCGGAAGACGTGGCGGCGGCGGTGGCCTTTCTGGCCTCGCCGCAAGCGGCGTATATCACGGGCACGACCCTGCACGTGAACGGCGGAATGTACATGAATTGATGTGAAAGGTAGACGGGGCGGGCGTTTGTGGCATGATTCAACGGTCGTTTTTGTCTATAATCGCATCTTTTAGCAGCAGCTTCGGTCGAATTAGCAGCAGACACCGAAATTAGTATTCGGACGCGCAAACCTGATAAAATGCGCGCACTTTCCGTAACACACACTTTGGAGCCATAACATGTCGGATATCGAACAACGCGTTAAGAAAATCGTCGCTGAGCAACTGGGCGTTGCAGAAGCAGACATCAAAATCGAATCCTCCTTCGTCGACGACCTGGGCGCCGATTCCCTGGACACCGTGGAACTGGTGATGGCCCTGGAAGACGAATTCGAAATGGAAATCCCTGACGAACAAGCTGAAAAAATCACCACCGTGCAACAGGCGATCGACTACGCCACCGCACACGTCAAGGCCTAAGCCTGTCTGACCGACTTCAGGAGAATCGCTTGAGCCGTTCTAAAAACCGTCGTGTTGTTGTCACCGGCCTGGGCTGCGTTTCACCTGTCGGCAATACTATTGCCGAGGCGTGGGGCGCAATCGTCGAAGGTAAATCCGGCATTGCCACGATTACCAAATTCGATGCACAGCCATTCACCACGCATTTTGCCGGTGAAGTCAAAGGCTTCAATATCGAAGAGTACATCTCCGGTAAGGAAGCCCGCCATATGGATACCTTTATCCATTACGGCATGGCTGCGGGTATCCAGGCGATGCAGGACTCCGGCCTGGAAGTGACCGAGGAAAACGCCGAGCGCATCGGCGTGATCATCGGTTCCGGTATCGGCGGCCTGCCGCTGATCGAGGAAACCAAGTCCGAGTACGAAAAGCGCGGTCCGCGCCGTATCTCGCCATTTTTCGTGCCTGCCTCGATCATTAACATGATCTCTGGCAACCTTTCGATCAAATATGGTCTGAAGGGCCCGAACCTGGCGATCGTGACGGCGTGTACCACCGGTTTGCACAGCATCGGTGCCGCAGCGCGCATGATCGAGTACGGCGATGCCGACGTCATGATCGCCGGTGGTGCCGAATCGACCGTGTCGCCGCTGGGCCTGGGCGGTTTCGCCTCGGCACGCGCCTTGTCGACCCGCAACGACGATCCGGCAACGGCATCGCGTCCGTGGGATGCCGACCGCGACGGCTTCGTGCTGGGCGAGGGTGCTGGCGTCATGGTGCTGGAAGAGTACGAGCACGCGGTAGCCCGTGGTGCCAAGATCTATGCCGAAGTGCATGGTTTCGGGATGAGCGCAGATGCTTATCACATGACCTCGCCGTTGGAAGATGGCAGCGGCGGCAGCAAATCGGTGATCGCGGCCCTCAACAACGCCGGCTTGAACGCGGATCAGATCCAGTACCTGAACGCGCACGGCACGTCGACCCCGCAAGGCGATGTGGCGGAAGTGATGGGCATCAAGCGCACCTTCGGCGAGCACGCCAGGAATCTGGTCGTCAACTCGACCAAGTCGATGACGGGCCATTTGCTGGGCGGCGCGGGCGGTCTGGAAGCGGTGTTTACGGTTCTGGCATTGCACCATCAGGTGTCGCCACCGACCATCAACATCTTCAACCAGGATCCCGCTTGCGATCTTGATTTCTGTGCCAACACGGCGCGTGATATGAAGATCGATTATGCAGTGAAGAATTCGTTCGGCTTCGGCGGAACGAATGGCACGCTGATTTTCGGTAAAGCGAAATAAGCAGGAACTTTCAAGCGCTCGCTACGGTCAAACCGTAGTGAGCGCTGATTCGGCGCCAACGTTCGTTGGCGCCTGAATTTGCCCGGCATGTTGCCGGCGCGCCTTTTTTTTTCCCATGAAGTATGTCGATCGCGGTAGCGGCTGTTATTCGCACGCCTGTCTGTTTGCGCCTGCTGCAAGCGGTGCTGGGACTGTGCGCCCTGCTCGCCGCCTGGCCCTTGAGCGGCGCGTGGCGTGCCGCGGCGGTGCCTGGCCAACTGGTGGGCGGCTATGCGCTGGGCTGGCCAGCCGCGTTGCTGAGTGCGGCAGGCGGCGTGTTTTTGCTGGCTTTGCTGCGCAGGCGCAGAAAGCCGCAGGCGCTTGATATTTCGCCGGTCGGCCAGTTGCGGCTGGCGGTATATCTGGAGCATGGCGGGGCGCCAGGGACGGGCGCCAGCGAGCGGGTGCCGCCGGCCATGCGGCAGCCCCTGACGGCACCGGAGCTGCGCCTGTTGCCGGGCTCGACCTTGTGGCCGTCGCTGCTGGTGCTGTGCCTGGCCGATGCCGCCGGGCGGCGCACGCAGTTGCTGGTGCAGCGTGGCAAGAGCTGCGCCGCCTTTCGCCCGCTGGCCGTGGCTTGCCGGGCTATCGCGGCGCGGAAGAGGGAAGAATAAAAGTGGGGCGAACACTGAACTTCTTGCAGCGGGCCAACTCTATATCCATACAGGCGCCCACGCTGCATGACTACAGGGACATTGGGCGTGAGGACAGAGCGCGAGTATGATCAGTTGCTGGTCGAGCGGGTGCAGGCGGGCGACAAACGGGCATTCGATGTGCTGGTATCGAAATATCAGCGCCGCTTGATGCGCCTGGTGTCGCGCCTTGTGCATGATCCGGCGGAGGCCGAAGATGTGGTGCAGGAAACCTTTATCAAGGCATACCGGGCGCTGCGCCATTTTCGCGGCGATGCCGCCTTTTATACCTGGTTGTATCGCATCGGCATCAATACGGCCAAGAATTATCTCGTTACGCAGGGGCGGCGCGCCGCCACGTCCAGTGATGCCGACGCCGAGCAGGCGGAATCCTTCGATGACGGCAATAAATTGCGCGACAACAATACGCCCGAATCGGTGCTGGCCAGCAAGCAGATTGCGGCCACCGTCAATGCGGCCATGGATGTACTGCCCCTCGAGTTGCGCACGGCCATCGTGCTGCGCGAGATCGAGGGCCTCAGCTACGAGGAGATATCGGAGATCATGGCGTGTCCCATCGGCACCGTGCGCAGCCGCATTTTCCGCGCGCGCGAAGTGATTGCGGAGAAATTGAAGCCCTTGTTGGACATGCCGATTGACAAGCGCTGGTAATCTGGAGAGTATGAGGTTGGCATGGCTGCGTCCGGTTTCCGCACCGATTCTCTTGAAATGGCAGGACCCATCATGGATACGCACACACGATTGCACGAGACTATTTCCGCGCTGGCCGATGGCGAGCTGGCGGCGAGCGAACTCGAACTGGCTTTTGCGGCCCTCGACACGGATGAGGGACGCCAGGCCTGGGATGCCTATCGCCTCATCGGCGACGTGCTGCGCTCGGAGCATTGCGGCCATGCATTGAGCGCCGAATTCGACGCGCGCCTGGCCGGCCGCCTGGCCGCCGAGGCGGCGCCTGACGGGCCGGCTGCCCATGCGGAGCCGCTGCCCCCGCTGTCCGCAGCCATCGTGCCGCCGGGCGCGGCCGAGCCGCTGGAGGCGGGACCGCTGGCGCAACGCTAGCGCTGCACCATCTTATGCCAGGCTTAACGTTCCTGTCGCCCTCTTGACACTGGACTTCGGTACGATTGACACTGTGTGCAGGCAATATCTTGCTTTTGCGATATATTGTTGCTTTGTTGGCCATGCGCGCAGCCAGGTGTGTTTGCCCCTGGGATGTCCTCATGACGGCCAATCATGCACGCAGGCAATCGCCTGTCCGCGTTTTGATCCGTTTACATACTCGAAAAGATCCTTTCCATGAAAAAAAACATGTGTGCCGCCAGCAAGTCGTTTTCAGTGAAGACACTTTCCGCTTTATTGTTCGGTACGGCTGGCGTGTTTCTGGCTCCCACCATGCTGGGGCTGGCGCCACAGGCGCAGGCCGCCGTGGCGGCAGTGAAACTGCCTGATTTCTCGGATCTGGTCGACGCCGTCGGCCCGGCCGTCGTGAATATCCGCACCACCGAGCGCCTGAAGATGGCTGCGCCCGGCGCGGGCGGCCAGGATGAGCAGGAAATGCAGGAATTCCTGCGCCGCTTCTTCGGCGGCGCCATGCCGACGCCGCGCCAGCAGGCGCCGCGCGGCGGCCGACGTGCCGTGCCGCAGGAACAGGAAGTGCAGCGCGGTGTCGGTTCCGGCTTCATCATTTCGGCCGATGGCTACGTGCTCAGCAATGCCCACGTGGTCGACGGCGCCGATGAAGTCTACGTGACCCTGACGGACAAGCGCGAGTTCAAGGCCAAGGTGATCGGCGCTGACGCCCGCACCGACGTGGCCCTGCTGAAGATCGAAGGCGCCAACCTGCCGCGCCTGACCATCGGCGACTCGAACAAGATCCGCGTGGGCGAGTGGGTGATCGCCATCGGCTCGCCATTCAACCTGGAAAACACGGTGACGGCCGGCATCATTTCCGCCAAATCGCGCGATACGGGCGACTATCTGCCGCTGATCCAGAGCGACGTGGCCGTCAACCCCGGCAACTCGGGCGGTCCTTTGATCAATATGCGCGGCGAAGTGATCGGCATCAATTCGCAGATCGCCACCCTGTCCGGCGCCTACAATGGCATTTCGTTTGCCGTGCCCATCGATGAAGCCATGCGCGTGGGCGAGCAGCTGAAAAAGACGGGCAAGGTCGTGCGCGGGCGCATCGGCGTGCAGATCGGCGAAGTGAGCAAGGACGTGGCGGAATCGCTGGGCTTGCCGAACGCCAAGGGCGCGCAAGTGTCGATGGTGGAGCCAGGTGGTCCGGCCGACAAGGCGGGCATCAAGCCGGGCGACATCATCCTGAAATTCAATGGCGCTGCGATCGAGCGTTCGTCCGACCTGCCGCGCCTGGTAGGCGGCGCCGCCGTCAATGGCAAGTCCACGGTCACCGTCTGGCGCAAGGGGGCGCAGCAGGATATTCCCGTCACCGTCGTCGAGCTGGAAAGCGAGAAAACGGCGAAGAAGGGCGCCAAGGAGCCGGAAGCGCAAGCCGTCAATGCACTGGGCTTGAAGGTCAGCGACGTGCCGGCCGCGAAGAAGCAGGAATTGAAGATCGACGCGGGCGTGCTGGTTGAGGATGCGGATGGTGTGGCGGCCCAGGCCGGCCTGCAGCCTGGCGACGTGATATTGCAATTGAACAACGTTGCCGTGAAAGATGCCAAGCAATTCAATGCCCTGGTGGCCAAGCTCGATCCGAAGAAGTCGTCGGCCGTGCTGGTGCGCCGCGGCGACGTGGCGCAATTCGTTTCGCTGCGTCCGTCGGCCAAGTAAGTTTCTGATTCACCTGCATCCCGGCTCCGGCCGGGATGCCTTTCCCTTTTCTTCATGCACTTCACCCTCTATTCCCGCAGTTATTGCCATTTATGCCAGGACATGCTCGACGCCTTGCTCTTGCTGCAGCCGCCTGAAAAACCGTTCACGGTGGACGTGATCGATATCGACGCCTCGCCCGATGCCACGCTGCTGGCCCGTTTCGACGAGCTGGTGCCGGTGCTGTTTGCCGACCTGGCGCAGCCCGAGCTATGCCATTATTTTCTCGACGAAGCGGCCGTGCGGCGCTGCCTGGTGTAGCTTAACTGTCAATATTGACACTGCATTGCACCATTCTGGTGCTGAAATCAGCCGAAAATGTGGGCTTGGCCCGGTGCCGGCCTCATAAGACGGGCTTTCCGCTCTGAAATCCGGTAAAATGGGGAGGTCGAAAAAGCTACTGTCCGAGGCAGCAGCTTCTGTCGCTTCAAAAGCGCTCGCCTGGGCATGCAGATGTCCTGCTCGGAGCGCTTTTTTCATCATGAGTGGGGCGCCTGGTTTTGGCCCTGTTTGGCCCGGACATGATCCCCCTGATTCCTGTTAAAGCAGTGTCGTCAACTTCGCACTTATATTAGTTAATGAACAACATACGCAATTTCTCCATCATCGCCCATATTGACCACGGTAAATCGACCCTGGCTGACCGCATCATTCAATTGTGCGGCGGCTTGTCCGACCGCGAGATGGAGGCGCAGGTGCTCGATTCGATGGATCTGGAGCGCGAGCGCGGCATTACCATCAAGGCGCAAACGGCGGCCCTGCACTACAAGGCGCGCGATGGCCAGATCTACAACCTGAACCTGATCGATACGCCGGGCCACGTCGACTTCAGCTATGAAGTGTCGCGCTCGCTGTCGGCTTGCGAAGGCGCGCTGCTGGTGGTTGACGCATCGCAAGGCGTGGAAGCGCAAACCGTGGCCAACTGCTACACGGCGCTGGACCTGGGCGTGGAAGTGGTGCCCGTGCTGAACAAGATCGATTTGCCGAACGCGGACCCGCCGAGCGCGATTGCCGAGATCGAAGACGTGATCGGCATCGACGCGGGCGACGCCGTGCATTGCTCGGCCAAGACGGGCTTCGGCGTGCTGGACGTGCTCGAACAACTGATCGTCAAGGTGCCGCCGCCGAAGGGCGATCCCGATGCGCCGCTGCAGGCGCTGATCGTCGACTCCTGGTATGACGCCTATGTGGGCGTGGTCATGCTGGTGCGCGTGATCAACGGTACCCTGAAGCCGAAAGACAAGATCCGCCTGATGGCCACCGATTCGGTGCAGCTGGTGGAAGACATCGGCGTCTTTTCGCCCCGTTCGCAATCCTTGCCGCAGTTGTCGGCAGGCCAGGTGGGCTTCATCATCGCCGGCATCAAGGAATTGAAGGCGGCGAAAGTGGGCGATACCGTCACCCTGGCCAACCGTCCTGCCGCCGCGCCATTGCCCGGCTTCAAGGAAGTGCAGCCGCAAGTGTTTGCCGGCCTGTTCCCGGTGGAAGCGAACCAGTACGACGCGCTGCGCGACTCGCTGGAAAAGCTGAAACTGAACGACGCGGCCCTGATGTACGAGCCGGAAGTGTCGCAGGCGCTGGGCTTCGGCTTCCGCTGCGGCTTCCTGGGCTTGCTGCACATGGAAATCGTGCAGGAGCGCCTCGAACGCGAATTCGACATGGACCTGATCACCACGGCGCCTACCGTCGTGTACGAAGTGATCCAGCGCGACGGCACCATGATCAACGTCGACAATCCGTCGAAGATGCCCGATCCATCGCGCATCGAGGAAGTGCGCGAGCCTATCGTCACGGTCAATCTGTACATGCCGCAGGAGTACGTGGGCTCCGTGATTACCTTGTGCATCGGCAAGCGCGGCATCCAGATGGACATGAGCTACCACGGCCGCCAGGTCAAGCTCGTGTATGAAATGCCGATGGCCGAGATCGTGCTGGACTTCTTCGACCGCCTGAAATCGACGTCGCGCGGCTATGCCTCGATGGATTACGAGTTCAAGGAATACCGCGCGGCCGACGTGGTCAAGGTCGACATGCTGATCAACAGCGAAAAAGTCGATGCGCTGGCCATCATCGTCCACCGTTCGAACAGCCAGTACCGCGGCCGCCAGGTGGCTGCCAAGATGCGTGAACTGATCCCGCGCCAGATGTTCGACGTGGCGATTCAGGCGACCATCGGCGCGAACATCATTTCGCGCGAGAACGTGAAAGCCTTGCGCAAGAACGTGCTGGCCAAGTGCTATGGCGGCGACATCAGCCGCAAGAAGAAATTGCTGGAAAAACAAAAAGCGGGTAAGAAACGCATGAAGCAAGTGGGTTCCGTGGAGATCCCGCAAGAAGCATTCCTGGCAATTTTACAAGTGGATGGTTGATCAATGAACCTGCAAGTGATTTTAGGAAATTTCGCTTTAATCCTGTTCGTGCTGATGGTGTTGACGGGCCTGGTCTGGTGCCTGGATGTGTTTTATCTGTCCAAGCAGCGCCGCAAGGCGGCCGACCGCGCCCTGGCCGAGTTCGATGCGCGCCAGTCCAAGCTGGCCGCCGAGGGCATCAAGTCCGATGCGGGCGGCAGCCGTGCCACCATCGAGGCGGCCCTGCTGCGCCAGCCGACCTGGGTCGAGTATTCGGGCAGCTTCTTTCCCGTCATCGCCCTCGTGTTCTGCCTGCGCTCGTTTTTGTACGAGCCGTTCAAGATCCCGTCGAGCTCGATGGTGCCGACCTTGCTGGTCGGTGACTTGATCCTGGTCAACAAGTTCACCTATGGCATTCGTTTGCCGATCGTCAACAAGCGCATCATTGAAGTCAACGATCCGCAGCGCGGCGACGTGATGGTGTTCAAGTACCCGAAAGATATGTCGCAAGACTATATCAAGCGCGTGATCGGCGTACCCGGTGATAAAATCACCTATGAAAACAAGCGCTTGACGGTCAACGGCAAGGAAGTGCAGTACACGCCGCTGGACGACTACCTGGACGACGAAAGCACGGTCTACCACAAGCAGCTGGAAGAAAACCTGACGGGCGTGAGCCACCGCATCCTCAACGACGAGCCTGCTCCCACGTTGAACTTGCGCGAAGTCAAGGATTTCCCGCACAAGGAGGCGTGCAACTACAACGAAGACGGCTTTACGTGTGTAGTGCCACAAGGCAATTATTTCATGATGGGCGACAACCGCGACAATAGCGCGGACAGCCGCTACTGGGGCTTCGTACCGAACGAAAACATCGTCGGCAAGGCTTTCCTCGTATGGATGAACTTCAGCAACCCGAAAAGAGTGGGCGGCATCCATTAAGTCTTTCTTGCATGTAATACCCATGGCTGCCGCGCCAATCCCCCGCGCGGCGGCCAGCCGAATCAATCAGATGACACAGAAACAATAATGAATCTTCAGCTATTGCAAACCCGTTTAGGCTATACGTTCCAGGATGCTGGCCTGTTGCAGCAAGCCTTGACGCATCGTAGCCACAGCAGTTTGCATAACGAGCGGCTGGAATTCCTCGGCGACTCCATCCTCAACTGCGTGGTCGCTTCCATCCTGTACGAACGCTTCAAGACCATCGACGAGGGTGATTTGTCGCGCCTGCGCGCCAACCTGGTGAAACAGCAGTCGCTGTATGAAATCGCGCAAAAGCTGGAATTGTCGCAATTCCTGCGTCTGGGCGAAGGCGAACTGAAATCGGGCGGCTTCCGCCGTCCATCGATCCTCGCCGACACGCTGGAAGCCTTGCTGGGCGCGATTTTCCTCGACACGGGTTTCGACGCGGCCAGCACGGTGATCCGCGCGTTCTACATCCCCATCCTCGACTCGGTCGATCCGCAAACCCTGGGCAAGGATGCCAAGACCCTGCTGCAGGAATTTTTGCAAAGCAAGAAAATTTCGCTGCCACAGTACAACGTGGTGGCCACCCATGGCGCCGCCCACAGCCAGGAATTCGAGATCGAATGCCTGGTGCCGAAATTGAACATCCAGGTCTACGGCCGTGGCGGAAGCCGCCGCGCCGGTGAGCAAGCCGCCGCCAAACTGGCGCTGGACGTGGCCGAGCAGGCACTGTTGAAGTCGCCTGCCGCCAGCCGCAAGCCCAAACCGCGCGCCGCCCAGCTCAAGCTGGCCGGCATTGCCACCATCCAGAGCGACGACGCACAAGCTCCAGCAGCCCCGGCGATCGCCGCTCACATTAAACAGAATCGACACTAGCATGACAGCCACCAAAATGCCCGACAACTTCCGCTGCGGCTATATCGCCATCGTGGGCCGCCCCAACGTGGGCAAATCGACCCTGATGAACGTGCTGATCGGCGCGAAGGTCAGCATCACTTCGCGCAAGGCGCAAACCACGCGCCACCGCATCACGGGCATCCAGACGGTGCCGGACGCGCAATTCATCTACGTCGACACGCCCGGCTTCCAGACGCGTCATTCGAACGCGCTGAACAAGACGCTGAACAAGACGGTGACGAACACCCTGATTTCCTCGGACGTGATTTTGTACGTGATCGAGGCGGGCACCTTCGGCCCGGCCGACCAGCAAGTGATGGATCTGCTGCCGAAGGAAGTGCCATGCATCCTCGTCATCAACAAGTCCGACCGCGTCAAGGATAAGGCTGTATTGTTGCCGTTTGCGCAAAAGATCGCCGCCATGCGCGACTTCGCCGCCATCGTGCCAGTGTCCGCCAAGCTGCATTTCCAACTGGAAGGCTTGCAGAACGAAATCAAGCGTTTCCTGCCGGAAAACCAGCCCATCTTTGGCCCGGACGACATCACGGACCGCAGCGAAAAATTCCTCGCCTCGGAAATCGTGCGCGAAAAACTGTTCCGTTTTGTCGGCGATGAACTGCCATACACGAGTACCGTGCTGATCGAGAAATTCGAGCAGGAAGGCGATTTGCGCCGCGTGTTCGCCGCCATCCTGGTCGAGCGCGATACGCACAAGTCCATGATTATCGGCAACAAGGGCGCGCGCCTGAAGGAAGTCTCCACCCAGGCCCGCCTGGATATGGAAAAGCTGTTCGGCGGCCCCGTGTACCTGGAAATCTGGGTCAAGGTCAAGTCGGGCTGGGCTGACAACGAGGCGGGCTTGCGCGCCTACGGCTACGAGTAATCGGCAACCCGGGGGCGACGCTACACGCATGAGCACCACCACGCCAGCGCAGCCTGATTTCGCGCCAGCTTCACTCGCCGCCTCCACGCCGGCGGCCATCGCGCCGCCGGCCGCACCTCCCACAGCGCCACGGCGCAGCCGTCCGCCCGCGCGCGACGGCCGCATCACGGGCCAGCCCGCCTTCGTGCTGCACAGCTACCCGCATAAAGAAACCAGCCTCATCGTCGACGTGTTTACGCGCGAGTACGGCCGCATCGCGCTCGTTGCCAAGGGCGCCAAGCGGCCCCATTCGCAGTTGCGCGGCGTGCTGCAGACCTTCCAGCCGCTGCAGGCGGGCTGGACGGGCAAATCCGAGCTGCGCATCCTGACGGGCGCCGAATGGGTGGGCGGCATGTTGCCGCTGGAAAAGACTGCCTTGCTGTGCGGCTTCTATCTGAACGAATTGCTCGTCAAACTGCTGGCGCGCGACGACCCGCATCCCGTCCTGTTCGACCACTACGTTGCTACCTTGAATCAACTGGCGCACAATGAGCCGCCGCCCATCGTGCTGCGCAAGTTCGAGCGCGCGCTGCTCAAGGAAACGGGCGTGGCGGCCGACCTGACGCGCTGCACGGGCACGCGCCAGGCCGTCGAGGCAGGGCAGGTGTACGTGGTCGACCCGGAACGGGGACCGCGCCCGGCGCGCGCCAGCGACGCCTGGCCGAAAATCACGGGCAAGACCCTGCTCGACATGGAGCGCGAAGATTATCTTGACGTGGCCACGCAGGCGCAAAGCAAGCTGCTGATGCGTTTTTTGCTGGCCCATCAACTGGGTGGCGCCACCTTGAATACGCGCCAGATACTGATCGATTTAATGCAGCTGTAGCGCTGGATTGTTGCGCTACGGCACTTTACGGATACCATCACTATGAGCTTTTTGCAGCCTTCCGGCCCCGTCATCGACCTGGGCGTCAATATCGACCACGTGGCCACCTTGCGCAATGCGCGCGGCACCGCCTACCCGGACCCGATCCGCGCGGCCCTGCTGGCCGAACAGGCGGGCGCCGACGCCATCACCCTGCATTTGCGCGAAGACCGCCGCCACATCAAGGATGCGGACGTCATCGCCATCGCGCCGCAGTTGCTCACGCGCATGAACCTGGAAGCGGCCGTAACGGCCGAGATGATCGATTTTGCCTGCCGCATCAAGCCGGCCGACGTCTGCCTGGTGCCGGAAAAGCGCACGGAGGTGACGACGGAAGGCGGGCTGGACGTGGTGCGCTACTTCAAGGAAGTGCAGGCTGCCGTCAAGCAATTGCAGGGCGAGGGCATCCGCGTGAGCCTGTTCATCGATGCCGACGAGCAGCAGATCGCCGCCGCCGCCGAGCTTGGTGCACCCGTGATCGAGCTGCATACGGGCCGCTACGCCGATACGGCAGGCGCCGAGCAGCAGGCTGAACTGGAGCGCATCAAGGCTGGCGTGCTGTTCGGCGTGGGGCGCGGCCTGAAGGTCAACGCGGGCCACGGCTTGCATTACACCAACGTGCAGGCGATCGCTGCCATTCCCGATATTGCCGAATTGAACATCGGCCACGCCATCGTCGCCCATGCCGTGTTCGTCGGCTGGGAAAACGCCGTGCGCGAAATGAAGGCCATCATGGTGGCCACGCGCCTGGCTGGTAAAGCATAAGCGCGTACAAGGGAGAGCGCCATGATCTACGGCATCGGCACCGATATCTGCAAGATTCCCCGCATCGAGGCGGCCCTGGCGCGCCATGGCGAACGTTTCGCGCAGAAAATACTGGGGCCGCAGGAGCTGGAGAAATTCCGCGCCCGCAGCGCCAAGAACGCCGTGCGCGGCGTGCGTTTCCTGGCCACCCGCTTTGCGGCCAAGGAGGCGTTTTCCAAGGCCATCGGCCTGGGCTTGCGCATGCCGATGACCTGGCCCGCCGCGCAGATGCTGAACCACCCCAGCGGCAAGCCGATGATCGTCTGCAGCGGCGTGCTGGCGGAATTCATGGAAAAAAACCGGCTGAGCGCGCAAGTGACGATCAGCGATGAAGAAGAATATGCGGTCGCGTTCGTGATCGTGGAGCAAGCAGTGCAAGAATGAGCCAGCAATGACCGAAGCAAGCCCAGAATCTTCCTTGGCGGAAACGCCACCCGACCCGCGCGCGCAGGTGCTGGCCACCGTCGCCAAGCTGCCGAACCTGCCCGGCGTGTACCGCTATTTCGACGCCGCCGATAAGGTGTTGTACGTCGGCAAGGCGCGCGACCTGAAAAAGCGCGTCTCCAGCTATTTCCAGAAAAACCTGGCCAGCCCCCGCATCGCCATGATGGTCGAGCGCATCGCGCGCCTGGAAACGACGGTCACGCACAGCGAAGCGGAAGCGCTGATCCTGGAAAACAACTTGATCAAGGCGCTGCAGCCGCGCTACAACATCCTGTTCCGCGACGACAAGTCGTATCCGTATCTGAAAATCACCAACGGCGATGCGCCGCGCATGGTGTATTACCGGGGGGCGGTGGACAAGAAAAACCAGTATTTCGGGCCATTCCCCAGTTCCTGGGCCGTCAAGGAATCGATGCAGATCCTGCAAAAGGTGTTTTTGATCCGCACCTGCGAGGACAGCGTGTACGCGAACCGCACGCGGCCCTGCCTGCTGCACCAGATCGGCCGCTGCAGTGCGCCGTGCGTGGACCTGATCAGCAAGGAAGACTACAAGAACGACGTGGAAAACGCGGCGCGCTTCCTGCGCGGGCGCCAGAGCGAAGTGATGGCCGACCTGGAAAAGAAGATGCACGCGTTTGCCGCCGAGCTGAAATTCGAGCAGGCCGTGGTGGTGCGCAACCAGATCGCCTCGCTGTCGCGCGTGCTGCACCAGCAGAGCATGGAAACGACGGGCGACGCCGACGTCGACATCATCGCCGTGCTGGTGCAGGGCGGGCGCGCCTGCGTCAACCTGGCCATGGTGCGCGGCGGACGCCACCTGGGCGACCGCGCGTATTTCCCCAGCCAGCTCAGCGACGCGGCGGCGATTGCCGAGGAACCGATCGAGGTGGAAGTGCTGGCAGCCTTCCTGGCCCAGCACTACACGGAAAAATTCATTCCCGGCACCCTGATCCTGAACATCGAATTCGACCAGCCGGCCCTGATGGTGGCGCTGATGGAGCAGTGCGGCCACCGCATCAACCTGATCTTCCAGCCGCAGGGGCAGCGCCGCCAGTGGCTTGAGCTGGCGCAAAAGGGCGCCGAGATTTCGCTGGCGCGCTTGCTGTCGGAGCAGGGCTCGCAGCAGTCGCGCACGCGGGCGCTGGCCGAAGCGCTGCGTCTGGAGACGGAAGACCTCGACAGCCTGCGCGTGGAATGTTTCGACATCAGCCACACGCAGGGCGAGGCGACGCAAGCGTCGTGCGTGGTATTCCACCACCACGCCATGCAGAACGGCGAATACCGCCGCTACAACATCAACGACATCACGCCCGGCGACGATTACGCGGCCATGCGCCAGGTCCTGATGCGCCGCTATGAAAAGGTGGCGAATGGCGACGGCGTGATGCCGGACGTGGTCTTGATCGACGGCGGCAAGGGACAGATCGAAATGGCGCGCCAGGTGTTTGCCGAACTGGGACTCGATATCAGCCTGATCGTCGGCGTGGCAAAAGGGGAGGGCAGAAAAGTTGGCCTGGAAACCCTGCTGTTCGTCGATGGCCGCGCGGCGCAGGAACTGGGCAAGGAATCGGCGGCCCTGATGCTGATCGCGCAGATCCGCGACGAGGCGCACCGCTTCGCCATCACGGGCATGCGCGCCAAGCGGGCCAAGACGCGCCAGACCTCGCGTCTGGAAGAGATAGAAGGCATCGGTGCCAAGCGCCGCCAGAAACTGCTGTCGCGCTTTGGCGGCTTGCGCGGCGTGGTCGACGCCAGCGTCGAGGATCTGATGTCGGTGGAGGGGATTTCCACGCAACTGGCGGAAGAAATCTACAAGCAGTTGCATTGATGCATACAGGCCTGGTCCAGCGCTGCGGCAACCGGACTAGGCTAATACCCCGGGGCCATGTAGACTAGTGGCGCTTTCTTCACGCTTTCTTCATGCTCAATTTACCCGTCGGCCGATTGCTTCTTATGCCTTTTAATATTCCCATCCTTTTGACCTGGCTGCGCGTGGCCCTGATTCCGCTCGTCGTCGGCGTGTTTTACCTGCCGCCGTCGATGCTGCTGCACGGCGACCAGAACCTGGTCGCCACCCTGGTCTTCATCATTGCCGCCGTCACGGACTGGTTCGACGGCTTCCTCGCGCGGCGCTGGAACCAGACCTCGGCCTTCGGCGCCTTCCTCGACCCCGTGGCCGACAAGCTGATGGTGGCGGGCGCCTTGCTGGTGCTGGTGCAGCTGGACCGTGTCAATGCCGTGCTGGCCTTCATCATCATCGGCCGAGAAATCACCATTTCCGCCTTGCGCGAATGGATGGCGCAGATCGGCGCGTCGAAATCGGTGGCCGTCAGTTCGATCGGCAAGATCAAGACGGCCGCGCAAATGACGGCCATTCCCCTGCTGCTGTACCACGAAGTGATCTTCGGCGCGATCGACACCCATGTGTGGGGCGAGAAGCTGCTGTGGATCGCCTGCGTGCTGACGGTGTGGTCGATGTTCTATTACTTGCGCCTGGCATGGCCACTGATCAAGGAAAAGGCCGGCAACTTGCATTGAAGTATTTAGCCCAAACGCAAGAGCTGGGGTCAGACCCAAAGGGTCTGACCCCAAATATTTTGCAAAAGACCAGATATTGCCCGTTGACAGCCCCTGTAATCCCTCTATAATGCTGGCCTGTTGTTGATGACGCGGGAGTAGCTCAGTTGGTAGAGCGCAACCTTGCCAAGGTTGAGGTCGAGAGTTCGAGACTCTTCTCCCGCTCCAGTTTTCTGGATCGTGTCATAGGTAAAAACAGCAAATGCAGTAAAAAGTAGTACTGGCGATGTAGTAGAGCTTCTGATACAATGTTGTCCACTGCGGGAGTAGCTCAGTTGGTAGAGCGCAACCTTGCCAAGGTTGAGGTCGAGAGTTCGAGACTCTTCTCCCGCTCCAGTGAACACTGGATCAGCAGTAAAGCAGCACTGGTAAACGGTAGCAAAAGGCAGTAAAATAGCGGTTCGTATGCGGGAGTAGCTCAGTTGGTAGAGCGCAACCTTGCCAAGGTTGAGGTCGAGAGTTCGAGACTCTTCTCCCGCTCCAG